>SVTW01000007.1 GCA_015063585.1 Oscillospiraceae bacterium
TTTTTGCTTTGCGGCTAAACACCGCAATTTTCGACTGCTTTGCAGTCGAAAACCGCAAATTCCGCGCTACAAAAAAGCCTACCGTCGGCTTTTTTGAGCAGAGGCTGCGCCAATGACGCAGCCTCTTCTTTATCTCCCGAACATGCGATTTTGGGCGGTTGTGTATAAAGGCATCTGCGATCTTCCAAAATAAGACTTGACGAATCACAAAAACGGGTGTATAATAGTAAGGTATTCAGCGGCGGGGGCCGCGCGTGAGTTCGAAACCATCCTCACGGTAAACAAAACTAAGGAGAATTACCATGAACCAATTGAAAAAACACCGTCATAACAGTCTTTTTTTGTGTCAAGCAGGCTTGATCGCGGCAATTTATACCGTGCTCACCGTGTTCGTCGGCGCACTTGGACTCGCAAACGGTGCCATCCAATTTCGTATTTCGGAAGCACTTTGCGTGCTTCCCTTTTTCACCGCCGCCGCCATTCCGGGTTTGACCGTTGGCTGCCTGATCTCCAATCTGCTCATGAGCTGTATCTGGCAGGACGTTGTTTTCGGCACGCTCGCCACCCTGATCGGCGCACTCGGCGCATACGGTCTGCGGCGCCTGCCGTGGCTGGTTCCGCTTCCAACGGTCCTCTCAAACACGCTGATCATTCCCCCGATCCTTGCCTACGGCTATCATATGGAAGGTGCCATTCCCTTCCTGATGCTCACCGTTGGCATCGGTGAGGTGCTGTCGGCTTATCTGTGCGGCATGCTCCTGCTCCTTACCATGCGCCGCTATAACGTTTCATTTTTTCGATAACAGGAGGTGATCCCATGGATCCGTTCGAAATCCAACTTCCCGCATCGGTCCGCTTCGCGATCTCGCGTCTGGAAAGCGCGGGCTTTGAGGCATATGCCGTTGGGGGATGCGTGCGTGATTCGCTCCTTTGCCGCGAGCCGAACGATTGGGATATCACAACCTCTGCCCGCCCCGAGCAGACCGCCGCATGCTTTGCGGACCTGCGCACGATCGAAACCGGTATCCAACACGGAACGCTGACCGTTTTGGTGGACCGAGATCCGCTTGAGATCACCACCTTTCGCCGCGACGGTGCCTATGCCGACAACCGCCACCCGATCTCCGTCACCTTTTCGGATTCGCTTGCGGACGATCTTTCGCGCCGTGATTTTACGGTCAATGCCATGGCATACCACCCCACGCGCGGATTGATGGACCCGTTTGGCGGAAGAGCAGATCTCTCCCGCGCCGTGATTGCTTGTGTGGGCGATCCCTCCACGCGTTTTCATGAGGATGGTTTGCGCATTCTGCGTGCCATTCGCTTTTCTTCGGTGCTCGGCTTTTCGATCGCGCCCGAAACCGCCGAGGCGATCCATACCTGCAAGCATCTGCTTGCCAACATTGCCGCGGAACGCATTCACGTGGAATTTGTCAAACTGCTCTGCGGCATCTCTGCCGTGCCGATCCTGCGCGAATACAGCGACGTGATCGCCGAATTTATTCCCGAGCTTGCCGCTTGCTTTGCCTTTGATCAAAACTGCAAATACCATTGCTTTGACGTATATGAGCATACGCTCCACGCATTGGAAGCGGAGCAAACGCGCGATCCCGTGACACGTCTTGCCATTTTGCTCCATGACGTCGGAAAACCGCTCACTTATACAGAGGACAGCGACGGCGGTCACTTCAAGGGGCACGGTCCCGTTGGGGTGGAGCTCTCCAACCGCATTCTGCATCGCCTGCGCTTTGACAACGCCACAATTGATGCGGTAACACGCTTGGTCGATTACCACGACCGCTCCTTTCCCGCCGAGGAACGCGCCGTCAAACGTCTGATGCAAAAGCTCTCCGACCGCGATATCCTGCGCTTGATGGAGGTTCAGCGGTGCGACCGTTTGGCACATGCCGCACCCTACAACATTCCGCCGCGGACGCTGACCGAGATTCCACGGCTGATGCAAAAGATCCGCGCGGACGGCGCCTGCCTATCGCTGAAAACGCTTGCCGTAAACGGCGGCGACCTCATCGCGCTCGGTATGAAGCCGGGACGGGAGCTGGGGGTTCTGCTTGACGCTTTGCTGGACGACGTGGTGGAAGGAAGACTCCCCAATGAACGTGACGCTCTGCTCGAAGCGGCAAGAAAAAAAGCAAAAAAAGAATAGGAAATACAAAAAAAAGAAGGGGGTGAGTCAAATGCAAAAATGCATTTGGTACTCACCCCCGACGTTTTTGCTTTGCGGCTAAACACCGCAATTTTCGACTGCTTTGCAGTCGAAAACCGCAAATTCCGCGCTACAAAAAAGCCTACCGTCGGCTTTTTTGAGCAGAGGCTGCGCCAATGACGCAGCCTCTTTTCTTAATTTTGTTAAAAATTCTCGCCGTTCCAACCCCAATGGTCGGTGAATTCGTACTTGACATAAACATGGTCGGGAGAAATATCCAGCTCCTCTTTAAAAAGGCGGCAGATGATCCCCGTCATGCGGGAACAGGTCTCCTCATCGGCAGTGCCGAAGAGCTTGACCTCCACCATTGCGATGGGAAAATTGTTGTAACCGCGAAACCACATGCGGCTGTTATCGGTGAAATTGAGCATCAGCCAATATTCGCTCTTGCCCGGGAAATTGGCGATCGCCTCTCCCAATCTTGCCTTGAGAATTGCTTCCTTTTCGGCACTCAACCGAATATTGAGCTTGGTATCAATAAAAGGCATGCGGCTCCCTCCTTATTCCTCCTCGATCGCTGCCTTTTGCGTCAGGATCGCGTGGAAGATAGCAGGGTCGAACTTCGGGCGGCGGTCATAGGTGTAAAGACCGTTCTGCTCCTGCTCAACGTCGGTGAGCTGTGTATAGCAAAGTCCGCTCATTTTGGGATGGAAGAGGATCGCCTCGGCAAGTCCTTTAAAGCGCGAGATAAATTCCTCGGGAGATGCGGGTGTGGTACCGTAGCCCCAGGAATTGCCCATCGTGTCGTCCAGATCCCAACCGATTCCGCCGTACTCACTGATAAACGTGGGATAGGTGATCTCCTCGGGAAGATTGTATTTTTTCGGCAGGTGGATCGACACCGGCTTGCCCTCCTTAAGGTCCTCAAAGCGCACGGCAAACTCCACGGGATCCTGGCAGTAATCGTGCACGTCGATCATATCGGCAATGCCCTCTACGTGCGCCCAGCCAGACGCCTCGATAAAGAGACGCGTGGGGTCTGCGGCACGGGTCATGCTGCCAAGGAAGCGGACCAACTCGGGGTCCTGATTGGATTGGGTCTCATTGAGCGGACACCAGCCGATGATCGCGGGATGGTTGAAATCACGCTCGACCGATTCGAGCCATTCGGGAAGGAATGCGCGCCAGCCCTCGGGATCGTGAATGTTGAGTCCCCAGTTTCCATGCTCACCCCAAACGATGTAGCCGAGACGGTCGCAATGATACAGGAAGAGCGGCTCAAAGATCTTTTGATGCAGGCGTGCGCCGTTAAAGCCGCATGCCATCGAACGCTCGATATCGGCGATCAGCTCTTTTTCCGAGGGTGCGGTGTAGATGCCGTCGGGATAGAAGCCCTGATCCAGCACCAAGCGTTGGAAAACCGGCTTTCCGTTGAGATAGAAGATGCCCTCTTTGATGCCGATGTTACGCATACCGAAATAGCTCTTTACGGCATCGTTTCCAAGCGTCAGCTCAAGATCGTAGAGTCTACCGTTTCCAACCTCCCACAAATGCAGCTCGGAGATCGGGAGCGTCATCATTGCCTGTCTGCCGTGCACCACAGCGGTGGCGGAGCCAACAGCCTTGCCCTCGTAGGAGGCTTTTGCCGTCACGGTCATTCCGTCGGCATTTTCCGCATTGACCAAAACGGTAAGCGTTTTGGCATCAATGTCGGGATAATATTTGGTGTTCTTGATATATGCCTGCTCCACGGCCTCAAGCCAAACGGTCTGCCAGATACCCGTGGTGCGGGTATAATCGCATTTTTGAGAATAATACAAACGGCTCTGCTTTCCGCCGGGCTGAATCATCTTGCGCACCTCGTCCAACACGCGCAACGTGATTACAGGCTCGCGATTGGTCAGATAAGGAGTCAGATCAAAGCTGAACGATACGTAGCCGCCGCGATGTGTGCCAACCATCTTGCCGTCCACGTAGAGCGTGGTAGCAAAATCGCATGCGCCGATGTGCAGGATCACGCGCTTGCCCGCCCATGCTTCGGGAATGGACAGCTTTTTGCGGTACCACACGCAGTCACAAAAATCGGTATCGCCAATGCCGGAAAGCACACTCTCACGGCAGAAGGGCACCTCAATCGTTTCGGGAAATTCGGTTTCGGGCAGATACCACTTGCGGTCGGTTCCGGAAACGGCGCGGTCGGTGCGGTATTCCCAGGGGCCGTTGAGGTTGATCCACGCGTCACGTACCATTTGCGGTCTCGGATATTCGGGTCTGAACATAATCTGTATTCTCCTTTGCGTATCATCTTTTATATTTCCAAAGCATTTGGAAATATCATTCGTTTTTATTATATCATACGTTCTTTTCCGATTCAAGAGATATTGCGTAATTTTATGCAAATATAAATAAAAATGTCAAAAAATCTGCAAAAAGCCATTCTCACCGGGCAAAATAGCGGGGTCATGGCAAAAGAGCGGGACCGTGCGACTGTTGTTGTACGCACGCAGAAACGCCTCACTTTTGGCAGGCGCGGCGGAGGCTCCGGTTGGGATACCGTCACGGAAATTGCGCGAAACGTAACATTCGTCACCGCAGATCAGATAGGTCTTTTCCCCTTGATCGATCAAAACCACCGAGGAACCGCTCGCGTGCCCGCCCACCAACCGAACCTGCACGCCCCGCGCGACCATGGCACTGCGCCGAAAGGTGCGAATTGGCATATGCGGGGGCAGATAGCGTGCACCGCGCGCATAGGCATCGATATGAATGATAGCCGTTGCATTGGGAAAACGCTTTGCCGCCGCGATGTGATCGTGGTGAGCGTGCGTAATGATCAGATCGGTGATCTCCTCGGGGGAAATACCGCACCGTGCCAATATCTCAACGGGGGAACAGAACTGCTCCATTTGGAACCCCGGCATATCCTCACAGCCCGCGTCGATCAAAATTTTTCGCGCTCCGACCGTGAGAAGATACACGGTAAATGAAATTGGCTCGCACAAACACGGATCTCCCCCGCGATAGAGCTGATCGCAGGGGAGTGTTGATTCACCGTATTTCAATGCGAGCAGATGCCGCTCTTGCCTCATTGCGGAAGCGTGAGCACAACCTTGCCCACGTTTTCACCGCGATACAAAATGTCGTGTGCCGCCTCTGCCTCGGTAATGGGCAGAACCTTGTAAATGGTGGGCTTTACCTTGCCCTCGGCAACAAAAGGCCAAACGTCACGCACAAGGCTTGCCAGAATCTCCGCCTTGACCGCGGGCGCACGGGAGCGCAGGGTGCTTCCAATAATGCGTACGTTCCGCACGTAGATGTTTTTCAGGTCGATCTCGGTCTTTTGTCCTGCCAAGGAGGCAATCATGATCCAACGTGCTCCATGCGTCAGATAATGCAGGCACTGCCCCATGATCTCACCGCCCAGACAGTCGATGGCAACGTCAACCGAATGCCCGCTCTCCATTTCCCTTTTGAGCACCTCGGCAATGTTCTCCTTACGGGTGTTGACTACCACGTCGGCATTCAGATGCTGGATCGATGCAGCGATCTCGTCCGAGAGAACGGTGGTGATCACACGAATGCCGAATGCCTTTGCCATGGGAATGATCACGCTGGCAAGTCCGCTCGCGCCCGCGTTCATCAGAAGTGTGTTTCCCTTTTGGATTTTCCCCTCTATGAAAAGATTGAGATATGCCGTTGCAAACGCCTCGGGAATTGCCGCGGCTTCCACCATGGAGCAGTTTTCGGGAATCGGCATGAGCATGTCGTATTTCACGGTGACGTATTCGGCATATCCGCCGCCGCCAAGCAGGGCGCAGACCTTGTCGCCCACCTTCCAATCCGACTTTTCCGCCGCCTCGGCACCGATCTTCACGACCGTTCCCGCGATCTCAAGTCCCATCCAATCGGGGCATCCCGGAGGGGGCGGATAGTCGCCCTCTCGCTGCATCAGATCGGCGCGGTTGAGTGCCGCCGCCTCGATCTTGATCAGAACCTCCTCCTCGCCCATGATGGGATCGGGAACCTCGCTCCAATGCAGGCTTCTGTCTGTTTTATCTACCAAAATTGCTTTCATATTGTTAAAATTCTCCCTTGATTTTTCTTAACTCGATGGCAAGACCCTCTGCAACGGGTTTGAAATCACTCGCACCGAGGCCGGTTGCCTTCAATATTTTTTCGTTGTTGATCACACGGTCAAAGCGACGGTCGCAGTCGAGGATCCATTTGCGTTTTTCCAAATAGCAAGGATGCTGCTCGTAAAATGCCTCGTCACTGCACCAATCCACCTCAAGCCCGATCAGCTCATGATAGATTGCCGCGACCTGATCCCACGTGAGATTCTGCGCCGTGCTGACGGTGTATGTCTCGCCAAAGGTGTGCGGCTTGAAGAGCAGATGCGCGATCAGCTTGCCCGAATTTCCCGCCCAATCGAGACCTGCCGTGAGGTATCTCGACGAGGACGGAATGCGGAGCGGTTCGCCACGCTCGGCGTATTCCAGTATGAGCTTGCCCGAATGCACGTAGAGATCGAGGCGGTATTGCGAGAAGGAGATCACGGGACGAACGATCGTCCACGGTTGTCCTGCACATTCGCCCCTGAGATAATCCTCGCATTTGGATTTCGGAACGGCGTAGTCCTCGGTTGCGAGAAATTCCGCATCCTCGCTCACGTCATAGAGACGCGGTGCCTCCTCGGTGATCGGGTGCATTCGATCGGCGTACACACGGTAGGAGGAGAGAAAGATCAGGTGCTCGGTGTTGGCAATGAGCAGGGGGTGAATTTGCCGATAGGCATCAAGTGTTTTATAGTGAATGAAATTGACAATTCCGTCATATTTCCCCGCCGCAAACAGCTCGCGCAAAAGCTCCTCGGTTGCAAGCGAGCGAATGAAGCGCAGGTTCGGATGATCACTCTTTTTTTCCTCGGGGCAGATCACGTCCACCGCGCACCCCAGGCGCAAAAGCTCCTCGGCGGTGTAGGTTCCCAGCGTGCCTCCGCCCGCAATTAATAAAACGCGTTTCATATTTGTTACACCTCCATGCCGCAGCAACGAAGAATGAGCTTGAAGAGTTGTAGCTCATATTCAAGCGTGTAGGGATTCTCGCGCTCACCGCGCACCATCTCAGCAAAGGCAAAAAGCATTGCCTCGTAACGTTGGAAGGGCTCGGAACGAAGCGGCTTCAGTACGGTGTGACCGCTCTCATCCGATGCATAGTCGGTCTGCTCGGCGTACAGCGTGTAAGGTGCCGCCTCCTTGATCGATACCTCCAGAGGCTTGATCTCCAGCGTGCGCTCCGAGCCGCAGATCACAAGCTGACGGCGACGGGAGCCGCCCACCTCGGTACCGCCCATGCGGATCACCGAAATGCCATTGGGATAGCGCAGGACCGCAAAGCCGAGGTCCTCGGTGTCAACGCCGTCGAGTCCCGTTCGCGTATTGAGCGGAAGTACCTCTGTGGGCATGCCCTGAATTTGCAGTACAAGGTCGATCAGGTGGCAACCGAGATAGAACATCATGCCGCCCTTGAAGGAGCCGAACCACTCGCGCGTTGCCTTCTTGTCAAAGCGGCTCATGTGCGCTTCCACGCTGTAGATCTGTCCGAATTTCCCGTTCTTCGCATCCTCAATTGCGCGGGAGATCAGCGGATTGTAGCGGTACATATAGCCAATATGAAAGGTCTTTCCGTTTCGGCGCACCGTTTCGATCAGGCGCTCAAAATCGGCAAGGTTCTGGCTGCCAGGCTTTTCCATGTGAATGTGCTTGCCCGCGTCCGCCGCCATCTGCGCGTATTTGGTGAGATGGATCTCGTCGGTCTCCACCGCAACCGCCTCGATGGTGGGGTCGGAGAGAATCTGCTCGAGCGTGAGCTCAGGGTAGCCCGCAAAAAATTTTTCGATCTTGGCGGCACAGGTCTCGCGCTCGTCCTCAACCAGCGCGTATCCCACCAGATCAAAAAGCTCGGGGTGGATCTTCATGGTGTGGAAGATCTCGGGTGCGTGACTGTATCGGTTCATACCGATCTGTGCGATTTTAATTTTTCTCATATTCCTGTCCCCCTCAAAGTAGATTCCAGTCGAACTGTACGATCGGGAAGAATTTATCCTTGGCAAGCCGTGCAAATACCTCGGTTGCCTCGGTGGGCGCGTGTACCTCTTCAATCAGGCACTTGAAATCAAGCCGCTTGTGGGCAAGCATCCGCATCACGGCGCGCTCATCGTCCGCTTCGGTCCACCAGCCTGCCGATGACTCCTGCTTGGGTCTCGCCATGGTGTGCGCACCGACCAGCGTGATGCCGGGACCGTGCACCTTGCGGTAGTAGTCGATCGAGAAATCCGAGCTGCGCGTGCAACCGAGCAGTGCCATGCGACCGAATTTTGCCATGCAATCGAGCGCCATATCCATGCCGCCTCCGTTCCCCGTGATCTCAAGCGCGACCTTCACGCCGCCGCCCGTGATCTCCTTGACGGTTTTTGCAAAATCCTCGGCAAAGGGGTCGAGCGCATAATCGGCACCGAGTGCTCTCGCCTGCTCTCGCTTGCTCGGCACGGGGTCGACCGCGATGATCGGAACCGCCCCCGCCGCGCGGAGAAGCTCCACGCCGAGCAGTCCCAACACGCCAAGTCCCATGACGAGTGCCGATTCGCCAACCTCCAAGCGGCATTTGCGGATCGCCGCCATGGGAAAGGTTGCGATGTGAATGAGTGCCGCCTCGTCAAAATCGACCGCATCGTCAAGATGATAAACGTTCGTTGCCTTCATCATGTTGTATTGCGCGTGCTTCGACCATGCGCAGAATACGCGATCGCCAACCGAAAAGCCCTCAACGCCCTCGCCAATCGCTTCGACGACCCCCGCGACGCTGTAACCAAGCTGACGCGGAAAGGTGACCGCGCCCCCTCTGGTAGGGCTGATGTTGGGGTCGCCAATGAGGTTGGCACGCTCGGTGCCCGCGCTGATGGTGTCACGTACTGTGCGCACCAGTATCTGTCCCTCCTCGGGCATGCCGACTTCGCGTTCGATCAGCTCGGCAATTCCGGGAGCTGTGAAAATAATATTCTGATTTTTCATTGTTTTTCTCCTTTCGGATTCTTCTGATTCTTATTATAAACGCTTGACAAGGAAAAAACAATATGCTATACTACGAACAAAGAGATACGATCCTCCAAAAATTCAATCCAAGAAGAGGGTTTTCATCATGGATAATACACTTTTCTACAAATCCTTTGGCTTTTGGCTGCTATCGGCACAAAAAAGCCGCCACACCGACAACGCGCGCGGCATCGATTGCCATTTTCTCGCGCGAATGCTCCGCGGCACAGCACGCTTCGTCACCTGCTCGGGCGAGGAAATGGAGGTTGCGGCGGGCGACGTGTTCTACCTGCCGCTCGGACTCTGCTACCATTCCTATTGGACACCTGACCGCGGTGGAGTAGAATGGGAATCCTATGCCTTTCTTTACTTTCCCGATAAATCAGGCAGGCAATATGCCATGCAAAAGCTTGATGCGAATGCCGCACTTCACGCACATCTGAACGCTCTTGCCGCCGACATGCGGGTGTCACCCTCCTCGGTATCGCACCTCTATGCCGCGCTCGGTGAGGCACTCCCACGCATGCGAGAGACCGACCATGACCCTCGCCGCGATCTATATGCCAAGGCACGCAGTTATATTCACGCGCACCCCGACCTCCGCGTGTCCGATCTGGCACGGCATTGCGGCATGAGTGAATCGGGACTTTACGCCTTTTTCCGTTCCTACGCCAACACCACTCCGATTGCCGAAAAGAACCGTATGCTTGCCCGACGCGCCATTGCCCTGCTCGCCTCCACCGATCTTTCCGTTGAGGAGATCAGCGACCGCGTAGGCTTTCAGTCGGTTGCATATTTCCGCAAGATCCTGCGGGCGGAAACCGGAAAAACGCCTACCGAGCTTCGCCGTGAGCGAAGTTCGAAATTCAACCTCTGACAAACCGCGGCATCAGAGCAGCATCGCGTCCCGAATCGCCTTTACGGCACGCAGCTGCGGCTGCGCCAACGTAGACGTGGGAACGTAGTGCGCCACGCAGAGGTACATGCAACAGCCCAGGGCGGGGCCGATCTGACGGACCAGCTGCTTGTGCGTACCGCCCACCAAAAACAGGAAGGGACGGTCGAGCTCTTTTTTGAGCCGATGAATGATCTGCAAGGCTGCCATTTGCTCGTCCTCACTGTTTGCTTTGGAAACGATCTTCACCACATCCGCGCCGCGCGCCACCTGCTCTTTTGCGTAACGCAAAACCTCTTCCTCGTCAAAAAAGCGTGACGTATGCGTGGACATGAGCACCTCGCCGCCCTTCTCGTGAATGGTTTTAATCAATTCCGACTGCCGTTGAACGGCAATCGGATCGAAGGTGAGTTGATCGGGGGTGGGATCATACAGATCCCCCATCACGTCACAAAGTGTCGCCCCCGCCTCCAGCCCCATCCGAAGCAGCTCGACGCGCTCCTCATCGGTCAGATCGGCATTGTATTTTCCGCGGTAGGAGGTAATATAGATCGGTCTACCTTCACACATTTCAAAAATTTTACGGAGCGTTTCAAGATTTCGGTATTCGGGCTTCAGGCTGCAAAGCTGGATTCCAAAGGCATCGGCTCCGTCATAGAGTGAATTGAGGATCATGCATTTGATCTTCTCGGGGGTCTCCTCTTGGATCATTGCCACCAAAAGCCGCCGCTCGCGGTTGAGAAAGCTTGCTTTTTTCATCATTTGTCACCATACTGCTTTCTTCTCATAGCGGCACGGCCACCATCGATCATCAGGTTGGTGCCATTGATAAACGCGCCCTTTTCGGACGCTACGTACAGAATAAAATCTACGATCTCGCGCGGTTCTGCCGCCCTGTCGAGCATCGTTCGCATGTTTGCCATCGCCGCGCGCGTCAGAACAGGCCCCGGTGATACACAAACGCAGCGAATTCCGTATTTTGCTCCATACTGTGCCACCGAGCGCGTCATGCCGTACATTGCGGCGCTTTTGGATGCCGAATAGGCGATGTTGTGAGAACACCCCTCCTCGCCTGTAATCGATCCAATATGCACGATCACGCCGCTTTTCTGCTCTCGCATCTGTGCGAGGACCGCGTGGTCAAAATACAATTGCCCACGCAAATTAACGTCCAAGCCCCAATCATAGACCTCGATCGGCACGTCGGGAAACTCGGTTTTTCCGTCCACTTTCAGCACACGTGTTTCGGCACCGCCCGCGCAAGGAACCAACAGGTCAATGCTACCAAACGCACGCACCGCCTCATCTCGCGCGTGGCAGACCTGTGCGTAGTCACGCACGTCACAAATCACGCCGATCGCCGCCCCCGCACGGATCTCATTGATCTCGTCCACAGCCTTTTGCAAGTCTTCGGGTTGAATATCGCAAAGCACGGCATTTCCGCCCGCCGCTACGTATTCGCGGCAAATCAAATACCCTATTCCCGATGCCGCGCCGCTGACAAGCGCGGTTTTGTTTTCAAATTCCTTCATGATGGAACACCTCCTTTATCGGTATGAAACTATTATATCGCGCATCCCTTTCGCCATCAATGGAAAAAACGATTCTTTTTTAACATTTTCGATCCTATTTCTTTCTTTTTTTCAAAATTATCTTGATTTCTTTATCAAAAAGGAATATAATGAGCAAAAAGGAGGTGACCTCACCTGTGAAGCCTTGGAGCGATCTTGTGGTCACGGAAATCGATCACATCATCACGGTGCCGTCCGAGCGCGGGCGTCATTTGAAAATACAAGACCGTAGCCGGTACGGGCTCAGCTTCTGCCATACGGGGCAGATCAGCTACACGATCAACGGCAACCGCGTCCTCTCCAATCGGGACGTTGCCGTACTTTTGCCGCGCGGCGGCACGTATGAGCTTCACGGAGACAGCACGGGAAGCTTTCCGCTGATCAATTTTCAGTGTCTCAATGAACTGCCATCCGATGAAATCACGGTTTGTCACCTTGCCGCACCCGAAAGCTATTTGCGTGATTACGAGCGTCTGCTCTCGCTTTGGACGCTCAACGGCAACCGCGCTGAAATGATGGCACTCCTGTACGATATGCTCGCCCG
Source organism: Oscillospiraceae bacterium (assembly GCA_015063585.1). Lineage (GTDB taxonomy): Bacteria > Bacillota > Clostridia > Oscillospirales > CAG-272 > UMGS1865. The sequence continues at coordinate 12,266 of SVTW01000007.1, forward strand.
CCTCGCAAAAGAGGGAGCGGAACAAAAACCGCATCTGCTCACCCCCGCCATCGAATACCTCGGACAAAATCTTGGAGATCCCGCCCTCTCCAACGCGCAATTGGCTCACAGGGCAAACATGAGCGAGGTCTATTTTCGGCGTGTCTTTAAAGAGACCTATGGCACGACCCCGCATCGGTACGTCATGGACCTGCGTATCCGCCGCGCCAAGCAACTTTTGACGGAAGGTCCATCGTCGGTAACGGCAATTGCCGAATCCTGCGGGTTTTCCAGCGTTTATCATTTCTGCCGCGCATTTAAAGCCATCACGGGACTCACCCCCTCCGAATATGCGAGAAAAAAATAAAAAGATCTGTTCCGTCTCCTATCCGACAGCAAATCGGAAGATACGGAACAGATCTTTTTTCAGTTTTCGGCAGTCTCGTCCTCGCTCACCAGATATTCAATGAGCGTGCGCGTGATGATCTGAAGCCCCAGCCGCGATGTGCCGCCGAAAAAGCGGTTGGGATATATGGACTGCGTGTATCCGTAAATACAAAGGTCGGAAACCTCGTCCAATGCCGTCCCCTGCATACAGCAACAGCTTACCACCGACGCACCCTGTTTTTTTCCAAGCCGCGCACCGATCGCGAGCTCCGGCGTGGAGTTTTTCACCGAGAGAATCAGAATCAGATCTCGCTCGGTTGAAAGCAGGTCGAGCTTTTTCATCATTTCGGAATCACTGATCAGACAGACCGCAATGTGCTGACATTGAAGCTGCAGAGCAAATTCCTCGGCAATGAGCGCAGTCAAACCGTTGGCAAGCAGATAGACCGTGCGTGCCTCGCGGATCATCCTTGCCGCCGCAATCACAGACGGAATATCGATCCGCTTTACGGTCTCCACGCATTCCCGATAAGACTTGGAAAGAATGCGGTTCATCTCCGAGCTCTGCCGATTTGTCTTTTGTTCCTCCGAAAGGCGAAATTTCATCTCAGAAAAAGAGGAAAAACCGCATTTTCGAATGGCTCGCGAAACCGTTGCATTGGAAACGAACGCCCCCGTTGCCACGTCCTCGATCGAGAGCAAATTGATGATACAGCGTTGCTTGTTAATGTAATCCACCGCAGCCTGCTCGGCATCCGACAGCCGCTGTCCGAGTTCGCCTTGCAATTCCATGCCGTCCACCTCCGTCATCACGCGTATTTGCGCCAAAGCAGCGCGCTATTATTGCAAAGTGGGATCGATTGCAACCAATACCTTGCCGCGGCGGCTCAGCTTGGGCGCGCGGAACTCCTCCACCGCCTCCTCGGGAGAAAGCACACCGCAGATGATCTTATCGGTGTCAAGCAGTCCCGCGTTGAGCAGACGCACGGCGCGTGCCGAGGTGTGGGGATTGACAAACGAGGTCTTGATGGTCAGCTCCTTGAGGAAGGCATCGTAGAGCGAGATCGGAAGCGTTGCCGCCGAATCGCTCACACCGAACATGACAACGGTAGCACCCTTGCCCGCAATGGCGAGTGCCGCCTCCTGTGCCGCACCGATACCAACGCACTCAATCACCTTGGTCACGTCATGCTCAGCGGCATACTGCTCGATCGCCGCGCGGTCCTCGGAGGGAATGAACGCTGTTGCGCCAAGTGCCATTGCGCGCTCACGCTTTGCGGCATCGTATTCCACTACGGCGATCTCTCCCGCGCCTGCACTGCGGAGAAGCTGGAGAATGATATTACCGATCGCGCCAAAGCCGATCAGCGCAACGCTCTCACCGTGCTTTACGCCGAGCAGATCCATTCCGCGCAGGCAGCACGCAAGCGGCTCACAAAGTGCCGCATCGCGCAGAGAAAGCGTGTCGGGCAAATGGTACACGTTCTCCTCGGGGGAGGTTACAAACTCCGCCATTCCTTTTACAACGCCGCGTGCATGCTCGCAAAACGAGGGCTTGCCCTCCTTGCAGTAGTAACACTTTCCGCATCCCCAGTTGGGATCAACCGTCACTCTGTCACCGACCTTGAAATTGGTCACTGCACTGCCAACCGCCTCAACAATCCCCGAGATCTCATGTCCGAGTGCCACGGGATAGCGAATCGGATGGGTATTCTTTTTTCCCGCATATTTGTGAAAATCACTGCCACAGATGCCGCAGTAGGCCACGCGTACGCGCACGTCTCCGGGATTCATTTCAACAATGGGAAGCTCTCCAATGTCAACCTTCCCCGGCCCGTATAAAACAACAGCTTTCATAATATTCCTCCGTGATAGTAAAATTTAAACATCTTAATTATAGCATATCTTCTGCCGAAAGAATTTTCATATTTTTTCAAAAACGGGAAAACTTTTTCTTTTTTTCAAAAAGAAATGGGGAAACCCTACGGCGGAGGCTTCCCCATAAACATCCGAAGGTTCGGAATCGCTTATTTCAGTTTTTCCAAAGCCGCCTGAACGCCCGCAAGATTTTCGCTGTACTTCGCAAGCTTCGCGCGTTCAGCGTCCACCACAGCGGCGGGTGCCTTTGCAACAAAGCTCTCGTTTGCCAGCTTCTTATTGACACGGTCGATCTCATCGGTCAGCTTTTTCAGCTCTCCTTCAAGACGCGCGCGCTCCTTTTCGGTATCCACAAGGTCCGACATCGGCAGATACAGCGTTGCCGAATCGGTGATGATCTGCACGGCATTGTCGGCATTAACGGTTGCGGAGTCAAAGGCCTGGGAAACCTCCACGTCGGAGGCAGACGCCAACCGCACGAAGAAGGGATGCGTGGAGGGACCGAAGGAATCGGTATATTTGGTTGCGATATAGACCTTTGCCTTTCTCGACGGCACCACGTTCATCTCGTTGCGGCGCAAACGGATCGCCTTGATCGCCGCGATGATACGCGTCATTGCCTGCGATTCGGCAAAATAGTCCATCGCCTCGTCCACCTTCGGGTAAGCGGCGATCACAATGCTCTCGCTGTCGCCGTCATGCGGAAGTGCCTGATAGATCTCCTCGGTGATAAAGGGCATGAAGGGATGCAGGAGCTTGAGCGTGCCCGTGAGAACGTAGCACAGCACGTTTTGCGCAACCTCATTGCCCTGTGTTCCCTTTTCATTGAGGCGGCTCTTGGTCAGCTCGATATACCAATCGCAGAAGATATCCCAAACGAATTCGTAGATGGCGTTGAGTGCCACACCGATCTCAAAATGATCGAGCGCGTTGGTCACGTTTGCCACCGTTTTATTGAACTCGGAAAGGATCCACTTATCCTCGGTTGCGAGCCGATCCGTCGCGGGCAACTCCACGCGGTCGATGGTCAGGTTCATGCGGACAAAGCGCGATGCGTTCCAAAGCTTATTTGCAAAGTTCCGCGCCGCCTCCATTTTTTCATCCGAGAAACGCATGTCATTTCCGGGCGAGTTACCCGTGGAGAGTGCGTAGCGAAGCGCATCGGCACCGTATTTCTCGATGATCTCAAGCGGATCAATGCCGTTTCCGAGTGACTTGGACATTTTCCTTCCCTGCGCGTCACGCACAAGACCGTGAATAAAGACGGTGGAGAAGGGCTTCTCTCCCATATGCTCAAGTCCCGAGAAGATCATACGCGACACCCAGAAGGTGATGATATCGTAACCCGTAACCAGCACGCTTGTGGGATAATATTTTTTCAGGTCCTCGGTCATCTCGGGCCAGCCCATCGTGGAGAAGGGCCAAAGTGCCGACGAGAACCACGTATCGAGCACGTCCTCATCCTGACGGACGGCGGCGCCGCACTTGGGGCAGGCGGTGATATCGGTGCGCGACACCGTCATTTCTCCGCATGCGTCGCAGTAGAACGCGGGAATGCGGTGACCCCACCAAAGCTGACGCGAGATACACCAATCGAGGATGTTATTCATCCAGTTGAAATAATTCTTGGAGAAACGTTCGGGAACGAAGCGGATGTCGCCGTCCTCAACCGCCTTGATCGCGGGCTCGGCAAGCGGCTTCATCTTCACGAACCACTGGTCGCTCGTCATGGGCTCAACCGTGGTGCCGCAACGGTAGCAAACGCCAACGTTGTGCTCATGCGGGACCACCTTTACAAGATAGCCCTCTGCCTCCAGATCTGCCACCAGTGCCTTGCGGCAGGCATAGCGGTCCATGCCCTCATATTTGCCCGCGCCTGCGTTCATGGTGGCATCGTCGTTCATCACCTTGATCTGCTCCAGATCGTGACGCTGACCAACCATAAAGTCGTTGGGATCGTGGGCGGGCGTGATCTTTACACAGCCCGTACCAAAGCCGATCTCCACGTAGTCGTCGGCAATTACGGGAATCTCTCTGCCAACGATCGGCAGGATCAGTGTTTTGCCGATCAGGTGCTTCATTGCCTCGTCCTCGGGGTTTACAGCAACAGCGGTATCACCGAACATGGTTTCGGGACGCGTGGTAGCAACCTCCACGTAACCGTCCTCCCCCTTGATCGGGTACTTGATGTGCCAGAAGTTGCCCGGTTGATCCTTGTATTCAACCTCGGCATCCGAAAGTGCCGTGAGACAGCGCGGACACCAGTTGATGATGCGGTAGCCGCGATAGATCAGTCCCTTTTCATAAAGGTTGACAAACACGTCACGAACCGCGCGCGAGCAGCCCTCGTCAAAGGTAAAGCGCTGACGCGTCCAATCGCAGGATGCGCCCAGCTTTTTGAGCTGACCCGTGATACGTGCCTCGTATTTATCCTTCCACTGCCAAACGCGCTCCAGGAATTTTTCGCGTCCGAGATCGTAGCGCGAAAGCCCTTCCTCTACGCGCAAACGCTCCTCCACCTTGATCTGCGTGGCAATGCCCGCATGGTCGGTGCCGGGGATCCAGAGCGTATTAAAGCCCTGCATGCGCTTATAACGCACCAGAATATCCTGAAGGGTCTCGTCAAGCGCGTGACCCATATGAAGCTGACCCGTGACGTTGGGAGGCGGAATGACCACCGAGAAATGCTCGGCATCATTTTTGACATCGGGCGTGAAATAGCCTTTTTCACACCAGGTTTTGTAGATTCTGTCCTCAAACTCGCCCGGGGCGTATGTTTTGGGCAGCTCATTGTATTGATCCATTTTCATGAACCTCCTGTATTTAATAGCCTTGATTTTTGGAACGGTGCGGTGTCTGCCGAAAAAGAAAAAGCCTCCGTCGTCCCGTATCAGGACGTGGAAGCACGCGGTACCACCTGATTTCATACGCGCCGAAAGCACGCCGCATATGCACTCTTTCCCATAACGGCGGGTCCCGTTGCGAACTACGGAGCAGAACACAGCTCCCTCCCCCGCACCGCTCCAAAGCGACTTCGGTTTCCCGTGTCCGCGGACTTCGCACCAACCGCCCGCTCTCTGCCGACCGACAAAAACCTACTCCTCTTTTTCAAGGCGTTTACAGTAGTATATCATATAAAAAGAGATTTGTCAAGTTTTTTTCAAAAAAGAGATGGATTTTGTCAAAAAACGAAACGAGCGCGGGGGCGCCAAACGGTATCAGCGCACCCGCACTCGCGATAGTTTATTTTTTCAGGAATTTTTGAAAGCTGTCACGGAAATGCCCCCGATCAAGGATCAGATAGCAGAGAGCCTTTTTCCAACGCGGATAAGGCATGAGCGCATTTCGCAATTTCTGATCCTGCGCGTAGGCATCGTTGGAGGTCCGGTCAAGCCCTGTGTTTGCAAGATCGCGATTCCAATAATCGAGTGCCGAAAAGGCTTTTCCGTACCCCATCTCATCCTCAAAGATCACACAGCCGAGCACGGCGCGGTCCTTGGGAGTGCCATAGTGCAGAAAATACTCAAAGGTATAGGCAAGATCGGCGGGGCGCTTGGCGAGAAGCGACTCAAAACCGCGGAAGGTTTCGCACAGATCGCGCACAAAATCAAGTGCCGCCCCCTGCATCGTTTCGGTGATCATGCGGGTGGGGAGATTGATCGACTCCTTTTCAAATTGCGGATATATCCAGCCGTCACGCTCCTCATAGCCTACAGCGGACGGCGCAAGCTTCATAAACATGTGCTCGCGCACCACTCCCGTGACCGTGGGCTTATCGGGGTAAAAGCACTCGGTTCGGAAGCCGTAAACACGCTCACGGTCCTCGAGTGACTGCGTGTTGCCGTGTACGTAGGCGGCATCAACGGGATACCCCAAAAGCCGTGTGAGCGCGGCTTCTCCGCGTCCGCTGTATCCGATATCGAAAAGCAGGTCACGCGGTGAGAGAAGCGAATCGAAATACGCCTTGTGTTTTTCCTTCTCCGCCCTCAGCTTATCAAAATCGACCAGCTTTGCCAATGCCGCGATCGCGCGGTCATAGTCACTGCGTCCCTCAAATTTTTTGCGGTATTTTTTCTCATTCATTCCAAGCGCCTCACGCGCGGAACGGACGCCGTCCTTGTAATAGGGCGCGAGGATGCGATCAAAGCGCTCCACGGAGTAGTTTGCGGGCGGAAATTTGCTCCAGAAGGAAAAGAGATCCACAGGATTATACACGTCGGTCAGTGCCAGCGCCTTGCGTGAGATATAGAGGTAGTTCTCCTCGGGAAGCGCGGCATCGTAGCGCCGCAGGATTCGGTATGCCTCCATTGGCAGATATCCGTCGCGCGCCACAAAATGAATCTTCCGCCGCCCCTCGCGCTTTGCCTTTTGCGCCAGCCAATCGGTAACGGCAAAGAGATAGTGCCCAAGCGCGAAATAGCCGATGCGATAGGGGTTGGCATCAAAATCCGAATCGCGCGCGAACAGCGCAAAGGGATCGTCAAACAGGCGGTTGACGGCAAGCGCCAGGGCGGAGCGGTAGCCCACAAACCCCAATTCGGCATTCATGCCGTCGCGAATTTGTCCGTGCCGACCAACCAGCCCGTCATACAGCGTGCCGCCGTGATACTGCGGATAAAGATTGCGGAACTGATCCATTGCGCGCGGCAGATGCGCGGCATTCCAGCCCATCTTGCGCGGATTTTTCACGTCACTCTCCAAATTATCACCGATATGCAGAAAGCGTTCCGCAGGCAGACCCAAGCTCTTTTGGACGTGTCCGAAAAGACGGCAGGTCCATTTTCCCACGCGCAATTCCGAGGAAAGATAGAGTGTATCGTAGGAAATCGCATTTTTTTGCAAGATTGCCTCTACCGTCTCGCGCGGTAAATACATGTCCGAGCAAATGATCACACGCTTTTTGCAAAACCGCGCCAGATCGGCAAGCTGTTTGCCCATGCCACGTGCGGTACAAAAGCGGATCTCCAGAGCCTGCTCCATTTCGCGGAGTTGGTCCAACCGCTCGGGCGCGATCGGATAATCCCGCGCGATCTGCACGTAGATCTCATCCAACGTCACGTCCTCCCATTCGGGATGCTCGGCACGGATCGCTTTGCGACACTCGCTCTCGGCATTGACGCGGATATCCGAAAACAGAAGATAGGAATTGAGCGAGGTCAGCTTGGCAAACGCATCGTTGAGCAAATAAAAGAGATCGGTGGGCTGAAAGAACGGGCGTACCACAAGCGTATCAAAAACGTCAAAGCTGACCGTGTCGATTGCGTCTGAGCAGATCCTTGCCTTCAGCTCCTCCATTGCGCGGATCGGCACAGGATCCGCCACGGTACAAACCGAATAAAAATAGCCATCCTCGGGTGGCGAGCAGTCGAGATCGGCATCCGCCCCCACCGAGAGCTTGGAGGCGATCAGTTCGCGGTCTCCCGCTTTTTCTCCCGCAGCCTTTAAAAGCTTGCGGTACATGCGTGCGTAGCGCAACCGCCAACCCTCAAACGGTGCGGCACAGCGCTCTGCCTTACCGCTTGCCTCGATCTGTTCTCCCATAAAACGGAATGCCGCCGCAACGTCCTCCAGCTTTTCAAGCGTGCGCGCTCTCGTTGCCTTCGCCGTGCTGGAGCCGCTGTGCTGACGGTAGTAATAATACGCACCGCCGCACACGTTGCCAACCCGCGCGGCACGAAGCCAAAGAGCCGCCGAAAAAGCAATATCCTCGCACATCACGAAGCGCGGATGGGTTTCGGAAAAGGCACGGACCGCGGGCAGAATACGTTCCCAGAGTGCGCGGGAATACAGCTTGTTCCAAACAAGCTGCCAAGAATACGCCGCGCCCTCCTGTCCGATAAAACGGTCAAAAACCGCCTCCCCCTCCAGAGAAAGCGATTGACGCAATGGGTCGAGGTTAAAATATTCGAGTCTGTCATCGTCAAAGCGACAAAGGAACTGCCCTGCGGTCACGTCATTCTGTTCGCGCTCGGCGCATTCCCAAAGCAAGCGGAACCAATCAATTGAAATGCTGTCGTCGGCGTCCACAAATCCGATCCATTTGCCGATCGCCGCCTCAACACCCGTGATCCGCGCTTGGAAAAGTCCGCGGTTCTCGGTGTGTGTGAGCAGCTTGATCCGCAAGTCGCGCGCGGCAAGCTCCCGCACAAGCGCGGCGCTTTTATCCGTACTGCCGTCGTCCACCACAAGGATCTCAAGATCGGTCAGGCTTTGTCGGCAAATGCTTTCCAGGCATTCGCGCAAAAATTTTTCGCCGTTGTAGACCGGAACGATCACCGAAACGACGGGGCTGCCGGTTGGTATATTCATCCTCGCACCTCCTCCGAAAAATATTTGGGAGCCTTCAAAAAGAAAGTTCCCAAATATTGTAGCCATAAATTAAAATTAAAATGCGATTTTTTCTTCGATATAACGCTTCAGCTCGGAAATCGGAACGCGAACCTGCTCCATGGTGTCACGGTCACGAACCGTTACGCAATTGTCGGCAGGCTTGTTCTCATCGCCAACCGTCTCGAAATCGACGGTGATGCAAAGAGGTGTACCAATCTCGTCCTCGCGGCGGTAGCGCTTACCGATCGAGCCGGTCTCGTCGTAATCCACCATGAAATACTTGGAAAGCTCGTCGTAGATCTCGCCTGCCTTCTCGGAAAGCTTCTTGGAAAGCGGCAGAACGGCAGCCTTGAAAGGCGCGAGCGCGGGATGGAGATGCAGAACGGTGCGCACGTCGTTCTTCTCGGCATCCAGCACTTCCTCATCGTAAGCGTCCACAAGGAATGCGAGCGCCACACGGTCGGCACCGAGCGAGGGCTCAACAACGTAAGGAATATAGTGCTCACCCGTTTCCTGATCGAAATAGGTCAGATCCTTGCCGCTGTGGGTCTGATGCTGACCAAGGTCATAGTCGGTACGGTCGGCAATTCCCCAAAGCTCGCCCCAGCCGAACGGGAAAAGGAACTCAAAGTCGGTGGTTGCCTTGGAATAGAAGCAAAGCTCTTCGGGATCGTGATCACGCAGACGGAGGTTTTCCTCACGCATGCCGAGATTGAGCAGGAACTTGTGGCAGTAGTCCTTCCAATAAGCAAACCACTCCAGATCGGTTCCGGGCTTGCAGAAGAATTCGAGCTCCATCTGCTCAAACTCACGGGTACGGAACACAAAGTTACCGGGGGTGATCTCATTGCGGAAGGATTTACCGATCTGTGCAACACCGAAAGGCAGCTTTTTGCGCGTGGTGCGCTGTGCGTTTGCAAAGTTTACAAAGATACCCTGCGCGGTTTCGGGACGCAGATAAACGGTGTTGGAATTATCCTCGGTAACACCGATAAAGGTTTTAAACATCAGGTTGAATTTCTTGATGTCGGTGAAATCATTGCCGCCGCACTGCGGGCAAACGATTCCCTTTTCTTTGATATAATCTGCCATCTGCTCAAAGGTCCAGCCGGCGGGGTTGTCATTGAGTCCGTTCTGGAATGCGTAGTCCTCAATGAGCTTGTCTGCTCTGTGGCGCATCTTACAGCCCTTGCAGTCCATAAGCGGGTCGGAAAAACCGCCTACGTGGCCCGATGCCACCCAGGTTTCGGGATTCATGATGATCGCGCTGTCAAGACCGACGTTATAACGGCTCTCCTGCACGAATTTTTTCCACCATGCACGCTTCACGTTATTCTTGAACTCCACGCCGAGAGGGCCGTAATCCCAAGAGTTGGAAAGGCCGCCGTAGATCTCGGAGCCGGGGAAAATAAAGCCGCGCGTTTTGCAAAGCGCAACGATCTTGTCCATTGTTTTTTCTGTGTTCTTCATTGCGATCTCCTAATAAATAAACTATAATACAATATTTTACCATCTTTTCGCGGGGCTGTCAAGGGATTGCCCAAAAAAAGAGTGCGTATTCTCGAGAAAAAAGAAAAAAAGAGGACATGCGGTTTCCGTTCCGATTCTTCTTTTTCAAAATCAGGTGACACTTTTTGATCGGAATTCTTGACATTGGCGGCAGAACATGCTATAATGATGCTGTTTAAAAAAGAAAAAGGAGTTTTCTGACTTATGAAAAAAATGATTCGCCTTCTCCCGCTGCTGCTTGTGTGCGTTCTGCTGCTCAGCGCCTGCTCCAAGCCCGCAGCCGAGAAAACCTTTACCTTTGAGAATATGAGCATTACACTCACCGAGGATTTTGAACAAGCTGCCACCATGTCCTTCGATGCGCTCTACAACGCAGGCGACATTGCGGTTTTTGTTCTCAAGGACCCCATGGATGAAGAACTGACCGCCGACCTCTCGCTGGAGGAATATCTGGAGGGCGTAAACGAGGCTTTTGAAATGAACGGCACCGACATTGTGACCGAGGACGGACTTACCTACCTCACCTACACCAATGTAAACAACGATCTCACCAGCACTTTCTTCACGTGTGCCTATAAGAGCGAGGATGCCTTCTGGCTTTTCCAATTCGGTTGCGCCGCGGCAGACTACAACGGTTTTAAGGACGACATTTACAAATACGCAAAAAGCGTGACCTTTTCGTAACGCGGTTCCCATGAAATAAAAACCAAGGGTGTCTCAAATGCACAGTTGCATTTGAGACACCCCCTTTTGCATTTCGTTTCTCATTCTCCCGACAATGCTGCCGAGATGTCGGAGTTTTGTTCCTTCGTTAATTGGAAGGTTGTTCCGTAATACTGTGTGTCGCTTACCTTCAAGGTTACATGTGCAAAGGTAACGATTTTACCCGACACGTAGTAAGAGTTGCGAACAAATGATAACTCGTTGTCACCAATTGTTAGTATATGGACATTTTGATGAGAAAATTGCAATTCCCCCCATGCGTTGCAGGTAACCGGGGTGGTCAGCTCGGCATCGATTTTTGCAAATGCGGAAACGTAGGTTGCAAGCTTTGCTTCATTCGTAATGGTAACCGGCGATGACATTTGGGAGGAAAGCACGCTAATAGAGTTTTTTTCCACCGCCGAGGGGTTTCCTTTTTCTCCCGCGATAAAGGAATCCCAAAAGGCTTTCAGCTCCGGATCCCATTCGGAAGGAGTAAATTCGGGTTCGGTGGATTCGCTTTCACTCTCGCTTTCACTTTCGCTGCCGGTCTCCGAATCGGAGTCCACGGGCGGAACGTCGGGCTGCTGACAGGACGCAAATGCGCAGAGCAGCAGAGAGAGAAGCAAGAGCAGAACGGTTAATTTTTTCATATGGTTTCTCCTTTCGTTTTTGGAAAATAACGATGTATGCTTGTTATCTGTCATGTTCCATGTAGCATGTTTGTCAAGGCTGAACGGTTCAGCCCATGGGGCTCCCCTCCTTTCTGTTTTTTGCGCGTGGAATATATTGTAAATGCGTTATGTGAGCTTGGTTTTCCATAAATTTCTATATTTTCATTCTCATTATATCATAAACTCACTGTATTGTCAATGTCCTTTTTAATCAGAACGATATTTTCAGCAAATTAAACAAAAGGTGGGAGCCTCGAATGCCATCGGCATTTGAGGCTCCTGTCTGTTTCTATTTTTTTATTTACTTCTTTTTCGCGGCGGTCAGCGTGTTCTGGAGCAGCATGGTAATGGTCATGGGCCCAACACCGCCGGGCACAGGGGTAATTGCCGATGCGATCGGCTCCACTGCCGCAAAATCAACGTCGCCCGTCAGCTTGCCGTCCGCGCGGCGGTTCATGCCAACGTCGATCACAACCGCGCCGGGCTTGACCATGTCCGCGCCCACAAAATCGGCGCGTCCGATCGCAACCACCAAAATGTCCGCCTCGCGCGTCACCGACGGCAGATCCTTGGTGCGGCTGTGGCAAACCGTAACCGTTCCGTTGGCGTGGAGCAGGAGCATTGCCATCGGCTTGCCAACAATGTTCGAGCGTCCGATCACCACGCATTTTTTGCCTGCGGGGTCAATTCCGCTCCGCTCGAGCAGTGCCATCACGCCCGCGGGTGTGCAGGGCAGAAAATCATAGTCGCCGATCATGATCTTGCCAACGTTATAAGGGTGGAATGCGTCCACGTCCTTGGCAGGATCAATGCGGAGCAGGACCTCGGTCTCGTCCAAGTGCTTGGGAAGCGGCAATTGAACCAGAATGCCGTGAATCTTTTCATCACGGTTCAGGCGGTCCACCAGCGCATTCAGCTCTTCCTGCGCGGTCTCTGTCGGCAGGCGGTAGACCTCCGAATAAAAGCCGACCTCCTCGCACGCCTTTGCCTTATTGCGCACGTAGACCTGTGATGCGGGATCCTCTCCCACGATCACCACCGCAAGCCCGGGCGCGTAACCGCGAGCCGCAATAAACGACGCCGTTTCTTCCCGAATCTCCGTGCGGATCTCTGCCGAGATCGCTTTTCCGTCAATTCTCATTGCCATTATCTGATTCCTCGCTTTCCTTGTCGGGTGTATCTTCATTTTCAAAAGCATCTTCTTCCAAAGCGGTCGCGTCGGGGGTGTCAGACGTCCCCTCACAAGCATCCACGGTCTCGGCGCTCACTGCCACTGCCGCGGGCTTGGCGGGAGCAAACCAATTGAGGTCGGGGCGGTAACGCTGAAGGATCAAAAGTCCTACAGTGAGCAGGAGCGCAACCACAAAGCAGAACAGTCCCACGCATTGCGAAATACGCAAGGTGGTTCCGGGGATATGCAGACTGTCGGTTCGCAACCCTTCAATAAACATTCTGCCGAATCCATACCACGCAAAATACAGCAGAGCAACCTGCCCGTCAAATTTTTTGCGCTTGTAGAACAAATTGATCAAAACAAAGCCGAGAACGTTCCAAAGGCTTTCATAGAGGAAGGTGGGGTGGAAATAGCGCATCTGTCCGCCAACCGCGTGGCTGAGCCCCATGCGAAGCGAATGAAAGAGGGTCCCCTCTCCGCTCGCGAGCACGTGCTCGGTATTGAAAAAAGAAAATTTTGTGGTATCTTCAATGGCATACCCGTAGGCTTCACCGTTGAAGAAATTGCCCCATCTTCCGATTGCCTGCGCGATCATAACGCCGGGCGCCGCCATATCAAAAAGCTTGCGCCAGGAGATCTTTTTGACCGTGCAGGTGAGCACGATGCCAAGACAGCCGCCAATAATGCCGCCGTAAATGGCAAGTCCGCCATTCCAAATCGCGATCACGTCAAGCAAGCTCTTATAGGAATACTCGTCCAGCGTGGTCAATACATAGTAAAGACGCGCGCCGAGCACACCGAGCAAAACCGTTACGATCGCGATGTCGATCACGTCGTCCGAAATAATCCCCTCGTTTCGTTTGCCGCGGAACATGGTGTACCAACAGGCAAACACGATGCCGAGCGTGATGAAGATCCCGTACCAACGCACCTCAAATCCGAAGAGCGAGAACGCGATCTTATTCAGCGTAAAGGACTCGATCCCAAGCCCCGGGAAAGCAACCTCTATCCATTCTTTCATGCGTTTTCTCCTTTCATTGTTTGCAATCAGCCGTCCGAAGCGGGACGGATCACCGAAAGCGTAAAGCAATCCTCGCGGAACGCCTCACGCAAAAGCGCCTCGGCTTCCTCGCGCCTGATCTCCTGCAAAAGCGGAAGATAGGAAAACAGCTCCACGCCGTCAAATACATAAGATACCAAACGGCTCGCGATCTCCTCGGTGGAATCGTAGGCGCGCAGCTCGTCGGCATACATCACACGGCGGCAACGCTCAAAATCCGCCTCCGGAATGCCCTGCTCACAAACGCGGCGCAAGTGTTCCTTCAACCGCGCAAGCACGAGCTCGGGGGTGTCGGATTCTCCCGAAATACAGTGGAACCCAAAGCCATCGGCACAGGAATACCCACCCGCAAAATTCGGAGTGATGACGCCTTCCTCAAAAAGCGAGCTGTAAAATTCTCCCGCACGCGAGAACAGCACGTCGTCAAGCAGCGCCAGCGTAACGTCGCGGCGGAAACGCGCGGTCGGATCGGCAGGAACGGCGGTGTCCTTGATACCGATCGAGAAGATCGGCTTGGATACCGGCATGCGCGCTTCGGTATAGGCATGCACCGCGCGGGGCGGTTCCGCCGGAAAGACCCGCTCGATCGCCCCCTCCTCCGCTCGCGGCGGCAGGAGACGGTCCAACACCGAAACAACGTCCTCAAGGACAAGGTCTCCGCTAACCGCCAACACCATATTGGACAAGCGGTAAAAGGCACGGTAACAGGTTTCAAGCAGCTGCGGTGTGATGCTTGCGATCGACTCGGCAGACCCGCAAATGTTGTTGCGGATCGGGTGCGCGCTGTACATCGCCTCCAAAAGATTCTGAAAACAGCGCTCCCACGGGTTGTCCTCATATTCGCGGATCTCCTGCGTGATGATCCCCTGTTCCTTTCGGACCGATGCCTTTGTAAAATGCGGGTGTGTTACGAAGTGCAAAAGCTCCTCCAAACAGGCATCAAAGTTCTCGGTACAGCTAAACAAATACGCCGTGCGCTCATAGGAAGTATAGGCATTCGCGTCGGCGCCGAGCGCGGCAAAGCGCTCAAAGGAATCGCTTCCGTCCTCATTTTCAAAGAGCTTATGCTCCAAAAAATGTGCGATGCCGTCGGGAACGGTTAGCACCTCCCCGCTCTCCGTGCGAAACGCATTGTTGATCGAGCCGTAATGCGTGGCAAGGACCGCATAGGCGGTGGTCAACTTTTTCGGGAAGAACAACAGCGTCAGCCCGCTGGCGTGCTCTACCTTTTGATAGCGCTCTCCAAGCAGCGCGGACTCAAATTCAGTCGTCATCATCTGCCGCCTCCTGTTCCTCCATATCCTCGCTGTCGAGCGTTCCGCCAAGAAAATAAATTGCATTGACGTGAACACCGCGCGCAAATTCGATCACCTGCTCGCGTGTGACCTCTGTAAATTGCTTGGTAAAATCACGCACCGAAACCGACATTCCCACAAGGGAGCGACCGTAATAAAAATTCTCAATCGCGGCGGGGCTGTCCTCAAGCTGACGGTACGCGTTGACGAGCGATTTTTTCGCGGAATGCAGCTCTGTTTCTGAAAAATCGCCCTCCGCCAGAGCGCGAAGCTGCGTCAGGATCTCCTCCTCGGCAAGCGCGCGGTTGGCGCGGTCGATGCCGCAATGGATCACCACCGCTCCCTTATAAGCATTATACTGCGAGGAACAGAAATAACAAAGCGAGAGCTTTTCGCGCACGTTGACAAAAAGACGCGAAACGGGAGAAACGCCCAACATCTCGTTCCAAACGGCACAGACCGCATAGCGCGGGTCGCACACCGAAACCCCCGTGGTGAGCCCCATGAGCAGGTGGCTCTGCCCGAACGGAAGCGATTCGTCCACCCGAACCACCGATTCGGTTGGCGCAAGCAGATGCGGCACCGTATTACACCGAGAAACAGCATGCTCGCCAAGCAGCTCCCCAAAGGTATTGCCCAGCGCATCGGCGATGTGTTCGGCGGGATCGCCGCCCACGTAAAAGCAGTCCAGAGAAAGCGTCTCTGTCAATTGGCGCCAATAGCGTGTCAGCGCTTCGGGTGTAACCGCCATCACGTCCGCCTCATTGCCGAGCGGATCGGCTCCGCAGGGCTCGTTTTGATAAAGGATCGCGCGGCAACGCTCGGCAGCATAGGCGCGCGGGTTGTTTTTCAGGGCGCGGATACTGTCGCATTGATGTCGCTTTTCACTCTCTACGTAGCGCGCATCGAGCCAGCCGTTCTCGTCAAGCAACGGGAAAAAGAGGATCTCGCGCACCACGTCCAGGATCTCGCCGATCAGATCCTCACCGGCGGGCAGGCAGCCTGCCCCGAGCATTTCCACCGAGAAACCGATGATCTGACAGTCTCCGCGGTAAAAATTGCGGATCGCGAGCTCGGTGCCGTAAAGGTAGTCGAGGCGGCGGTTCAGCTCGGCAAGCGAGGGATATTGACGCGTCCCGCGGCGCAGAACAGACAAAAGCAACGGGGTGAGCCAAACGCGCTCACGCTCGATCGGCATAACCGCCGAGATCGACAGCATGCCTGCCTTGAAACGATCGGTGCCGCAAGCCGAAAGCGACATGCGCGCGCCGATAGGATACTTCTTTGGAATCATAATACCATCCGTTTTTGATTTATTCTCCTAATATCATACACCAAAAATTCTCTTTTTTCAATGGTTTGGTGTAAAAATTCTGCATTTCCGTATATTTTTATGAAAAAACAAAGAAAAACGGGAGTGCCCTTGATCGACTCTCCCGTTTTGGGTTTATTGGATTACTGTGCCGCGTCAACAATTGCGGTGAACTTTTCGGGAACGAGCGACGCACCGCCGATGAGTCCGCCATCAACGTTGGGCTTTGCGAGAAGCTCAGCCGCGTTCTTCTCATTCATCGAGCCACCGTATTGGATCGTGGTAGCCTCGGCAACGTCCGCGCCGTAGAGGTCCACGAGCACCTTGCGGATCACACCGCAGGTCTCCTCTGCCTGCTCGGGAGTTGCGGTCAGACCCGTTCCGATCGCCCAAACCGGCTCATACGCGATGATCACGTTCTTCATCTGCTCAGCGGTAACGCCCTGCAGGTCGAGCTTGGTCTGCATTGCAACCACCTCGTCGGTGATGCCCGAAAGACGCTGCTCCTTCACCTCACCCAGGCAAAGAATGACCTTCATGCCGGCAGCAAGCGCTGCCTTGGTGCGCAGGTTCACGGTCTCGTCGGTCTCAGCAAAATACTGACGGCGCTCGGAGTGACCGATGATAACGTATTCCACGCCGCAAGCGGTCAGCATCTCGGCGGAAACCTCACCGGTGTATGCGCCTTTTTCGGCAAAGTGTACGTTCTCGGCACCGATCTTGATGTTCGAGCCTGCTGCCGCAGCCTGTGCTGCCGCAATGGTTACGTAGGGAGCGCAGAAGACCACGTCGCAGTTATCCTTGCCTGCAACCATGGGCTTGATGGTGTTGATAAACGCAGTAGCCTGTGCGGGGGTGAAGTTCATCTTCCAGTTGCCCGCAATCACAGTTCTTCTTTTGGTGGGATTCATAATCTTTCTTTCCTTTCGATATGATAGACATTGGAAGGGGAACGCCGCCCGACAACGGAAAACCGCCGGCGGTTCGCCGCTCCCCTTTTTCAGTGCAAATTCAGAAATTATTTATCGAGCAGGCATGCGATGCCGGGGAGCTCCAGACCTTCCAGGAACTCAAGCGACGCGCCGCCGCCGGTGGAGATGTGCGTCATCTTGGGACCGAAGCCGAGACGCTCAACCGCCTCTGCCGAGTCACCGCCGCCGATGATCGATACAGCACCCGATTCCGCAACTGCCTTAGCAACTGCCTCGGTTCCTGCCGCAAAGTTCTTCCACTCGGAAACACCCATCGGGCCGTTCCAAACGACCGTGCCCGCACCCTTGATCGCCTCGGTAAAGATCTCAGCGGTCTTAGGACCGATGTCAAGACCCATCCAGCCATCGGGAATGTCGTCGGAATCCACAAACCGGCTCTCGGTGTTCTCGTCGTATTCCTTACCCAGCTTGTTGTCAACGGGAAGCAGGAAGTTTACGCCCTTTGCCTCTGCCTTTGCCATCATCTCTTTTGCAAGCTCGATCTTATCGGTCTCGCAAAGCGAGGTACCAACAGAATAACCCTTTGCGGCAAAGAAGGTGTAAGCCATACCGCCGCCAACGATGAGCGTGTCGCACTTTTCAAGCAGGTTGTTGATAACACCGATCTTATCGGAAACCTTTGCGCCGCCAAGGATCGCAACGAAGGGACGAGCGGGATCCGCCAGAGCCTTACCCATCACGCCGATCTCCTTCTGGATCAGGTAGCCGCAAACAGCGGGCAGATAGTCAGCCACGCCTGCGGTGGAAGCGTGTGCGCGGTGAGCGGTTCCGAACGCGTCGTTTACAAACAGACCGCCCTCGCCTGCGAGGTCAGCCAAAGCCTTCGCGAACGCGGGATCGTTCTTGGTCTCGCGCGCGTCGAAACGAACGTTTTCGATCAGCACGCAGGTGCCGTTCTCCATAGCGGCAACCTTAGCCTTTGCATCGTCACCGATGATGTCGGCAGCGAAAGCAACCTTGCCGTCGAGATCCTGGTTGAGGCGATCTGCAACCGGCTTAAGCGAGAACTTAACCGGGTCGGTAGCCAGAGCCTTCGCCTTGAGCTCAGCGGTAACAGCCTCGCGCTCTGCCTCGGGCAGTGCGTCAACCTTCTTCTGCTCCTTCTTGTCGAGCTTGAAGTTGGGGGTGAAGATTGCGTGGGGCTTACCCATGTGAGAGGAGAGGATTACCTTAGCGCCCTTGCCCATCAGATATTTGATGGTGGGAAGTGCACCAACGATTCTCTTATCGGAGGTGATAACGCCGTCCTTCATGGGAACGTTGAAGTCGCAACGAACAAATACCTTTTGTCCGGCGAGGATCTCAACGTCTTCAATCGATTTCTTGTTGTAGGTCATGATTTTCAATTCCTTTCCTATTATTGCAAAATAAAAAATCCCATACACATATATCATAACACAAAACAAAAAAATTATCAATAGGAATTTGTGAAAAAATCGACAATTTGGAAATTTTTTTAGAGTAAGTATCAAAAAAAACCACTGTTCTCGGGAAAAGAAAAAAAGACTAACGATTTTTATGCTTAACAACACATCAATAATCGTCAAAAATTATATTTTTACTTTTTTCTAGTCATCGAAAAAATCGCCTTTCTCACTCAAAGGGGGTGAGTCAAATGCAAAAATGCATTTGGTACTCACCCCCGACGTTTTTGCTTTGCGGCTAAACACCGCAATTTTCGACTGCTTTTCAGTTGAAAACCGCAAATTCCGCGTTTCAAAAAAGCCTATCGTCAGCTTTTTTGAGCAGGGGCTGCGCCAATAACGCAGCCCCTTTTTCTGAATTATTTAGTTTTTCAAATCAATAATAGAGGGATATGCGTCAACGGTAAAAGACCAAACCTCTTCAGACCACCCCAGCGTATCAACCAATAATGTTTTGCCTTGTAGCGACGCGGAGGTTGTTGCCGTTGCGTTTGTATCCTCTACGGTTACATCAGTATTATATTGCTTAACGACCATTTCTTTGTTGTAGTAATTTTTAAACAGAGTACTCCCGCTGTCTGCAACTCCAACAAAACAACCAACACCCCATGTAGCATTTTTGTATGTTATATTACCTGTTGCAAAGCACTTGCTAATCACAGCTCCGCTTTTATTGGCACCAACAAATCCGCCCAGTGAGCATTTTGCAGATGTTACAATATCTCCGGTAGAGTAAGAGGAGGAGATCATTCCTTCGTTAATAGCAACAAATCCGCCAATTGCATCTTCTTTTTGATCCTGTGTATTACTTAATGTATTGATTGTTACATCGGTATGGCAATTTTTGATTTGATTAGTATTTTGATATACAAATCCACCTGCCGAGAGTTTCCAAAAACTATTTGTGGTTTTGAAAGAGCCTGTTGCAAAACACTCTGAAATAGAACCTGCATTCTCATGAGCAAAGCCTCCAAATTCAACCGTTGTACCAACGTCGCTGTTAGCAGGCTCCGTTTCTTTGGCTGTACATGTAAATGTGGTGTCACAACTACACAACTCTATTATTCCGTAGTTTTCGGATACTGCTCCGCCAACTATACCACGAGGACGAGGATAAGCCCCCCTGCTACCGGCTACTGCAATTCCTTCGCATATCATATCTATTTTTACGGTTGTGGTAACGTTGGATATATTTCCTCCGTTATTGTTGCTGCCCGCAATTCCACCAACTTTAAGATAAAGATCTGCTGAATAATAACTATTTGCAGCAATTTGATAAGAGTCTACACAATTTTCAGCCTTTCCGTTAATTTCAGCAGAAACTGTACAATTTGAAATAGTTCCGCTATTACTTCCAACCAACCCGCCCGCATAGGAGGTATAGGTAACCGTTTGCTGAGTTGCGTTATGTCGATAGAAATGGTAGGTTAATGCAGCATCTTGAATATGGCAATTTTCAATCGTTCCCATATTGGATCCAACCAACGGACCTGCCGTAAATGTATCGGATTTTGTCGTTACTGAAAATGCAAAATCAGAAAGAGTCAGGTTTTTAATCGTACCGCTGTTCGTAGTAAAAAAGCCGGATAGATAATCAGTGGAAGAAATTACAAAATCGCTGATTTTGTAACCTTTTCCATCCAATTCACCACTAAAATACCAAAGAGGAACCCAGGTAGTTCCGCCAAGACTAATATCTTGTGTCAGATAGTATTTTCCCGAAGAATTGTCTCCAATTGCCTTTAACTCTTCTGCTGTAGAAATAGGAAGACATTCCGTAAAACAAGCATAAAGAGTGGTATCAGCTTCAAGTCCCGTTTCAAAATCATAGGGAACGGTAAAGTCTTGGTCTAAGTACCAGCCCATAAAGAAATACGTATCCTTTATAGGATTTTGAGGTTGAAGTGGAATTTCTCCAACATAATAAACCTCGTCAGTAAATTCGGTACCACCGTCGGTATTATAGGACAAGGTGTATGTATTTGGAACATATAATGCACGAACACTTAAATCAGATATTACAGATGAAAAATCAACATCCCATTTGCTAAACCTGAAATGATTATATAAAGGAACCTGCGGAGCTGTTGCGGAGGCCCTGTATTCTACGGTTTCCTGCTTTAAAAGATTTTCGTCTTTATCTAAAAATTTGACCGTAAAGGAGTTAATCTGCCACCTTGCCTTTAATGACATATCTGACCGAATTGAAGTTGTCGTGCTAACGATACCATCACTAATGGCATCACCCGTATACCAACCAACAAAAGTATACCCCTCTTTTGTAGGTTCAGTCAAATTCAAATAAGACCCTGCAGGAACTTCTACCGTCGCCAAAAAGTCTTCCGTAGCTACACCGCCATTCAAATCAAATGTTACGGTATATTTTACTAGTGCTCCATTTAATAAATCGGTAAGCCACTGTTCCTCAGTTCCTTCGTAACCGTAGATTTCACAATAAAGTTCATATGCAGATTTTCCTGTGTCACCTGTTGCACCAGTATCACCTTTGTCGCCTTGTGGTCCTTGCGCACCAGTTGCGCCAGTATCGCCCTTTTCGCCTTGAGGTCCCTGCGCACCGGTTGCACCTGTATCACCCTTGTCGCCTTTTGGCCCCTGTGCACCAGTATCGCCCTTTTCACCTTGCGGTCCTTGCGCACCAGTATCGCCTTTTTCGCCTTGAGGTCCCTGCACACCGGTTGCACCAGCATCGCCCTTTTCACCTTGTGGTCCTTGCGCACCAGTTGCGCCAGTATCGCCCTTTTCGCCTTGAGGTCCCTGCGCGCCGGTTGCACCTGTATCACCTTTTTCGCCTTTAAGAGACGCAAGCCATTCTTCCATCGAACCATCAAACCCTTCTTTGACTGCAAGGTCATAGGCACTTTTGGGTGCGCAAGATACCAAAAGTGCAAGAGTTAATAGAAATATACCGATGATTGCAATTAATCTTTTCAAATTCATCTTTTTTCCTCCTTTTTTGGATATGTCAATTATAACCCTTTTCAAATTAAATGTCAATACTTTGAACAAAAAAAGCATACAATGAAAGAACGGTTTCAATAAAAAGCTATGTAAAAATATTTTTTCGAAAAGCAAGTAGAGTTAGACAAGGGGTCCCTGTCAACTGATTCAAATAAGCTCCAAAAGCAATCTCGCCACCTTAGCTCATTTCTTTTTATTATCCAAGCAATTTTCCCCTCATTTTCAGTCTCATATAAAACGATTTTCAAAAATATATTTTTCCTTATTATTTTTATTGTGTACAATTAAAAGTTTTTCACAGAATAACAAAAATGGGGGGGATTTCATGTTTTTGAGTGAATTTTGTTCATTCATTTCTTTTTTCTTGCTATTTTCCTTTTTTTATGATATACTAATGATAGATTTTGCATTTAACGACCGTCGGAGCATTTCCCCGACGCAAAAAAGAAGAAACGGAGTTGATTGAAATGTATATTCCAAAGCCGATTGATACGAGCAGCATCACCCTCTCGCCCGAGATCATGGAGCTGTGCGAACAGCTCGCCAAAAACGTGCACGAGGTTTGGAGCGAGGGGCGTATTGCCGACGGCTGGAGCTTTGGCGCGGTGCGCGACGATGCCGCGAAAAAGCACCCCTGCCTGATCCCCTATGAGGAGCTCCCCGAGCGCGAAAAGGACTTCGACCGCAATACCGCCCTGCAAACCCTGCGTCTGATCGTGAAGCTCGGATACCGCATTGAAAAGGAGGATCCGCAATGCTGAACAGATGGACGATTGCCGCCCTGTGCTGCCTACTTGTACCGCTTGTTTTTTATTCTTTTTGCCGTCTGCGCTTGAAGTGGCGCTATACCGTTACCCTGCGCAAGGTGCTCTTTTTCGGTGTGGCTCTGTCCGCGTTTTCGGTTTGCATGCCCTACTATTTGCTCCAATTCGCCACAGAAGAGGGCTTTTCCAATCATTGGACCGCTGTGATGCTCTCGATCCAGCACGCGCTTCGCCTCTTTGCCTTTGACGGCGAATTTATCGGGCTGCTCTCCGAAATGAACACGCCCTTGGGCGGGTTTACGCTTCGCCCGCTTTACATTGCCCTCGGCGCAACGCTCTGCCTGCTCGCGCCGCTCCTCACCTTTACCGTTCTGCTCTCCTTTCTGAAAAACTTTACGTCGAAGGCGCGCTACAGTTTCAATTTTTTCCGTGAAACACATATTTTCTCGGATCTGAATGAAAAATCGCTTGCCATGGCAAAAAGCCTGTTGCGAAACAGAAAGTTCTTTTCTCGCCGTCCGTTGATCGTTTTCACCGATATTCTGGACAAGCACGAGGAAGAACATTACGAGCTGATTGCGGAAGCGAATCTGCTCAATGCGGTCCTCTTTCGCAAGGACCTCGGATCGATCCATTTTCGATTCCGCCACCTGCCGTTCCGCAAGCTCAAATTCTATCTGATCTCGGAGGACGACAGCGAAAAGATCCGCCACGCAACGCGCATTATGGAGCGTTTCGACTACCGCGGCGCCGAGCTCTACGTTTTTTCTGACAGCATTGAATGTCAGCTTCTGCTCAGCACAACGCAAACCAAACATCTGCGCGTCACCCGTGTCAACGACGTGCAGTCGTTGATCTACCACAATCTCCATGAGCACGGCGTTCGCCTGTTCCGCCACGCGCGGGCGGTTCACACCGAGTGTGGACTTCCCGCAACCGAACCCGCAACCGTTTCGGCTGTGATTGTGGGTCTCGGTCAGTACGGAACCGAGATGTTCAAAGCCCTGATCTGGTATTGCCAGATGATCGGCTATACGTTGCGTATCGACGTCTTTGACGAGGACGTGCAAACCGAGTCGCGCCTGCGCGCCCGCTGCCCCGAGCTGCTCGATCCCCCAACACGCAACGCTGCGGGAGATTCCCGTTACGAGATCCACCTTCACAGCGGCATTGCGGTTGACACCGTGGATTTCGGAAACCGCTTGCAAAGCATTCCCCACCCCACCTTTGTGTTTGTTGCACTGGGCTCGGATGCACTCAACATCTCCACCGCAATTCAGATTCGCGCACTCTGCGAGCAAAAAAAATGCCGCCCCGATATTGAAGCGGTGGTATACGACTCAAACATCAGCAAGAAAATGAGTATGCATTGGGACGATTTCGCAAACGGTCACAGCGAGGACAAGAACACCGACGGCATTAAGAATCACCGCGGACAAGCCTACCGCATTCACATGATCGGCGATCTGGAAAGCTTTTATTCGGCAGACACCCTACTCCGTTCGGCATTGGTGGAAGCCGGTGAGGAATGCGACCTGCGTTGGACCCGCGCGTCTCTGCTCAATCTGAAGGAGGAGCTTCAGATCTTGGAAGCGGTGGAACAGATCGCACAAAAAGCCGATCGGTTTGACCCCGATCGATCCTTGATCTACATCACCAAAACCGACGCTACCACCTTCACCTATTCGGTGCTTTCTGTGTCCGACGTCTATGCCGACTCCCAAACATCCAACGGCGTGCTCTCGACGCAGGCACAAACCAATCTGCGCGCCCTGATCGACCAAAAAGCACAGGCGGTGCTTGGCGATGATACGACCTTACCGCAGAATACGCTCCGGCGCTTCCAATTGATCAAGCCCGCAGGGGATACCGTTTATATCAGCGAGGACCCCATCAACGAAAGTCTGGTCTTCTCTACCGTATCAGCCGATCCCGAAACAAACGATGACGCAGGTCGTTGCCGCCCTTGCGTGACCCGTCGCTGTTTAGATGCGATCGCGCACATATACCGCCGTTGCTTGGGGATCCAAAAAGCCCCCCCTGCCGCTAAATGGACACGCGAGAGCGCAAAGACCTTTTCCGAAAAGAAAGAGATGCTGCGCGAGAAGATCGAACACTATCAATACGAGCTTTCTCTCGGGCGGTCGGTCGGATTCCGCACCTTCGAATACAACTACCGTGCCTCGATCGCCCGCGCGATGCGCGATGAGCTTCGTGAGCGCATGCTGCTCACTCCTGACAACGGGCTTCCCATTCTGCCCACCGCCGAATGGACGGAGGAAGACCTCGCGCTGCTTCGCCAAGCGATGCGAAAGGCGCCCGAGGAGCGTTCCCCCGCAGAAATGCTTGTGATCGGAAAGCTCGAGCATGTTGCGTGGAACGCCTACATGAGAACCGAAGGCCTCCGCCGCAGTGAAAAAACCAACATGCTTGCGAAAGAACATCTGTGCCTCAAGCCACTCTCCGAGCTGCGCGATCGGGATATTCGAAAGGATGCGTGAGAGATCCTATGACCATCATTGAATTTTTTGATAAATCGGGAATTGAAAATATTATCAGCACGCTTCTCTGCGCCCCCGACAAGCTGATTTTGGTTGGACACAGCCGAAAAAAGATCGCGCGTCGGCTCCCCTATTACCATAGGGTGCTTGCGAATCGCGGACTTTCCACAGAGATCCGTTCGATCACGGTTGGACAAAACAATCTCCAGGAGATCTATCAAACGCTGGTTGACCTTGTGGAGCAAAATGAAAAATGCATCTTTGATCTCACAGGCGGCGAGGATCTTTACCTGGTTGCCGTGGGCATGCTCCTGCAAACCCACCGCTCCCGCGTGCAATGCCACCGCTTCAACCTGCAAAACGGAAACGTGACCGACTGTGACGCCGACGGTAGGGTTTGCAATTCCGAAAACATTGCGGTGTCGATCGAGGAGACCGTAATGCTCAACGGCGGAGAGATCGTGCGCGAACAGGAGGCAGGAGAGCCTGCCACCTGTGACTGGGATTGGACGCCCGCATTTCTTGACCAAATTGAAAAAATGTGGCTGCTAAGCCGCCGTGACCCCCGTCTTTGGAACGCGCAGATCAATCTGCTCGGCAGAGTTGGGGAATGTCACTTCACCTCCGATCGCATCGAGATGCAGATCGACGCAAACCGCCTCCTGCAATACAAAAAGAACGGCAATCGGGCAGCCGAAACCCTCCCGAATCTACTCAAGGAGCTGGAGCGCGCAGGGCTGATTCATGACCTGACGACACAAAATCGCATCACGTTCTGCTTCCCCGACCAGCAGATTCGCCGCTGTCTCACGGTTGCGGGACAGGTGTTGGAGGTTCTGATCGCATCTCGCATGATCGCGCTCACCGACAAGCAGGGCGATCGGCTCTACCATGACTGCAAGGTGGGTGTTGTGATCAATTGGGACGGCGACGGGGATACCCGCGTGCGCACGGTCAATGAGATCGACGTGTTCGCCATGCAAGGGAGCACCCCCATCTTCCTTTCCTGCAAGAACGGGGATTTTGACAGTGAGGAGCTCTACAAGCTCAACACGGTTGCCCTGCGCTTTGGCGGACGCTTTGCCAAAAAGGTATTGGTTGCCGCCGACCTCGATAAAATGGGCAGTAAGGGAGAATTTCTGAAGGCGCGCGCCGAGGAAATGCAGATCCGCATCATCGACCGCATCACCCGGCTCCCGCTGAACGAGCTCGACCGCATTTTGCGTACGCTCTGAATTTCTCGCGCTCCCCTACGGCAAAAAGAAGAAGCAATTGACAGAATAATGCATCACAGGAGGACATCAGAATGGCAGAGTTTCAAACGAAAAGCAAAAATCAAACAAACCTTAAACAAAAGCCACGCGTGTATTTCACCTGTCATCCCGATGATTTTGACCGCTACTTTCAATTGATCTGCGATGACATTTTCAAAACGCACGATTGTACGGTATATTATACCGAAGATATGACAGAACACATCGCTGAAAAAGAAGTGGAACTCGGTCGAAACAACCTGTTTGTGGTTCCCGTTACGTATAAACTTCTTTCCACCCCGAACCGTGCAATGGACGAGGATATTCCTTATGCTCTGTCAAATCACATTCCCGTATTGCCCTTTATGATGGAATCGGGGATTGAATCTTTCTATTCCGCCCCCGATAAATTCGGAGCGTTGCAATATTTAAATCCATATAGCACCGATTTTACCGAGATTGCCTATGCGGAAAAACTCAAAAAATACTTGGACTCGGTTTTGATCAGCAAAAAAACGGCAGACCGCGTGCG
Source organism: Oscillospiraceae bacterium (assembly GCA_015063585.1). Taxonomy (GTDB): domain Bacteria; phylum Bacillota; class Clostridia; order Oscillospirales; family CAG-272; genus UMGS1865. The sequence goes on from SVTW01000007.1 coordinate 39,011, forward strand.
CGCGGCATTTGACGCGTATATCTTTTTGAGTTACCGAAAGAAAGATCGCAAGTATGCCAACGAGCTGATGCGGCTTATTCATCAGATTCCCGGGTGCTATGACATTGCCGTTTGGTTCGATGAATTTCTGACCCCCGGCGAAAGCTTTCTGGAAAACATCGACCATATTTTAAAAAACAGCCGTTTATTCGCGCTTCTTGTCACGCCCAATCTTTTGGAAATGCCGAACGGCAAGCCCAATTTTGTTATGAAATCAGAATATCCAAAAGCAAGAACTGCGGGCCTTGAAATTCTTCCTGCCGAAATGGTCAACACCGACCAACGGTTGCTGAAGAAAAAATTCAAAGGATTACCCGCTTGTATCAATCCGCATGATGAGAAAGCATTACGGGAGAATTTTCTCAGTGCCATTCGCAAGCTTTCCGTGGAAACCAACAACACGCCGGAGCATCAATTTCTGATTGGACTTGCTTATTTGGAAGGAATTGACGTGGAGATCAACCGTGAGCGAGGTCTCAAGCTGATCACCGAAGCAGCAGAGGCCGCGCTTCCCGAAGCAATGGAAAAGTTGTATGATATGCATCAGGAAGGAATCGGCACAAGAGTCAACTACAAAAAAGCTCAAAAGTGGGGAGAACAACTCGTAAAATATAATATACAACAATATGGTGACGAAAATCCTGCCACCATAAACGCATTGGAGCATCTCGCATTCACTTATCGAGATCTTGGAAATTGTAAAAAAGCATTAGAAATACTTGAAAAAGTATATGTTTCTCGTTGTAAAACTTTTGAAAAAAACCACCCAGATGTTCTCTCTGCGATAGAAAATTTATCATTAATCAATAGCGATCTAGGCAATTATAAAAGTGCATTGGAGTTAGGAAAAAAAGCATATATGCTTCGTTGCAAAATCCTAGGTGAGGAACATCCCGATACCCTAAGCACACTGGAAATCATTGCTCTCTCCTATTGCGATCTAGGCAATTATAAAAGCGCGTTGGAATTGGAAGAAAAGTCATATGTGCTTCATTGCAAAATTTTAGGCGAGGAACACCCTGCTTCCATATCTGCTTTAAACAATCTATCTACTATTCATTACAAGATGGAGAACTTCCAAAAAGCATTGGAATTAGAAAAGAAAGCATATACACTGCATTGTAAGAATCATTGTGAAGATCATCCGAATGCCTTACAATTTTTGAATAATATTGCAATTATATATAATTCTCTTGGTAACCATCAAAAAGCATTGGTACTACAAGAAAGAGCATATATAATTCAATGCAAAATCCTAGGTGAAGAACATCCCGCCACCTTAGTCTCGTTAAGCGGTATGGCTATGACTTGCTGTAACCTTGGCAATCATCAAAAAGCTTTGCGATTGCAGGAAAAAGCATATACAATTTTACTCGAAATTTGGGGTGAAAATCATCCGTCCGTACTTGCCTTACTTAGCAATTTGGCTGTAATTTATGGTGCTTTTAATAACCAGAAAAAAGCAATTGAAACAGCTGAAAAAGTATATTTATGTCGTTGCAAACTTTTAGGTCGAAAGCACCCTGATACACTTTTATCTCTATGCAATCTTGCAACACTATATAGCAATCTAGGTGATTATAAAAAAGCACTAACTATGTATAAAAAAAGCTATAATCATTATCGCAATCTTTTTGGCGAAGAAAACCTCAAAACGCTATGTGCTGTGAGTGGTTTAGCTAAAGCTTATGGCTATTTGGAAAATAAAAATAAAAAATTAAAGTTTGAGGAAAAAGAATATAACCTATGTTGTAAGCTTTTAGGTGAAAATCACCCGACGACTTTAGAAGTTATGGACAAACTAATCCTTACTTACCACTCTGTTGGCGCTCATCACAAAGCTTTCGAACTAATAAAAAAAACAAGCAGATACAAAAAATTAAAAAAGTATATGTCAGCCACTCATCAAGATAGCAACTCATAAATATTTTTGAAACCAATCGAATCAGTAAAATCAAACCATAACCTCGTTGTTTGAAATTTCAAAATCTTTCAGTATAAATCGTTTAAAATCACAGATACTAACATCACAAATCTGTAAAAACAAGTGAGATTAGGCGTGAAAGCATTGCTTTCGGTATCGAACAGACAGAGTCCCTCGCACCGCTCGGTGTTAAGCACCGATCCGTTACTAAAAAGGAGATTTATACATATGAAAGCCACAGGAATCGTAAGAAGAATCGACGACCTCGGACGCGTCGTGATCTCCAAGGAAATCAGAAGAACCATGCGCTTCCGCGACGAGCTCCCTCTCGTATAACCGTGACATCGTTCGACGGGGTTTGCGTGGCGGTACATAGCGTGACGAAAAGAATAAAAGGGGGTGAGTCAAATGCAAAAATGCATTTGGTACTCACCCCCGACGTTTTTTGCTTTGCGGCTAAACGCCGCAATTTTCGACTGCTTTGCAGTCGAAAACCGTAAATCCCGCACTACAAAAAAGCCTACCGTCGGCTTTTTTGAGCAGAGGCTGCGCCAATGACGCAGCCTCTTGGTTATTGGTAAGCTTATGTTACTGCGAATGTTTTCGCTTATTTCTCTCTACTCGCTCACCATTTGTAACTCAAAGCTTGCATTCGGGATCAATCCCTACGGAATAAATCCCTCGTATAAACCTTCTCTTCCACATCATCCAACACACTGTCATAGCGGTTTGCGATGATTGCTGCGCACATAGCCTTAAATTTGGCAAGATCATTCACGACCTTGCTACCGAAGAATGTGCTGCCGTCCCCAACGTCGGCTCGTAAACTACTATGATGGTCGCGCTCTTCACTTTGAGCCGCTTCATGACACCCTGAATACTACTTTGACAAAAGTTATCTGAGCCGGCTTTCATGGTTAGTCGGCACACACCAACCACCACTTCTTTCTCTTTATCTACACTCCAGTTATCGTTAGCTTCATATGCACCCGCAATCTCCATCACGCGGTCAGCGATAAAATCTTTGCGGGTTCTGTTGCTTTCCACGATGGCGGTCATCATATTCTGTGGAATATGCTCATAATTTGCCAAAAGCTGCTTAGTACCCTTTGGCAGACAGTATCCGCCGTAGCCGAAGGAGGGGTTGTTGTAATAGTCGCTGATAGCCGTTCAGCCGCCCGAATTTGAAGATCGACTTCAAAACGCACAGAATATCCGCCACACTTTTGGGCAAAAGCGGGCTTCTGTTCGCTCCTCCCGACGCCATCAATTCCACGAAAATCGATTCACGGTGTGAAAATCGACCCGTTTGAGTGCATATTTTCCAAGCGTGGGAAGAATATACTTCTTCACGGTCATACAGTACCGTGTATAGGGGTACTCCTTGACGGCTGTTCTGATGTCGATCAACCAGTCTGCCGCAAGCTGTTCCACCGTTGCCAACGACTTGGACCGCACCGAGATACATTTTTGCGGCACGGAGAGCTCATCCAACCGTTTTTGCTTGACCTCGGCATAGCTGTCGGCGTACAGATAGCGGTATTTTGCAACGCCGTTTTCGTAATGATGAATTTAGCGTGCCTCCCAACGACCGGCTTTTCTTTTAAAAAGTTTTTCTCCTCTGCGAGACATAAAAAACTCCTTTCGCATTCCTTGTATTTTGACTGCGAATAAAATTTTGTCACATTTTTTTGGAAAACTCTGCAACAAAAAGAAAACAAGAAGCCCTGTTTTGGGTAGATTTAGTGCCTTTCCCAAAAACATTTATAGAAGCCCCTCCCAATAAACCAGCTTTATTTCCTCAAAACGATTGACAAATTTATGTTTGTGTGATATAATAGGGATTGTAAAATCGGGTTTTATGGATTTTTTTGTCTCTTTTCGCGGTTATGAAGTGTGATACTTTGTTGCCGGGAGAAGGGCGGTTGTGTGTAATTGAGGGTGCGATAATGGAAAAAAACGAAAATCACAATTTGCTGATCCTTGGAGCGGGGGTCTATGGACTCGTTGCCAAGGAGATCGCCGAGAGCATGGGAACATTCGGGAAGATCGCTTTTATCGATGACAATGCAAAAACGGCGCCTGATGGATTGCCTGTTATCGGTCGCTTTTCCGATGTTGAAACGCTTGCGGTTGAATACGGAAACGCGATCGTTGCGATCGGTAATCCCGAAGCGCGCTTGCGGCTGATCCGCACGATCGAAGAAAGCGGGGCTTGCCGTGTAGTCTCTCTGATATCCCCTCATGCCTATGTTTCGCCAACCGTACAAATTGAAAAAGGTTGCATCATTGAGCCCATGGCTGTCATTCATACAGGATGTAAGCTCGGCACCGGCTGCATCGTTTCAGCGGGTGCTGTGATCAATCATGTCAGCCAATGCTGTAACGGAGTACATATAGACTGCAATGCGACGGTAGCGGGATACACTTGTGTTCCGCAAAAAACAAAAGTCGAAAGTGGGACGGTCTATCGAAATCAAGCAATCTCAGCCGAGGAGATGTTTGTGCCTATCAAAAACGATACTCCCACGAAACAGCCCACGGGCCTTTGCCGATTGACGGACTGACCTATAGCTTTGAAGACGGAATGTGAGGTTTAAGATTATGTATAAGCATTTTTTCAAAAGGTTGATCGATCTGGTGCTCTCCGCTATGGGGATCATCGTTCTGGCACTCCCGATGCTGATTCTTGCGATCGTGATCAAGCTCGATTCCAAGGGACCCGTGTTTTTCAAGCAGAAGCGCATCGGCATACATAAGACACATTTTCATATTTTGAAATTTCGCACCATGCGCACCGATACTCCGCACGACGCGCCGACACATGAGCTGAGCGATCCTAAAAAATGGATCACAAAGGTCGGTGGATTTTTGCGCAAGACAAGTCTTGATGAGCTGCCGCAGTTGTTCAACATTTTCAGCGGAAAAATGAGCATCATCGGTCCCCGCCCTGCCCTTTGGAACCAGGACGATCTGATTGCGGAGCGAGATAAATACGGAGCAAACGATGTCAAGCCCGGACTCACCGGCTGGGCACAGATCAACGGACGGGATGAGCTTGAAATCCCGGTCAAGGCGAAGTTGGACGGAGAGTACGTAGAAAGAATGTCTTTCCTGTTTGACTGCAAATGCTTTATCGGAACGATCACCTCTGTCCTGAAATCCGACGGCGTCGTAGAGGGCGGAACCGGCGAGATGAAGAAACAGGAAAACGAAAAGAAAGAAGAAACGGTTGCAAAATGAAGAAAATACTGATCACCGGCGCGAACAGTTACATCGGCACGTCGTTTGAAAAATACATAAAAGAAAATTATCCGAACGATTACGCAATCGATACCGTGGATATGATCGACAGCTCCTGGCGCGAAAAGGATTTTTCAGGATACGATAGCGTGTTTCATGTCGCAGGGATTGCGCACTCCGACAACGGAAAGATTAGTGCGGAAAAAGAAAAACTTTATTATGCAGTCAATACTGATCTGACGATTGAAACGGCGAAAAAAGCAAAGGCAGACGGTGTGAAGCAATTTATCTTTATGAGCAGTGCCATTGTTTATGGCGAAAGCGCGCCGATCGGCAAGACCAAGGTTATTACGAAAGATACACCGGTTTCTCCAGCCAACTGCTACGGTGATAGCAAGGTGCAGGCAGAGAATGGAATTCGGCCTTTGAATGATGATAGTTTCAAGGTTGTGATCCTTCGTCCTCCGATGATTTATGGAAAAGGTAGCAAGGGGAATTATCCATTGCTTGTCAAAATCGCGCTCAAAACCCCTGTTTTTCCATATATCAAGAATGAACGGTCCATGCTTTATATCGAGAATCTGTGTGAATTTATACAGCTCATGGTTAAGAATAACGAGCAGGGTACGTTTTGGCCTCAAAACGCTGAGTATAGCAACACAAGCGAGCTTGTAAAAATGATCGCCGAGGCGCACGGTAAAAAGGTCAGACTTATCAAAGGCTTCGGCTGGATGCTCAAACTCATGAGCCATTGCACAGGGCTCGTGAATAAGGCATTTGGAAGCTTGAGTTATGAGATGGGGATAAGCAAATACACCCACAATTATAGAAATGCTGATATTAAGGAAAGCATTAAAAGGACAGAAAAGGCAATATGAAAATACTGGTTGTATCCCAATACTTTTATCCGGAAACATTCCGTGTCAACACCTTGTGCATAGAATTGGTCAAGCGAGGTCATGATGTTACTGTATTAACCGGTTACCCGCAATACCCACAAGGGCGCATATATGACGGTTATGGTTTTAATAAGCCTTATGAAACCGAATGGAACGGAATAAAAATCGAGCGAGTAAAAATGCGCCCAAGAGGCAAAACACCATTGGGGTTGCTTTTGAATTGTATTTCCTTTGTTCGCGAAGGCAAAAAATGGGTTAAAAAATGCAAAATCAAGTATGATGCGGTTTATGTTTTCGAAGTATCCCCTGTTACGGTGGGATTGCCAGCCGTAGCATATAAGAATAAATTTGGCACCCCAATATATTTTAATGTTCAAGATCTTTGGCCTGAAAATGTTGAGATTGTTCTTGGAATACGCAATAAAATAATTATTGGCGTAATTAATAAAATTGTTGATAAAATTTATAATGCAAGTGATAAAATATTGTGTTCTTCCAGCTCCTTTGTCGAGAACATTGCGAATAGAGGCATTTCTAACGATAAGCTTGTTTTTTGGCCTCAGTTTTGTATAGTGCCCGACTTCTCAAAAATGATCAGGCCAGAATGCTATCAGGATCAAAATTTTAATATTGTCTTTACTGGAAATATTGGAGAAGCACAGGGGTTAGACTTGCTTGTTGATACGGCGTTGAGATTGAAGGATACAAATGTGAGATGGTTTCTTGTCGGCGATGGCAGAGCAAGAGAGAAGCTTGAACGGCGAGTAATTGAAAACAATCTTTCAAATATTGTTATATTTGTGGGAAAGGTTACGGAGGAGGAGGCAAACAGGTACATTCACTTTGCCGACTGCGCGTATCTGTCTTTCAAAAAGAACAAATTATTTGATATGACATTGCCGGCAAAACTGCAATCATATATGGCCTGTGGAACACCAATTCTGGCCGCAGCAGGCGGTGAAAGTGCTCGAGTTATTCAAAATGCTCGGTGCGGATTTGTTTGTGAACAGAATGCAGAGCAATTGGCAGATGTTATTAAAAATAATGTAATGCACTCTAATGAATTGGGTTATATGAAAATAAATGCAAAAAAGTATTTTGAAAAACATTTTGCAATGGATTTAGTAGTCAGTCAATTAGAGACATTGATGAAAAAAGGCTGTTCTGAAAGAAATAAAACTTGAAGATTGAACTGTGTTTAAAAACCAGAAAATGAAAAAGGGCGATTTCTTAACATAAGGTATCATTGAAACGTTGTGGTAAAAGCAGGTTTGTTTTCGAATCCTTTGAGAATAAAGTAAATAATTTATAAGTGAGGGAATACTGATGGCAGATATGACTGTTATTATTCTTACCATGAATGAAGAAAAGAATATAGCTAATTGTATAAATAGTGTAAAAAAAATCGCAAAAAGAATTGTTGTAGTGGATAGTGGCAGTACAGACCAAACGCTTAGTATTGCAGAAAAATTAGGGGCAGATTGCTATTATCATGATTTTATAAACTATGCTAATCAATTCAACTGGGGACTCGACAATACAGATGTTCAGACAACTTGGGTTTTGAGACTTGATGCTGATGAAATGCTAACGGAGGAGTTAGCAGAAGAGATGGAGAATGCGATGCTTCAACATCAAGAAGATGATGTCAACGGTATGATATTAAAATTGAAGAAATCATTTCTCGGGAGATGGCTAAGACACGGTGGTGCGTATCCTTTCAAAAAACTTATGTTGTTTAAAAACGGTATAGGAAGAATAGAAGAACGAAACATGGATGAACATACTGTTTTGAATACTGGTTGTTCTATTACATTAAATAATGATGCTTTGCATAATGATTTCCGAGATATATCATATTACATTCATAAACATAATTGGTATGCAACAAGAGAAGTGTTGGATTATATTGCCCAAAATATGCAGAGTAGTGTAGATAATCTAGAGAACGGAACTCTTAAAGCAAGAAGAAAGCAAAAAGTTGTATATTATAAACTCCCAAAATTTTTTAGAGCTTTTATGTTGTTTTGCTATAGATACATATTTCAGCTTGGCTTTTTAGACGGAAAAGAAGGGTTTATATATCATGTTCTAGAAGATTTTTGGTATAGATTCCTTGTAGATGTGAAAATTTTTGAATATGAAAAAACCGGGAAGATAAACGACAAAGGAGGGGCACTCAAGTAATGGGTGATAGAATTTTATTTGTTGCATCGACACCATATCAGTTGCTTAATTGTCTCAATATTAGAAAACAGATACTTAACGAGGAGACCGTGGCTGACATTGCAATTTTAGATATTAGCGATAAATGCCGTTATTTAACGGAAATCGCTATAAACTCAAAAATGTTTGATACCGTTGGTGTAATTGATGTCGGATTCTTGAATGGGAAACGAAGAGTTTTATACTACTTGAACCGATTGCATAGAATTCTTTTTATTAAAAAATATTTGCACGCATTTAAGACTAGTTACGATGAAATATATATAGTAGGAACAGAGGCTTTTTCAAAGGCTATATATTATCATTACTACCATAAGAACAAGAAAATCAAATTAAAGTATTATGAAGACGGAACTGGGTCGTATGATTTTATTTTGGTTGAAAATCAAAACAAAATGAGAAATCGAATTTTTAAAATTCTTTTTGGTTTTGATTTGATTGAAAAATGCCAAGAAATGCTTGTTTATGAACCTAGTTTGGTGGAGAGTAATTATCCGTATATTACAATAAAACCGATTCCGAAAATAAATAGAGATTCTGTTTTTTTTCATGATTTAAAAGAAATCTTTTCTAAATCAACACCAATGGAGAAGATTCCAAAAGTTGCAAGATGTGTGTTCTTGGATAGTAACTGGGCTGAACAAGATATTTCGATATGTCAGGAACAAGTAATAAAGCACTTAATTGAAAAATTTGGAGATAATGTTCAAATAAAGTTACACCCTTCTTCTGCACCAATGAAATATGGGAAGAACGTTAATTACTTAAAAACTGATTTGAGTATGGAAATTTTGTCGATGTTTTATGATGCAAAAAAGACTGTTTTGATTTCGGTGTATTCAACGGCAAATATCGTAAATGCTCTTGTATATGGTGATGCGGTGTGTTCTGTTTTTTTATTTGAAATGTTTAACGTGGATAAGGATTTTACCAAAAATAGTGCTTTCTTGCGGAAATTTATGAAAAAGACGAACGGTGCCTTTTTCATTCCAAAAAACATTGACGAATTGATAAAAATAATTGAGGAAAAGACTAATGGCTGAATATACGGAAAAAAAAGCAACTCAATGGGTTGCAACAATAACTGTATTTTTGTTTTTTTTGCTATATTCAATACGTTTTTTTACAACTATTGATTTGTATATCATTAATGGTGCTACGATTATTATAGGACTGTTTGCTTTCGCAATTGCTATTTTTCAAACTCGAACAAAACGAATTCTTTGGGCACTTTTACTTGTTGATACAATCATGGCCTTGGCGGTCTTATATAACCAAAATGTTAGTCTTTTAAATTGGCTTTTGGAGATTTCTATGCAGGGTATAGCCATATTAATGTGTGCGATGCCCAAAACATATAAAGTCCCGAGTGCATTTTTTTTGATGACAGTTGTATATTTATTAATATATTCCGGTTTGGGCAATTCTCCGGCTGATGTGCTTAATCATGCAAGCGAAAATCACATATCTACAATATTATTATCCTATTTTTGCTTATATTGCATCAATTCGTGGTTTGGTGTTATTAAGTCGTCAAAAATTTTTGTATTATGGTTAGCTTGTTTTTTATTGGTTCTTTGGTCTAATAGTAGAATGGGATTATTATCTTTTCTATTTATGTTTTACCTGTTGGTAGTGTTTTTTGTAAAACCTAGAAAGATATCTTCAGGTGTGATATATTTCTTTTATGCTATTATAACCATAATCTTAATATTTATATGTGTAAAGCTGTTTCAAGAAGAAGTGCAAAAATCTTTGTTATCAGAGGGTAGAATACCTTTATGGGAAAGTTATTTGCGCGAAACGCTAAAACAACCGCTTGGTTGGATACTGGGGACGAGATTTTTAAATACCAGTATTTTTATAGCGTTGGGATATAATCTACACAACGCATTTTTGCATATGCACCTAATATATGGAATTACCCCGATTTTGGTAATAGGTATTCAACTGTTAAAATTTTTCAGAAAGAAAATCATTTTGCTAAACATTTGTGCGATTGTATTACTCGTACGCAGCTTGACAGATTCAATTTTTACAGGAGACATAGCAACCTTGCCTCTATATTTTTTCATGACTGTGTCGTATATGTGGTGTGAAAGGGGGCAAATGAATGAGTCATGAACGCGTTGCATTAAAGGCGGGTATATGGTACACAATTAGCAACTTTTTTTCAAAAGCAGTTGTTTTTTTGACAATGCCCCTTTTTTCCAGATTGATGGACCAGGAAGACATTGGGCTTTTTTCTAATTATAACTCATGGGTTTCTGTTCTTGTCGTTATTGCTTCTCTTGAATTGTTTACATCAGTGACAATTGCAAAATTTGATTATAAGGATGACCTAAACGATTATATTTTTTCTAATCTAATATTCGGATCTGTTTTTACATTGATTCTTCTCGCAGTTCTGCTTCCTTTCAAAGCTCAAGTTGTCTCCTTTTTTGGTTTTACAGATCTACAAATCGGTATTTTGTTAATATATCTTTTGGTTTATCCTGCGACAGAAATGTTGCAAGTGAAATGTAGATTGGAATTTCGGTATAAAGCATCGGTACTGATTTCATCAATATCTATAATTTTCCCTACTGTTTTCTCGGTGATAGCAGTAATATTTATGAAGAACAACAAATTGGACGGAAGAATATTGGGCTATTTTCTACCCTTGATTCTACTTAATATAGTCATTTATGCATATTTTGCACTTAAAGCTAAACGCTTTTCTTTTAAGCCTTGGAAATATGCTTTGATCTTATCCTTGCCAATGGTTTTTCATATTTTATCAGCAAATATTTTGGGAGCTAGTGATCAATTTATTATTACAAAGGTTTGTGGAGCAGAGCAAAATGCGCTGTATAGCATAGCGTATTCTTGTGGGTCCATTATATCCGTTTTATGGACCTCTCTAAATAATGCCTGGTCTGCTTGGGCTTATGAGCAAATGGCGTCAAACAATATTGATGCTTTGAAGAAGGCCTCTAAACCATACATTTTGTTTTTTGTAATAGTTGCATTTTTCTTTATTTTGGTGGCTCCGGAATTTCTTTATATAATGGGAGGACGATCTTATGTTTCTGCAAAATATGTTATGCCTCCGATTGTAACATCTTTTGTCTTTTTATTTATATATTCCCTTTATGTTAATATAGAAACTTTTTTAAAAAAGAATCATTTTATTGCTATTGGAACCATGATAGCTGCGATCTCAAACATTGTTTTAAATCTGTTATTGATTCCTATGTTTGGATACATAGCGGCAGCATATACGACGTTAATCGGCTATATGATAATGTTTTTTATTCATTTTCTGGTAGTAAAAAAATTGAAAAAAAATCATTGGTATGACACAAAATATAATTTTAAAGTTTTGCTAATCGCATTGGGTATAATGGCAATCAGCAATGTTTTGTATACTCATACAGTTGTTAGATACGTAGTTATTCTGACATTTGTTTTGATGGGGGGCGGATTAATAGTAGTGTTGTATAAAAATGAAATAAAAAAAGCATGGAAAACAAGGTCTTTTAAAGATTTTCATTTTTCAATTACTGAAAAAATAAGCAACTTACAAACACATTTAAAAAAGTGAAGAAATTGAAAGGATCAAAAATGAATATTTTAGCTATAATCCCTGCGCGGGCTGGGTCAAAAGGGATCCCGAACAAAAACATTCGAATCATCGGCGGCAGACCCTTGATCTATTATTCCATACAAAATGCCTTAAATTCGAATCTGATTAACGATATTGTTGTTTCAACCGATTCTCCGGAGGTTCGTATTATCGCGGAGCAGATGGGGGTAAAAGTACATTGGAGAAAAGAAGAACTCTGTGGAGACGCTGTTACTTTAGATGCGGTAATATATGATGCTATACCTAAAACGAAGGAATATGATTATATTGTTACAATGCAGCCCACTTCGCCAACTTTACAAGTGAAAACACTAGATGCAGCCATTAATTATGCAATCACGAACAATTATGATACGGTGATTTCTGCCATTAATGCCCCTCATCTTTCTTGGCGAGAAGAAAATGGTGTTAAAATCCCCAATTATGAGAAACGGTTAAATAGACAATATCTGCCTCCTTGCTATAAAGAGACAGGTGCGTTTGTTATTTCAAAGACCTCGGTTGTTACAGAAAAAACACGAATTGGTAAGACTGTTGATGTATATGAAGTCCCCGCAGATGAATCTCAAGATGTTGATGATTTTTACGACCTTCGAAATGTTGCAACGGCATTAGAAAAAAAGAAGGTTGCCATCTATGTTAATGGAAATAACAAACGTGGAATAGGGCACATATACCGAGCTCTTGAACTTGCGGATGAATTTTTTGTTAAACCGGATATTTATTATGATATTAACCAAACAGATCCCAAAGTGTTTGGCAAAACTACGCATAATATTATTCCTATTGACAGCATTTCGGAACTGTTCGAAAAGTGTAAAATTCATAATTACTCTATTTTTATTAACGATATTTTAAATACCAATATAGATTATATGATTGGTTTAAGATCGGTTTTGCCTAAAGCAAAAATAATAAATTTTGAAGATGATGGAGAAGGAATTATTAAAGCCGATTTGGTATTTAATGCGTTATTCCATGAGAATGATTATCCACATGTACACGCAGGAGAAAAGTACTATATTTCCGGAAAAACCTTTATGTTTTATCAGCCAATAAACATTAAAGAAAATGTAAAACGTGTTTTTATTTCTTTTGGTGGGGCCGATCCGCAAAATTATTCCGATAGACTATTAAACATGATTTGTAAACCGGAGTATTCGAATACGAATTTTATAGTCGTGTTAGGGCGAGCAAAACATAATGTAGAGGAATTGTTGAAATATAATGAATACCATAATATTGAGGTATTGTATGATGTTTCAAATATGCCGGAACTTATGAGCAGTTGTGATGTAGGAATCACTTCGCGTGGCAGAACAGGATATGAACTTGCGATGCTAGGAATTCCGTCTATCTCCATGGCACAAAATCAGCGAGAAGAAAAACACGGATTTGTATGTAATGAGAATGGTTTTACTTATATTGGTTTAAATCCTGCGGATGAAATAATAGAAAGCAATTTGAAAATGTATATAGGGTTATCCCAAAGTAGCCGCCAACACTTTCAAAATATGTTGCTAAGCCATGACTTACGCGGGGGAAGACACCGAGTTATGAGTTTAATTAACTCTATATGATTTTTTAAAATGGAGGAAAATATGAATAAACCTTATATAATCGCAGAGATGGGCGTTAATTTCTATGATACGGCTAGAGTGTTAAATATTTCACCACTTGATGCTGCAAAAATGTATATTGATGAGGCTGCAAAGGTAGGAATTGATTGCGCAAAATTTCAGTCGTACAAGGCGGGAACTATCGTTTCCAAAAATTCTCCGGCTTATTGGGACACAACCAAAGAGCCAACAAAGTCTCAGTATGAGCTTTTTCGAAAACATGATTCGTTTGGCGAAAAAGAATATCGAGAATTGTGTGATTATACGCATAGCAAAGGCATGGATTTCACATCAACGCCGTTTGACTATGCTTCGGCCGATTATTTAGAAGATATGGTTGACTTTTATAAAATATCTTCCTCAGATTTATCAAATTTGCCTTTTATAAGACATATTGCAAAAAAAGGCAAGCCGGTGTATATGTCTGTTGGTGCAGCCTATCTTTCGGAAGTTGATGAAGCTGTTCGCGTATTGTCTGAAGAAGGCTGTAGAGATATCGTGCTGTTTCATTGTGTTCTTTCATATCCGACCAATCCTGAAGATGCGAATTTAAATGTGATTCAAACATTGAAGAATGTGTTTCCAAATGTTAGAGTCGGTTTTAGCGATCATGTAGCTCCTGATGAGACAATGATGACACTTGCTACAGCATATATGCTCGGTGCAGATGTGATTGAGAAACACTTCACTTTAGATAAATCACTAAGTGGTAACGATCATTATCATGCTGGAGACCCTGCTGATTTCAAGAAGGCAATGCATAATTTTAATTGGATTGCTAAAGTAAAGGGCTCTCCTGAGAAGGTTGTTCTAAAATGTGAGGAAATATCTCGAAGAGAAGCAAGACGGTCATTGGTATTGACGAGAGATATGAAAGCGGGAGAAGTGATTTCAGAGAGTGATCTGATGCCTAAAAGACCGGGTACAGGTATCTCCCCTCAGCATGTTGATATCGTTATAGGGCGAGCTGTTAAACAAGATTTGCCCGAAGACACAATTCTAAAATGGGAAATGATTTAACAATTTTAAAGGTAAGGTGATAGTTGTGAGCGCATTTACAAATAAAACCCTCTTAATAACTGGTGGTACAGGCTCTTTTGGTCACGCTGTGCTTAATCGTTTTTTGCGCACCGATATTGGCGAGATAAGAGTTTTTTCTCGAGACGAAAAAAAGCAAGATGATATGCGCCACGAATTTCAAGCGAAGATGCCTGAGGTGGCAGAAAAAATCAAATTCTATATTGGTGACGTGCGGGATCTCGCATCGGTCAAAAATGCCATGCACGGTGTTGACTACATATTCCACGCGGCAGCACTCAAACAGGTGCCTTCGTGTGAGTTCTTCCCAATCGAAGCGGTTAAGACAAATGTTCTCGGCACGGAAAACGTATTGACGGCGGCCATAGAAAATGGCGTTAAGAATATCGTTTGTCTGTCTACTGATAAAGCTGCGTATCCCGTCAACGCGATGGGGACGTCCAAGGCGATGATGGAGAAGGTAATCGTGGCAAAGTCGCGTACGGTATCTCCCGACAAAACCAAGATCTGCTGCACACGCTACGGCAACGTTATGTGCTCGCGCGGCTCGGTTATCCCGCTTTGGATCGATCAGATCAAGGTAGGAAATCCCATTACCATTACAGACGGCTCGATGACTCGTTTCATCATGTCTCTCGACGAAGCCGTCGATCTCGTCCTGTTTGCCTTTGAACATGGCGAGAGTGGCGATATTCTCGTTCAAAAGGCTCCTGCTTGCACGATTCAGACGCAAGCAGAGGCTGTGTGTGAATTGTTTGGCGGCGACAAAGAGAAGATCAAGGTGATCGGTATCCGTCACGGTGAAAAGATGTACGAAACGTTGCTGACCAACGAGGAGTGCGCCAATGCCATTGACATGGGCAACTTCTACCGTGTTCCCTGCGACAAGCGCGGCTTGAACTATGATAAATATTTCAACAAGGGTGATGCCGAGCGCAATACGCTGACCGAATTCAACTCTAACAACACCAATCTCCTCACGGTTGAAGAAACCAAGGCGAAGATCGCAAGCCTTCAATATATTCAGGACGAGCTTGCGAAGATGGAGAACAAGTAATGAACATATTGATTACCGGTGCCAATGGCTTTGTGGGAAAGAACCTGACCGAGGCACTGAAGTGCATCCGTGACGGAAAGGATAAAACGCATCCTGCGATTTCAATTGAAAAAATCTATTGCTATGACCTTGAGTCCTCCGAATCGGAGTTGGAAGAGGCATGCGCAAACTGTGATTTCATCTTCAATCTTGCCGGTGTCAACCGTCCACAGAATCCTGAAGAATTTATGCAGGGCAACTTCGGCTTTGCATCCAAGCTTCTGGACACCTTAAAAAAGCATCAAAACCTCTGCCCGGTTATGATCTCCTCCTCGATTCAGGCAACCTGCGTCGGTCGCTATGACAGTGATTACGGACGGAGCAAAAAGGCGGGCGAGGATTTGCTCTTTTCCTATGCGGAAGAAACGGGGGCAAAGGTATTGGTTTACCGTTTCCCCAATCTGTTTGGCAAATGGTGCAGACCCAACTATAACAGTGCCGTTGCGACTTTCTGCAATAATATCGCCAACGATCTGCCGATTACGGTAAATGATCCATCGGTTCAGCTGGAGCTTCTTTACATCGATGATTTGATCGCTGAAATGACCGCGGCGCTTGAGGGTAAGGAGCACCGTTGCACCTTTGACGGCATCAATACCATTCTCTGCGATGACGGCAAATACTGTGCCGCACCGATTACCCATAAGATCACCTTGGGCGAGATCGTGGAGCTCCTTCAAAGCTTCAAGGCTCAGCCCGAAACCCTGGTTATGCCCGAGATTCCGCACAACAGCTTTGCGAAAAAGCTCTACAGCACCTATTTGTCTTACCTTCCCAAGGAGAAAGTATCTTTTCCCTTGAAAATGAACGTGGACGCGCGCGGAAGCTTTACCGAGCTACTCAAAACCGAAAAATGCGGACAGTTCAGTGTCAATATCTCAAAGCCCGGCATCACCAAAGGGCAGCATTGGCATCACACCAAGTGGGAGTTTTTCATCGTTGTCAGCGGTAAGGGATTGATCCAACAGAGAAAGATTGGCTCTGACGAGGTCCTCAACTTTGAGGTCTCGGGTGAGAAGATCGAAGCCGTTCATATGCTCCCGGGCTACACGCATAACATCATCAATCTTTCGGAAACGGATAATCTCGTGACCGTCATGTGGGCAAACGAGCAGTTTGATCCGAATCATCCTGATACATTTTTTGAGGTGGTGGAGTAATTATGTTTGAAAATATAAAATGGAAAGAAAACGGCAAGCTCAAGCTGCTGATCATCGTTGGTACACGCCCCGAGATCATTCGTCTTGCTGCGGTGATCAATAAATGCCGCCAATATTTCGATACTATTCTTGCCCACACGGGTCAAAACTACGACTATAACCTCAATGGTGTATTCTTCAAGGATCTCAAGCTTGCCGCCCCCGAGGTCTATCTCGATGCGGTCGGTGCTGATCTTGGAGAGACCTGCGGCAATATTATCGCTAAATCCTATAAGCTGATGGCAGAGATCAAGCCGGACGGCGTATTGGTTTTGGGTGATACAAACTCCTGCCTTTCGGTCATCGGGGCAAAAAGATTGCACATTCCGATCTTCCACATGGAAGCCGGAAACAGATGCAAGGACGAGTGCCTGCCGGAGGAAACCAACAGACGCATCGTGGATATTATTTCCGATGTCAACCTCGCATATAGCGAGCACGCAAGAAAATATCTGCATGAGTGCGGTCTGCCGAAGGAGCGCGTTTACGTAACGGGATCTCCCATGGCGGAGGTATTACATAACAACCTCAAGGAGATTGAGTCGAGTGATGTTCATGCTCGTCTTGGCCTTGAAAAGGGTAAGTATATTCTTCTTTCGGCACACCGTGAGGAAAATATTGATACCGAGAAAAACTTTAACAGCTTGTTTAATGCAATCAATAAGATGGCAGAAAAGTACGATATGCCGATTCTGTATTCCTGCCATCCCAGAAGCCGTAACCGTCTTGAAAAGAGTGGATTTCAGCTGGATCGCCGTGTGATTCGGCAGGAGCCCTTGGGGTTCCACGATTACAACTGCTTGCAGATGAACGCGTTTGCAGTTGTGTCCGACAGCGGAACGCTCCCCGAGGAATCGAGCTTCTTTACCAGCATTGGCAAGCCCTTCCCTGCAATCTGCATCCGCACCTCTACCGAGCGCCCTGAAGCGTTGGACAAAGCATGCTTCATCCTATCAGGTATTGACGAGAAGGGACTCCTGCAATCGGTGGATACAGCCGTCGAGATGAATCGAAACGGCGACTACGGAATCCCCGTTCCCGATTATATCGAGGAAAACGTTTCTACCAAGGTCGTCAAGATCATCCAATCCTATGTCGGCGTGGTTGATAAGATGGTTTGGAGAAAGTTTTAAATCAAAATAAAGAGGCTGCGTCATTGGCGCAGCCTCTGCTCAAAAAAGCCGACGGTAGGCTTTTTTGTAGCGCGGAATTTGCGGTTTTCGACTGCAAAGCAGTCGAAAATTGCGGTGTTTAGCCGCAAAGCAAAAAGGAGCAGAAAATGAACGAACAAGTGACACGCGCGATGTTTGCGCTGATCCGCCACGTGGTATGCGGTGCGGAACTGACCGAGGGAGACAAGGCAGGGATTACCCCCGAAATATTGCCGCAATTATACGCTCTCTCCAAATCACACGATATGGCGCACATCGTGGCACAGGGGCTTTCCGATCTCGGATTACTCGGTGAGGACGAGCTCTCGCAAAAATTCCAAAAGCAGCAGATGTTGGCGATCTATCGCTACCAAAAACTGAATTATGAGCTGGAGCGGATTTATCAAATTTTAGAGGATGCCAAAATTCCTTTTATTCCGCTCAAGGGTTCGGTTATCCGAAAGTATTACCCTGAACCTTGGATGCGCACAAGTTGCGATATTGACATTCTTGTGCATGAGGAGAATCTTGATCAGGCAATTGAAATACTGCAAACAGCGTTACACTATAAAATAGACGGCAATAGAAACTACCATGATATCTCCCTGTTCTCAGAAAGCGGAATCCATTTAGAACTCCATTTTAACATTCAAGAAAACATAGACAACCTTGATCAAACACTGTCTCAAGTATGGGAGTATACGCTTCCAATCGAAAACACGGTTTGCTATTTACAAACCAATGAATTTTTGCTTTTCCATCATATTGCTCACGCATCCTATCATTTTGTTAGTGGTGGTTGCGGTGTTCGCCCATTGTTAGATTTATGGCTTTTGAGGGCTCATCTGTCATATGATGAGCAGCAGGTGATCGACCTCTGTACTAAATGCGGAATTGCCAGATTTTATTCCGAGATGATAAAGCTTTCCAAGGTTTGGTTTGGCGAAGAAAGTTTTGATTTGCTGACAAAACAAATGAGCGACTATATTTTAAAAGCAGGGGTATATGGCAATATTGAAAACAAGATTGCCATTAAGCAAAACCAAAAAGGTGGAAAGATACAATATATAATCTCAAGAATATGGCTTCCATACAACAGTTTAAGGCAGTATTATCCTATCCTCAATAGACACAAATGGCTACTCCCCATTATGGAAATTTGCCGGTGGTTTCGTCTCCTTCGCAAAGGAGGGGTAAAAAGCTCTCTCCATGAGCTAAATGTCAACCGCACAATGTCACAAGAACAGGTTTCGGAAACCGCAGCTCTTTTGCAAAAGCTGGGTTTGAACGAAAGCCGTTGAAAAAATACTTAGAATTCTGCGTCCATGTAAAATCTAATATCAAGTATAAATCTCCTTGTTTTGCAGATACTAACATCACAAATCTGTAAAAACAAGTAAGATTAGGCGTGAAAGTATTATTTGGCCATATAATAGCGTACAGCTTTTTCACGCCGCTCTGCGCATTACGCAGAGCAGTTAATAAAAAAGAGATTTATACATATGAAAGCCACAGGAATAGTAAGAAGAATCGACGACCTCGGACGCGTCGTGATCCCCAAGGAAATCAGAAGAACCATGCGCATTCGCGAGGGCGACCCGTTGCAGACAACATTGACACAGACCGATCGCTTCTGCTTTGCGATGTTGAATTTTTCCGAACGGATAGGGCTCAAATCCAAGGACGGTTCTACATAGAATCTCCAATTCTTTAAATTTTTATAAAATTTTCGAATTTGCTGTTGAATTTTACGAAGAATTAGTATATAATAAATACAGCAAGAAGTGAAATTTATCAAAAAGGAGGATTCTATGATGCCAAACATTAAGCCCGTATCAGATCTGCGCAACTACAACGAGGTACTGCGTGATATCGCCGTTGGTGAGCCCGTATTCCTCACCAAGAACGGTCGCGGCAGATACGCCATCGTCGATATGGAGGAATTTGAAAAGACTCAGGCAACGCTCAAGCTGATGCAGGAGCTTGCCAAAGGTGAAGCAACTGCACGCGAAAAAGGATATATTGATATCTCGGAGGTCGAGGATATCATAGGGGTCGCTCATGGCTAAGATCAAATTCACGCCCGATGCCCTTGAGGATATGAAGGAGATCAAAGCGTATATCGCCGACGAGCTGTGCTCAGAGCAATCGGCAATCAATACGACCCAAAAGATTATGAAACGCATCCGTCAGCTTGGCAGTTTCCCCGAAATCGGTGCGCCGCTTTCTTCTATCATCAGCCTTGAAGTGCCGTACCGCTTCCTTGTCTGCGGTAACTACACCGCTTTCTATAAAGTTGAGGGCGACGAGGTTCATATCATCCGCGTACTCTACGGTAGACGGAACTTTATGCAGATACTTTTCGGAAGGTCATATGATGAATAAAC
>SVTW01000008.1 GCA_015063585.1 Oscillospiraceae bacterium
CTTCTACCCGTTTATTCAATATTACCTCGAGGACGAGCTTGCAATGTCCTACACCGTGGCAAGAAAGCACATAAGACTTGCAAGATTCGCTTTGAGTAAATACATCGAATGAGGCATCTATTAAGGATGCACAAAACAAAAACGAAGAGGCTGAGTCAAAAGCTTTTTAGAAGGCGATTGACTCAGCCCCTTTTTGCTCGTGGTGTGTGGCTTGTGCCTCATGGTTGCAGGGGTATGAGCCCGAAAGGCGAATAACCCGGAGGTGGTGCGCAAAACGCGAAGCGTTATGCGAACGACCGAGCGGTAGTGAATGACAGTCCGGGGGATTGTCAGAGTGCGATGTGACCGAAGCCAAATTCTCGCTTTTAACAACGCAAAAGCCTCATTGACAACGCTATAAAGTTGTGATATAATAACCGCATGCGGACACGCGGACGGCGCTATTGTGCTGACGGTAGGCTGAGGTAGAAATTTTAGGGTCTTACGTTCCCTATCCGTAATTCCGGGAGGCAAAACAGGGTCACCTCACTTCCGTTTTTTCGCTCTAACATGCGGAAAACGCTTGAAGAGATTCATAAAAAGCAAGGATACAGCAAAGAACACCGTATTCAAAACGTTCCCATTGATACCTCTTCCACAACGGCAAGCGATGCAACAGCTTGGAACATTGCAATAAAAAATCAATGAATTTGCAGAGATTAAATTTATATAACAAATCACGTTTTCACGAAAGGCGGTAAAAGGATGAAAATTCAATACTTAGGAACGGCTGCGGCGGAACGGATCCCCGCGATGTTTTGCGCTTGCGAGACCTGCAAACGCGCGATGGCAGCAGGCGGAAGAAATATCATGACACGTGCGCAGATGCTGATCAACGACGACCTGCTCATCGACTTTTCGGGTGATACGCACTCGAATTTTCTAAAGATCGGAAAGTCGCTTTGCGACGTTTCGTATCTGCTCATCACGCATGCGCACGAGGATCATTTTACCTTTGAAGATTTTTTCTCCCGTTTCAAAGGAATCGCTTACAACGTCAAGTCGGAACGGTTGCAGGTGTATTTGAGCGACGTTTCCTATGGCATTATGAAGCGTTGTATTGAAGCGCGTCAGATGAATGAAAAGCATCTTTTTGAACGTTTTGAATTTATTACGGTAAAGCCTTACACGTCCTTTGCGGTAGGCGATTACACGGTTACAGCCTTACCCGCAAGACACGCAAGCGAGAATGAAGCCCTCCTGTTTCTGATCGAAAAGGACGGAAAAACGGTCTTCTATGGAAACGACACCGGTACTTTTTCCACAGACATCGATGATTTTCTCGCAGACAAGGGCAAGACGATCGATCTCCTCTCCCTCGACTGTACAAAATGTGACACGGAATTCAACTATTATACGCATATGTCTATGTCGGAAGGACGAAAGATCGCAGACCGCTTCATGGAAAAGGGGTTGCTCAAAGAAAGCACGCTTCTGTATTATACACACTTTTCACATAACGGCGGCATGATCTATGACGATATGAAGAGCATCGCAAAGCAAAAGTACGGATTTGAGGTCGCATACGATCGCCTTACGATCAACCTTTAACGAATAAGGGGGACCGACCGGAGCGAAACAATACCGTCATTTTGCTATGAAGCAGCTATTTTTCAGGTTGAAAAGGAAGAGGGCTCGTGCGATAATAGGCTTGCCGGAACCGGCGCCGGCTTCGGAGAAACCGCACACGCTCTTGGGAATCTTGATTTTTTAATGATAAAAAACAATCGGGGGAGATTTGTATGATCGTATTCAGCAAGCCTGTGTTGGATGAAATTTGCAACCGATATGCCATATCGGTTAACGGAAAACAGGTAGACGCCATCACAACAAGAGTGTCGGCTATGCCATTCAATCGCTACTGGCCCGGCGCACAAAGGCCATTAGAACAAACCGAACGGACTTCATACATCTGTTTTCTCTCCCGCGAAATTCAGAAAATTTTTCTGTGAGAATAGAATTGACAAATATAAAAGATATGCTATAATGGAGGCAACCACAGTGGCAAAGACCCGTGTTGCGTCTACATTCTGTATCAACTTTTTTTGATTTGGAGGAGCTATCTATGAATACAGTTTATGTCAATTTTGAAAATATCGTCGGCAGGATCAAGCCCATGCATGCAGTGGGGCAACCTCCGTTCGCGGGTGGTTTTTTATGCTTTGATTTCTCGCATATGGAACACTTGAAAAAGGCAAATATTCCCTATTCCAGACTTCACGATGTTGGCGGCGCGTTTGGCGGGAATCGATTTGTGGATATCCCCAATCTGTTTCGCAATTTTGACGCAGATGAAAATGATCCCGCATCCTATGACTTTGCCTTTACGGACGTACTGATTGAGGCAATGTATCAATATGATCTCAAGCCGATCTTCCGCTTGGGCGTTACGATTGAAAATCAGGCGCATATCAAGGCATACAATATCCACCCTCCAAAGGATTTTGCGAAATGGGCGCGCATTTGCGAACACGTGATTCGGCACTACAACGAGGGCTGGGCGAACGGATACCGCTATGAAATCGAATATTGGGAAATTTGGAACGAGCCTGAAAACAGTATTCCCGCGAAAAATCAAATGTGGACGGGAACAGCGGAACAGTTTTACGAGCTGTATGACGTGACTGCAAAGCATTTGAAGGCATGCTTTGGCGATACGATCAAGGTGGGCGGATACGGAGCCAGCGGATTGTACGGGCTTTATTATCACCCCGAAAAATACGGCGTTGACGTCCCCATGCGCGAGAAGGACGAGCGCTACGAGGGAGATATCTACCGCGTTGACTTTTTTCTCGGCTTTTTGGAATATATCAAGGCGCACGGCTCTCCCATAGACTTCTTCACGTGGCATAGCTACGCAAAGGTGGAAAAAACACTAGTGCTTGATGCCTATATTCACCAAAAACTGACCGAATATGGGCTTGGCGATCTGGAACGGCATCTGAATGAGTGGAACAACGCTCATGAGAACCGACTGTTCGGCACCTCTGAGGCATCTGCCGCCAATGCCGCGATGATCTGTGCGATGCAAAACTCGCACACGGACATGCTTTGCTACTACGATACCAGATTACAAGCGAGCGCCTACGGCGGATTCTTTGCTCCGCTTACCTATGAGCCGGTTTGCACCTACTACGCATTTGCCGCGTTTGGCGAGCTTTTTGCACTGAAGCATCAGGTGGAGTGCGTATTTGACCGCGGGGAAGCAGGTCTGTATGCGGTTGCTGCCACAAACGGAGACCGTAAAGCGGTGATGATCGTGAATCATTCCGAGGAACCGCGTCAACTTCACACCAATATAGCCGACGGCTGCTCGGTCTATCTGATTGATCAGGAGCATTTCATAACGAAAACGGATTCTTCTGCCGCCGTTTTTACCATGCAGCCAAATCAAATCGTTCTGATCAAAAATTAAAACACAAAAAACGATCGGGGCAAAAAAAATACGGGGACGGTGTTGGTCTGCCTGCTTGATCGCGGAGCAGGCAATGCCGTCCTCTGTTTTGTCTCCCGTGAAATTCAGAAAATTTTTCTATGAGAATAGAATTGACATATACGAAAGATATGATATAATGAAGTTAATGAAGCTTGGAGGAATTTTTTTGAATGTCTTTTTTTGGTATCAACGTTTTTGATTTTGGAGCAAAAGGGGACGGCATCACCGACGATACTGCCGCGATTCAGGCAGCGATCGATTTTGCTGCGGAGCGAGGGGGCGGAAAGATCCTGTTTCCTTATACCAAGGGCGGCTATCGCATCGCGTCGCCCGCCATTGAGGAATACAACGGAAAGCCGCTTCGCGCACAGCTTATGATTCCGCCGGGAGCCGCCAACATTCAGCTGGAAGGCGAAATGCCCTGCAAAATGCTCAACGCCTATATTGTACGACCGCTCGATTCGGTAAAAAAGCATTTTACCCCCACCCGTTTTGTTGAATTTCTTGGCAAGCCGCTCAGCGCATGTAATACGCGCATCTTTTCGGATTGGGACGCCCCCGAGGAACATGATGCCGTCGCGCGTCCATATTCGATCCTTGCGGCACCCGAGGGAACAATCGGCAAAGGAAAATTCAGCGCGACACAGTTTTCCATTACCAACCTCGATTTCAGAGTCCCCATGCGCCACGACAAAATGTACCCCACACAAAGTGCGGTCAACCTTCAAAACGTATGCCGCATCCATATCAGTGACAGCCAATTTGCGCTTTCCGAAAACGTTGGGGATACCGTTTTGGGAATGGAGCTTCAGCCAAACCCCTGCCACACGGCGGGGCTGATTGCATCGGCGGATCAAAACGATAACAACGTATTGCGCAACGTGTCGATTCAGGGCTTCCGCTACGGCTTGGTAGCGGGGGAGCACATCGTTGCCGACTATCTTTATATCCACAATTGCGAGGAGGGGATCACCTTCCACGATTGCTCGCATCTGTCGGTCATCAACCACATCGTAGCGCAGCATAACACGGTCATTGTTTCCACCACCGAGACCGCTCTTTTCGGCATGCAAAAGGGTCCCTGCAACGTGGAGATCGGAACGCTCAATTTTGAGTGCGGAACCGGACTGAAGCCCGCGGTCTCACAGCTCCGATACGGAGTGCGTGACACCGACGGCAGATTGCACGGCTCCCTCAAATGGCATAAGCCCTGGGGCGCGCAGGAGTTCCCCGTCATTTGCACCGAGCAATTTAAAATAGAACGTTTTTAATAAGACGGAGCGGCAAAGGCAGAAGAAAGACATTGTATCTTAGATAGAAAGGGGCGGCTTGCGGAATTGGGCTACGAGCGGGCGGGCGATTACTACCGTGTCGTTGGCAATTCCACAAATCGGTCCGTGGCAATGTTCAGCCACGGTGGCGCATCCGGCGCGGCGCTTTCCCATCTGTTCCATATTCCCTTCCCACAGCTTTGCGGTCTGCTCCATATTGATTTTACAGCCGTAACGGTGGTTGAGCTTGCCGATCGGGTGGGCGAATTGGTGTACCCCAAGCTTTTGTCCTCGGACGCCCATCACATCGCGGGCATTGAAATTGAGAACGTGTACGGGAACGGATCGGAACATCTTGAAATAACAAATGATAAAACTTTTATAAAAAACGGAGGGTAGATCATGAAAAAAGTTGTATTTTGGGGATTGGCGGCAAGCGTTGCGGTTGGCGTGAGTGCGGCAATTGTCGGAAAAATGCTGGTGGGCAAGGTTGTGAGTGAAATTCAAGGGGAAATGCTGGAACGGAGCTTCCACTCCCCCCAAGGCGATCATTGCGTCACCTTGACATACGGCGCATCGCAAACCGCAAAAGGACTAACCTATATCAAAATCCAGGCTACAGCAGAAGGCTCTGCGGACTGCTGCAAGCTGATCGTTTTTGCCAAGGAGGGTGCGGATCTGTTTACGGTTACGTGGCTTGACAACGATCACCTTCAGTTGCAGATCGGCAGCGGCGCGCGCAAGCAGTGCTGTGACGTGAGCTTTGAGGAAGAACAGATCAACGCACGTTATTACCTGAGCAAGCGCGCCTGACAAACGGCAATGACAACAAAAAGCAATATGAGAGGTATATATGGTCAACATTCAAGTCGATTTTGATAAAATTGTGGGGCGCATCAAGCCGATGCATGCAGTCGGTCAGCCCCCTTTTACGGGTGGCTTTAACAAGCTCGATTTCTCCCCTGTGCAGGTGCTCCGAGACGCGCACATTCCCTATTCGAGACTGCACGACGTTGGCGGTCCCTTCGGCGGGAACCGCTATGTGGATATCCCCAACATCTTCCGCGATTTCGATGCCGACGAAAAGGATCCCGAATCCTATGACTTCGCCTTTACCGACGAGCTGATCAAGGGACTGATGGAATATGGCGTTGAGCCCTATTTCCGTCTTGGCGTCACGATCGAGAACCAGAGTCACATCAAGGCATACCGCATTTATCCGCCTAAGGATTATGCGAAATGGGCGCGCATCTGCGAGCATATTGTGCGCCACTACAACGAGGGTTGGGCAAACGGATTTCATTTCGGCATCAAGTATTGGGAGATCTGGAACGAGCCCGAAAACCGCGACGACCCAAACCTCAACCAGATGTGGCGCGGAACGGCGGAGCAGTTCTACGAGCTCTACGACGTTGCCTCCAAGCACCTCAAGGCTTGCTTTGGCGACAAGATCAAGGTGGGCGGCTACGCTGCCTGCGGCTTTTACGGTATTTTCGCAAATCCCGAAAAGTACGGGCTTTCGGTCGAGCGCCGCGAGGGGGAGCGCTATACCTCGTCCAAGGAGGAATACCGTGTCAACTTCTTCCTCGGCTTTATCAAATATATCAAGGAGCACGGGTCGCCCATCGACTTCTTCTCATGGCATACCTACGGCGGTGTTGATATCGTTCCTACCGAGGCGGATTTCGTTGACCGTGTGCTCACCGAAAATGGCTACGGTCACATTGAAACACACCTGAACGAGTGGAATCTCTCGCATAACCGCAAGCTCAACATAGGCACCTCCTATGCCTCGGCAAACGTGATGGCGATGATGCTTGCGATGCAACACAAAAAGACCGACATGCTCATGTATTACGATGCCAGATACATTTCTCTCAGCGCATACGGCGGATTTTTTGACGTTAACACCTATCAGCCCTCCAACGTGTATTACGCATTCCGAGCATTCGGTGAGCTTTACGCGCTGGAGAACGAGGTGGCATGCATCTGCGATGGGGACGGCGTTTACGCGCTCGCGGCAAAGAACGGAGACGCGTGTGCAATCCTGCTCTCGAATATCCAAGAAGATACAACGGTAAAGCTGGATCTTCCCGACGGATTTTGCGTGTATATCCTGGACCGCGACCATTTTATAACCAAAACCGACTGGGATCCGAACGAATTTACGCTTGCGGAAAACACCGTGGCACTTCTCAAAAAGGATTGACGGCGCGATCTTGCTTTGACGGAATGGATCCAAAAAGGCGGCGGTAGGCTTTTGTAAGCCTGTATCTTTGCGTCTTAGCCGTCAAAGCAAAAAAAACGTGGGGGTGTCGCCCAAATGCACAATTGCATTTGGGCGACACCCCCTTCTTACCGCACAAACAGTGCCTCAGCCTTCCCCTATTACCGCGCGGATCCGCGCGGTCAAAACGTCGGCAATGCGTTGAACACCGTAGATATTGGGGTGGACCTCATCGGCGGACATGTATGCCATGTGATCGAGCACCTCCATTCCGTTGATATAGGTCAGATTTGGATAGCCCAACCGCGCCGTGATCGCCCCGATCAAGCGCCGCCAATTTTTTGCATTGTCCTGCGCTTTAAAATCATCACCGCAATGATAGAAAGGCGAAATAACAAAAACCGGCTTCTCCGCGTTTCGTCCCGCAACCTGCCGCAGGATATTTTCCACGCGCGCAATTATTTTTTCGTCCTCCCATTTGAGCACGTTGATCCCCAGCTCCAAAACAGCAATATCCCATGCGCCCGCTTCGCCTTCCGCGGCAATATACTCTGCCATGGCAGGCTCGATCGCACAGCTCCCCGCAAGCCCCAAATTGCGTGTGTCCATGTTCAGGTTATGACCGAGAAGCGACACCCATGCGTGTGAGGCATCGATCGAATTGGAGCCGTGTGTGATCGAGGATCCGTACGCAAGCAGCGTCTTTTTGGGACATTGCAGCTTAGTGGGAGGCACAACGTCACCGATCACGTCATAGATTTTATAGCGTCCCCGATCAAAGATCACGCGCACCACCTCGCAATCCCAATCGTATCCGCTCCGCGCGGTCATTTCCTTCAGCCTTTGCATGTTGGGAGATCTTTCAATTACAAAATCCTGAATCTCCCCCGTTACGTGACGGTGTACCTCGTGATCGCTCCAACCGCCCTGAATTCCGCCCCGATATACGTGAAAGGTGGAAAATGATTTCGGATCCTTTTCGTAGGTGCTCATGCGGAGCGTTGCCGATTCGCCTCGAATCACAAATCGGAGCTCCACGCCGGTTGAGCCGCAAGCCTGTCGGCTTCCCATCGGTGCCTCCAATTGGCTCTCCACGTCCGTGGGAACGCGTTTCCACGAAATGCCACCGTCCTCATGGTAAACCAATTCGGCTACGTTATGTATTTCTATATTCTTATAGATCATATGGCTAAACCTCCTTTTTATCGCACTTGCCATGCCAAAGCGCGCTTTCGCGTTTGCTAAAACCATTATATCATAAAACACCCGCCATTGCAAGCCGAATCTTGACTTTCTCGGTATGCCATGCTATAATACAGATATCGGTCAGGCAGCCGCCCACGGGCGCGCGAATTTTAGAGAACGGAGGATCTTACCGTGGAATTTGACAAGACCTTGCAGCAAATGGATGCCGACGGCATCACGCTTGATTACGGAATCCTCCGCGGTTCGGATCATATTGTGTTTATCAAAAGCGGCAGAGGCGGCTCGCACGTTGGGGAGGAAGAAAAATATCTCAAAATGGCGCAGCGGATTCATGCCGCATTCGGCTACTCGGTGATCTGTGCCTCCAATCCAACCAACGCAGCCACGGATGAGGAAACCGACCGCCGCATGATCAAGGTCTATGCTGATGACGCAGGATTTTCCAACTTTTCGCTCACCCTGATCGGCTCGTCCAACGGAGCAAGCCGCATTTTGCTTCTGGCAACCGTATTTTCGCAGACACGCAGACTTCTCTGTATCAATATGCCGCTTATGATCAACTACCACAAAACGGCAAAGCATCTCGCGCTCCTGCCAACGGTGGAAAAGCTCTTTGCGTACGGCACGCGTGACCCCTCCTGCTCCTATCTCCCGCTCCTCGAGGCAAAGCAAGACCCGCTCTGCCGTGTGGTTCGCGTGCAGAACGCCGACCACACCTTCCACGGACAACTCGACGAGCTGATGGCACTGGTTGACAGTTTCATGCACGGAGAGATTCTTTAAAAGCCTTCAAAAAGCAGAAAGACAGCCGCTGTCTTGGGCGATTCCCGAGACAGCGGCTGTTTGTTATTTCGATTCATTCCTTTGGAAAAAGGCAATCCGATCAGCGATATCGAAAGCTTCTCCCCAGCTTCAGATCCTCGGAGAAGATTCCGTGCGGGTGCGCGTCCAGACACTCCTCGAAGGTGGCGCGCTTGATTGTGATCGGCGTGGTGCGGATCAGTTCGACCTCGCCCTCGGTGCCAAGCAGAATCGTCGGCTCTCGGTAGCCCTCGATCACGCAGTCCTCGAAAATGATCTTTTCAAAGTTTCCTGCCACAAACAGCGGGACATCTTCCCGCCCCGCCTCGCAGGATATGCGCAGATTTTTGAAGTGGCAAAAGATCTTCTCGTTGGCGTCCCCCCAGACCATACCGGTTTCGCTCAACCGCTTGATTTCGCAGTTTTCATACGTGATCTGCCGCATCGATCGGTTACAGCACCAGCGGTGCAGACCGTCAAATTCGACGCGGATCAATTCGAACGCCTGCGCAAACGAGCAGTTGCGAATCGTGAAGTTCTCGATCGGTCGGCGGATCTCGGCGCGATGATCGCAGTAGTAGCTGAACGGTGTCTGCATAGCATGGCGGCAGTTTTCGTCCGCCATCCAACCGTTTGCTTTTGCCTCGTCCGAGAGCTTTTTGCGATGCCCGAAGGGAGATGCGCTCGTCTTACAGTTTTCGATCAACACGTTGTTTCCGCCAAAACGGATCGCGATACAGCCGGTATTCAGAACGCAATCACGCATCACCACGTCATGATTGTCAAAGCCTGCCAGCGCATCGTCGCCCACACTGAAATTACAGTTCTCTATCAGCGCGTTGTCACAGGTGCGCAAATCGACTCCGTCGTGTCCGCCAAGCACCTTGATGTTTCGCACTGTGATGTCGCTGCTCTGGAAAATGGCATGACACCAATTGGCACTGTTGAGAAAGGTATATCCCTCAAGATGAACTCCGCGGCAACGCCAAATGCTCATCCCGTGCGGTCCGCGGTACTTTTCCTCGCCCATCGGATCATAGCAATTCACACCGTCGATATAGGATCCGCGCTCACCGATCACGGCAATATTTTCGGCATCAATCGCACGGATCAAGCCGTTACACCAACGGCTGGTTGCCCACGCGCTCTGTGCAACACCCTTGGGACATGCGGACAGATCAATCGGCTCAATCGTGTCCTCGGTAAAGCCGAAATAATCCTGCCAATCGCGGCTTCCCTTCAAGATCGCGCCGCTCTCCAGATAAAGCTCCACGTTGGAGCGAATGCGCAAGCCACCCGTGAGAAAAACGCCGCAGGGGATCACCACGCGTCCGCCGCCACCTTGGTAACAGGCATCGATCGCGGCTTGAATCGCCTTGGTTTGCAAGGAGTCGGATTCAATCGCGCCAAAATCGCAAATGTGATAAAGTTTCATGGGGGTCTCCTTTCCCTAATGTCTTACCTGATATCTTAATTATACAATCTTTTCACGTTATGTCAACCCGAATCGGACAGAAAATTTTTCTGTTTCGGAACGATGAAAAAACATGCGGGGTGCCTCCAAAATGCAAAATCGCATCGGAGACACCCCGTTTTCATATTCTCACGGACAAAGCCTTGGGATCAATCCGTGTTTGATCGCGCGATCAGTCCATCCAATCGGTGAGACTGCGGCGTCTCTTACGCAGGAAAAATTCCACGATCAGGAATCCGCCGCCTGTCAGAACCGCTGTTCCGGCAATCGACATACCAACCGCAAAGCCAACCGTTTTTACAAGCGGGGTTTCGGTTGTTTCCACCTTGGCATCGATTCGAATATCGCCGCTCGGCATTCGGTAATCCTGCTTGATCTCGGTGCCGCCAACCTCCCAGCCGAGCACACGGTAGTTCTCGGTGGAGGGATATTCAAGGGTCAACGCATTGCCAAAGGCTACCGCCTCGGTTTTATACAGCACCCCATTGATATAATAGCGCGCCTGATAGGTGTTGACCTCCAGATTTGCCTGCAACGTCAGATCCTGAGCGGGCATGGTGGCGGGCAGATCCGCCCAACCGCGGAGGGTGTAGCCCTCTTTGCTGTATGCCGGCGGGTCGATCTTCTCTCCGTAGCTGTAGGTAGCGGAGCCAACCTGCTCGCCGTCCACGTAATAGAACACGCGGTACTGATTGCGGGTGAAGGATGCATCAAGACGCACGTCGCGCTCCGGCATTCTGCGCGCCACGTCGCCCCAACCGCTGAAGGTGTAACCTTCGCGTGTGGGATCGGCACGCTTTTCGATCAGCGCGTCATATTCGTAAAGGTCCGAATAGAGCAGCTGTCCGTCCACGTAGTAGTCAAGCCGATAGGTCTTGATCACCGTGGAGCCGTACACGTCGAGATTCCCCGCAGGCATCTTTTCGGGAAGTGCGACCCAACCGAGGAAGCTTCTGCCCGCGGCAGGCTGATAGGCGTGTGCCGTGATCGTGTCTCCATACTGACACGTGAGCGTCTTTACAAGCTCGCCATCCACGAAATAGCGAAGCGTGTAGTCGATCTTGCTTGTGGTGGCGTGCAGATCCACATCACGCGCGGGCATGGTTTCGGGAACGGTGCCCCATGCACTTACCGAATATCCGGTTGCGGGCTGATAGAGGAATGCCTCGATCGGGCTGCCAAAGGTAAGCTTCTGCTCATAAACCAGCGTTTGATCCACGTAGTACCGCAACGCATAAATCCGAACCGACGTACTGCCGTAAACCTCCACGTTATGCGCGGGCATGGTCGTGGGCAGGTTCTTCCAACCGCTGAAGTCATAGCCCTCGCTCGGGGTAAAGACATGCGCTGTGACCGTACTGCCAAACGGCAACGACACGGTATGCACCGTCTTGGAATCCACGTAATAGGTCAGGCTATAGGAGTTTGCGGTAAAGCTTCCCGAAACGCGAATGTTTTGCGCGGGCATCTTCCAATTCAGGATCGTCAAAGCGCCGCCGTTTTCGTCGCTCACCGAATTCCAACCGCCAAAGGTGTAGCCTTCCTTTGTGGGAAGGAGCGAGTGATCAATGGTAGCACCCTTCGGATAGGTCTGTGTGAGAAGTAGCTCTCCGTCCACGTAAAACGCGACCTCGTAAAGGTCCTGCGTCTCGTCGCCATAGACCGTGAGATTATACGCGGGCATGGTTGCGGGAATCGACTTCCAACCGTTAAACGTGTAACCCTCCTTGCTGTAAGCCAGGGGCACGATGGGTTCGCCGAACGCATAGGTTGCCGATCCAACCGGCTCTCCGTTCACGATATACGTGAGCGTATATTGCAGGCGTGTTTCACGACCCGTGATGGTCATGTTTTTGGCGGGCATTTTCAGGTTGGTCTCCTTGGTGACCGCCGCGCCGCTCTCGTCCGTCCAGCCGCCAAAGCCAATGCCGAGGGCGGGGATAAAATCGTAGTACGGGATCGCCGTGTCGTACTGCACGGGCGTTTGATATACCACGCGCATAACACCGTTGGGATCGGTTACCTGATAGGTTAGCACATACATGCTCTTTTGCATGGTTGCGTAAATCGCAACGTCATACGCGGGCATCGTGCGGAAGGAATGGCTCCACGCGCTGATCTGATACCCCTCTGCCACCGGATAGCTGTATGCCTCGATCGCAGCCCCGTAGGTATAGGTTTGCGTCTTTACGGGCGCGTCGTTGACGTAATAGGTGACCGTGTAGGTGTTCAACGTGAAGTCGCCCTCTACGATCAGATTCTCGGCAGGCATTGTGCCTCCCGCAAAGTCGGTAACACTGCCATCGGCATTTTCGATCGTCCAGCCGCTGAAGCTGTGTCCGATCTTGACCTCGTTTTTCCGCACCGAGATCGGGGTGCCGTATTCAACCGCGTCGCTGTATGCCAGCACGCCGTCTACATAGTAATGCACGAAATAGGTGTTGAGGTGATAGAATCCGTTAACCTCCACGTCTTGCGCGGGCATCACGGTCTTTTCCCCGTACCAACCGCTGAAGGTGTAGCCCTCACGCTCCATCGAGCCGACAGCCGCGAGGTCGATCGTCTCGCCCACGCGGTATTCGGCGGTGTAGTAGACCTCGCCGTCCACGTAATAGGTGAGCGTGTAGGTGGTGCCGTAGGAAACGTCCTCGTGCTTTTTCATTGAGGAATACACCACGTTATTGATGTGATTGTGCTCTGCCTCATCGGCTTGGATCGAGAAGGTTACGTATTCATCGGTAAAGTAGACCTTATTCAACTCCACCGTGTAGTAAACGTAGCTCTTTGCGTCGAGCCCCTTCTCATTTTTCACGGTGTAGAGCAGCTTGCGGCCCGAAAGGGGCTGCTCCACGTCCACAATTCCGTTTTCCACGTAGAGCGTGTACCCTGCCGAGGGGAGCTCACCAAGGTTTTGCACCAGAATCAAAAGATACTGCACGCCCGCAATCTCCACGTGCTTTGCGCTTACACAGAGATCGGGATAAACAATGGCGTAATTGCAAGCATTGTTTGCCTTTTCCTCAGAAGATTCCTCGTATGCGGCATCGGTCTCCTCAACCTCCACGATGTACGACTCGATAAAGCAGTCGAGCGTCAGCTTGACCGTCAGCGTTTCGGTGCTGCCGGGCAGGATCATCTGATCTGTCAGCGACACGCGACGGATCTCCGCCTTGGTTGCGGGATCCCGCAGGATCACGTCAAGAGCGGTCAGGGGCTTGAGCGAGCGGTTGGTAACGGTGAGCGAAAGATCAAACGCTTCGTTTGCGGTGACCTTATCGTTTTCACAGCGAACGCCGTCCAGGATCAGATCATCGGGCAGCTTCACCTCGCGTTCCTGCACGCCATAGGTGCGCAATTCACCGTTTGCAGTGGAAAGCGTGTACAGCACGCGGAGCTCGTCACCGTAGGCATAGGTGCTGAAAAATTCCACAATGCCGTTCTCTCCGCCCGAGATCAGGGTAAGAGGAGATGCGAACGTACCGTCCACGTAGGGGATCACCGTGAGATCGGCTACCAGCTCTCCGCGTTGGACCAAGAAGCCGATTCCGAACAGGCTGCCGTCGGGGTTGTAGATGGGGCGGTATTCGTTGCCAAGCCCCTCGCATACCAATGCGGCGCTCCAATTTGCCTCCGCATTCGGTGTGCAGGTGTAGAGCTGATCATTGCATTCCAGATAGAGAATGCCCTTTTCACAGCGTACAGAGGCAATTGCCTGCCCGACCGCATTTCCGTTTTCGTCATAGGTCAGCGCGATCGGATTTTCCTCAGCGTCAACCGGTGTGACGCGGACAAGGCTCAATTGGCTGTTGGAGAGATCGACACGGTAGAGCAAGTGGTCCTCTGCCGAGATCATGTCGCAATCGGCATCCAGGAGCACGAGCAGTTCAACCGCGGATCCGATCTTGCAAACCTCAAAATCCGCGATCAGAGGCTGCTCGCCCAATACGCGGAGCGGCTCCCACGCGCCGTTTCGGTAAACCGCGATGCAGATCGCGTTTGCGGTGGTGGGATAGATGGTGTAGTTGCCGTCATCGCTTTGCGTGTTGTCGGGGGACATGCCGAAGATGTTATTGTCGGCGTTTTCCGACCACGTAACGTACAGCACGCCGTCGATCGAC
This sequence comes from Oscillospiraceae bacterium, assembly GCA_015063585.1. Taxonomy (GTDB): domain Bacteria; phylum Bacillota; class Clostridia; order Oscillospirales; family CAG-272; genus UMGS1865. The sequence continues at coordinate 14,573 of SVTW01000008.1, forward strand.
TGAATCTCGGCATCGATCTTATAGGACGCCGTTTCCGAAAGCTTGACGGCAGGGGTGGTGTAGCCCTGTGCGTAGAGCGTTGTCTGCCATACCTCGGTCAGCCCCACGTACTGCTCGGCATTTGCCGCCGACATCACGTCGCGCGTGCGTCTGTAAACGATGTGAATTCCGTTTTCGTCAACGCACAGGTCAAAGCCGACCTCGTTGAACAGATCCTTGTTCACGATCTTGGGACTCGACCAGCTTCCGTCCTCCAGCAGCGTGGAATATACCAGCTTGAGAAAGTTGTACTCGTTGTAGGGAATGCCGTTGTTGACCACGTTCTTATTCAGATATACGTTGTCGATATAGAAGCGGTAGGTCACGCCCTTATAGGTCACGATCTGCGATTCGGTTCCAACGTATTCCTCGTAGGTCGTGTCGGACGGACGGAAGGTGGTATCCACACGACCGAGCGTGTAGGAAACCGCCTCACTGAAGGAGGCAAAGGTGCGGTTTGCCGAGTCACCCTTGAGCGACCACGTACTCACACCCGAAGCGTCCTGCTTGTTCCAGAAGGTACATTCAAACGGAATGGAGAGCAACGGCCCCGATCCGCCGAATATCTCGTTTGCCGAGAAGTGCTTGATCACCTTCCAGAATACGAGATCCAGCTTGATATACAAACCAAGATCCATGGAAAATTCGCCCGAAATACCGCTGATCTCCTTGGCAAAGGCGATCACAATATCCAGATCGGCACTGCCGTAAATACCAACCGAGATAAACGAGCAGCCAAGACCTGCGCGGCCCTCGGCGTGAATATTGAATTCCAGCTCAAACTCACGGCTGCCCCAGAAATCTCCGTTCTCCTCGTAGTTTTCCCAGTTCATGATCATACGGTAGGTTCCCGATGCCTCAAACTCGAATTCAAAGCGCACGGGGATCACCCATACGAACACGGTGGTTCCGATCTCAAATTCATAGCTTACGGTTCCAACGATCTCGGAACGCGTGATGACACTGGAGCCATTCAGGCTTTTTTTCTGAAGTTCCAGAAGTCCGCTGATCTCGACCTTGACAGATGCCTCTTTTTCAAACTCATGCTTTTTCTTCAGCTCCTCGATCCGTTCATGGAAATCGTCCAGCAGATCCTTGTAGTAATCAACGTTTCCGTCTGCGGGATCCCCAAGCGGCTCAAACAGCTCGCCCATGTTGATACCGATATACATCTTATCACCCTCGTAAATGATGGAGGGGGTGATAAAGCGTTGGAAAAGCTGCGCCTCAAACTCCATGCCGCCGATCAGCGGGATCGAGGGATCGATCTCAAATTCAACCTGATTGTTGATCTGGAAGCCGTTCAGCTCGTCCGGCCCCATTTTATAGTAGAACAGATCAACGTTCAGCTTCTCCTCCACGATGGTAGGCTCTCCCTCGGGTGAGAGAACGGTCAACTGAACAAAAAATTCGTAGTTCACACCAACCGTGCGCGGCACGAGCGAGGGATCGATCTCAAAATTGAACACGCCTGCCATAAGCGATTGGGTGGCACTTCCCAGCACGGTCTCCTTGGTGCCGTCCGCAAAATACTCACGCTGGAGGATCCGCACCGATTGGAACACGTCGAGCGTATCCCAATGCGCGCGCACCGAAAGCTTGATGACCGCATCCTCATCCAGCCCCGCCGTGTTTACGCTGACGCTGCCCGTGTCGATGTCCTTGCCCTGACAGAGCAGACCCGACGCGCCGGGAATTGAGCGCAGGGTGATGTAGGAATAATCCGATACGAAATCGGGAGTGAAGCATTCAAGTGCCTCAAAACCATAGAACACACCCTTCGGATCGGTTACGCGAAGCGAGATCGCATTTCCGCCGAACAACTGCGTGGTGTCGGGCATGGTGAGCACCGCGTAGCCCTCGTCGTTGACGGTCAGCACCTTCCAAACGGTTTTGGTCGGGTCGATCGCGCTGATATAGCCGTATTCCACGATCGTGCCGGGGAGGGTGTTTCCGTCGGTGTCGATGACGTAAACAAGATAGGTTTGCGGCGTTGGCAATGCCTGCTCGGGAACCTCTTGAATGGCTACGTACTTCTCCACCGTTTCCAGATAAGGCTCCCACATCTCCACGCGCACGTCGAACCATTCGCCGGGCTCGGGGATACAGTAGACGGTCAGCCCCTCGTCGCCGTTGAGCGCGCCCGTGCTGTTAAATACCTGCTCGCCGATCTTGGGCGCGGTGAGCGAACGGAAATAGATCATGCCCAGACGCGTACAGCCGTTGAATGCCTTTGCGCCCACCTCAACGATGCCTTCGGGAAGGATCAAGCGTTGCAGATGCACGTTGTTTTCAAACGCCTCAATGCCGATCGCAGTGAGCGTGATCGGTGCCGTGAAGGTGATACGCGTAATCCCTTCGGCATAAACCAAAAGCAGGGTTTTATCGGCATTGTAAAGAATGCCGTTTGTATCCGAGCAATACTGCGTGTTCTCTGCGTCTACCCGAATCGCGGCGAGAACCGAACAACGGTCAAACACCTCGCGCTCGTAGACCTGCGCTTGATCGGGGGTAAAGAGATCGGGGGGGATCTGCTCCGACCACCAAGTCGTTCCCGCAATCTCAATTCCGATCGCGACAACGCCCTTACCGATCGTGACCTCGCGCAGCTTTGCCGAGCTCGCGAATGCGGCTTTTCCGATATACCAAACCTCATGCCCTACCGTGATGTTTTCAAGGAAGGAGCCGTAGAAAGCGTAGGCTTCGATCTCGCGGATCGGAAGCGTGCTGTCAGCAACACCGCCCTTTGTAAAGCAGGTGATGCGGTAAGACGACGCAGAACGGTTTGCGGCAGGATATTGCAGAAGCACCGCATATCCTTCGCATTTTTCAAACAGCGCGCCGTTATCGTCGACGATGTATTTGGCGCTATCCGACGCAAACGCCTCGATAGCGGTACAGAATTGGAATACAAAACGTCCGAGCGCCGTGCCCGCGCCAAGGGATACGTGACGGAGGAAGCTGTTGTTCGCAAACGCGTATTCCATCACCGTGATCTCTGCGGAATTCAGGACCACCTGCGTCAAGCCCGTATTTTCAAAGGCATGCGCGCCGATCTTGGAAATATGAACAAAGTCAAAGGAAACAAGTCCCGTGCAGTTGGCAAAGGCATAATTTTCAATTGCCGAAACCATTTCAAAATATCCAACGTTTGCCGCGCCGAAGGACGTGACACGGTTGGTTGCCTTTACGATCTTGGTCGCGCGCTTGACTCCGAGCGCGTCAACCGAGCAGGCATACAGGATCGTTCCGTCGGTGTCGTAGAATTGGTTCTTTGCGGAAACCGCAAAATCCGACAGGTTCGCGCAATTGCGCAACGCGCAGTCACCGATTGCCGCGTCGATCCACGCATTTCCCTCGGCATCGGTCACCTCCTGCCCCACAAAGGCGCCAAGCGTCAGCTTTGTGAGTGAATTGCAGTTGTAGAAGGCATATCTGCCAAGTCCAACCACGGGATAATAGCGCTCGCCGTCCGAGACGTAATCGGGGATCACAGCGTGTCCCGATTCCCCCGAATAATAGCCGCTTCCGCTGTAGCGGGAGGTGTTGGCTTGCTCATCATCTCCGCGCGAAAGGTCTCCCGCGATCGCCACGCCGAGCGTTTTGTCGATCGTATAATAGATTCCCTGTTTATCGTAGGAATAGTCGTCCAATTCAAAGCAGGAATAGATGTGGGAGGCGCCGCTGTATTTGACGCTTTCGGAAAGCACCACGCGCTTATCGGTCCAAACAGCGGTTACGCCAACGTTGGAGGAGTCGGTTCCGTCCTGAAACCACGCTTCGCCTTCAAAGAAATCGTTTTGGAGGGATTTGATATAAATGGACTCCAACGCAGGGAACGCGGCGAACGTTGTCGTCATATACAGAGACATTCTCTCAAACGACATCGTGCGGATCTGTTCTGCATTGTTTACGGTAAAGAAGATCGCCGCATACATTTCGAACACTTCTTCATCATACCAAACACAGGCAGGAATTTGAATGGCGGTGGGATCATTGAGGTTGCGCGATCCGTCATATGCCGCCACAACTGCCATATATGCCTCGCCGTCCGCAATGCCGTCATCATTGGCATCGGTATCATAGCTCAGGAGCAGGTAACCAACGCCGTTTGCGTCATAAACGATCTTATTCAGGTCGGGCTCGGCGTTCGCATCTCCAATGATATCGCCAAGGTCACCCTCAAAATCGAGCGTGATACTATCCTTGAAATGCCAGCCCGCAAAATCGGGTTCACTTTCCCATCTGCCGTCGGGGTTGAGTCCATAGCAACTTCCCCACCCCTCCAGCGTTTCGGGGCGGTAGAGTACGGTGCGGTCAAAGTTGGGCTTGCCCGAACCGTCTACCGAATATTTAAAGACGTTCTCGCCCCAGGATTCGGCAGGACGCGGGAAGCGAATATCAAAATAATACAGCTCCTCGCAGAAAAACGCGCCGTCGCCAACGTAGCGCAAATTCTTGCCCGTGCGTACCACGCGCAGGTCGGCATCGCGGAAGGCGTCCTTCCCGATCGTTTCCAGCGCGTCGTTGAGCTTGAGCGTCTTGATGCCAACGTCATAGAAGGCTTTTTCGCCAATGGTCTTTACCAGACCGAGAGAAACAGACGTCAACGACGTACAGTCGGCAAAGGTGTCGTTTTTGATCTCACGCACACCGGCGGGAATGCTGATCGCCGTGAGCATTGAGCATTTCTGGAAGGCACCCGCGCCGATTTCGGTCAGGGTCGTGCCGAGGTTGACCGAGATCAACTCCGAGCAGCCCTTGAACGCGTTCGCGCCGATTTCGGTGATGCCGTCCGAAAGCGTGACACGGTTGATGCCCGCGCCCTCAAAAGCCCCCTCGCCAATCCCTGTGACGGCATAGCTCTGCCCGTTCACGTTGATCGACGCGGGAACGACTACCGCAACGGTAGACGCGTGATCCTTATAAAAATCGGTCACGCAGGCAGAGTCTCCCGTGATAGAGTAATACAAAACGTAGGACTTCCCGCTCACCTCGCAAACGTAGGACTCGTTATAGTCCGCCGCCGTAGGTGCAGGCTCTGCCGAAACGCCGTGCGCCAAAAGTCCGACACCGAGCGAGAGCACGCAGAGCAGGATCGCACACAGTGTCAGCAATCCGTAATTCGTTCGTTTCTTTTCTGAGCAGTTCATGTTTTATCCGCCCTTCTTTTTTATGTAACAAATATTCGTTGTTCGGCATGCCTCGGAGACACCCGAGGCATGCCTTTTTGGTGTAGTTTGAGGTGTTACCCTCTGATGTTGGATTCGCCTTCTTTGGGGAGGTATTCGCTGATTAACATGAGCAATTCTTCCTCTGTGGTAAGACCCTTTCCAACGGCAACCTTAATATAAGGACCGTTGAAAGCAAGGAACTGCTCATAGGTCATGTATGCACTCCACTCCTCGTAGGTGTATACACCATACTTTTCAAGGTCGGCTTGCATCTGTTCCTGATCAAACATCATATTCTCGCCATATTCAAAGCACTTTTCGAAGAAGGAAAATTCCAACGGAGTCAACGACAGCATGCCGTTTGTGATAAAGTTGACGTTTTGCGCCGTCCATACCGAATAAGATCCGGTATATTCGACCTCAACGAAGGCATTCACAAGCGTCACGTAACTATACGCGCCGTTTTCGGAATCCACTCCGTTCATCTTTGCGAATCTGTGTCCGATGTAGTCTTGGCAATTTTCGCTCGTAATCAAAACGAATTGCTTCAGATCGGGATCGTAGAAGCCGTGCTCTCCAATCACCTCAATTGTGGTTCCGTCCGAGAATTCAAGATTGATCAAAATATAGTTGCTGTCGCCGTGACAATACAAGAACACAATCGGACGCTCCACATAAGAGCCGGTTACGAAATCCCAAACCAGCAGAATTTCATCACCCTTAAGTTCTTCCACGCGCTTGGTCGTACCATCTGCCAATGTCACAAGCGTTCCGGTTGCAACGCAAGGACCGTTATCAGGTTCCGGATCGGGTTCGGGAATCACCGTCCAGCTTGCAACAAAGGTTATGGTATCTCCGTTAACCGTAGTCAAGTTTTCGGAAACCTGAGCACCACCGGTCCATGTACGTCCGTTCCATGTCCAATAATTAAAGGTGTACCCATCTCTTCCGGGATTGGTCGGCAACGTGAAGGGCTGATCATATGTTACGGTAAAGGAGCTTACACTACCGCCACCGTTGGAATCAAACTGCACCGTGTAGGTGATGGGTGTCCATTTTGCTGTCAGGATCACGGTTGCGCCGTCTATATCGGTCAGCCAGCCATCGTGCAAGCCGGGATTGAGAACGCTTCCGTCGGGAAGGATCCAACCTTGGAAAATGTAACCTGTGCGCGTGATTGCTTCGGGAAGCGTAATCATCTGCTCGTAGGTAATATTCTCCATTGTTGCAGGCGTAGTGCTGCCGCCGTTTGCCGAAAATTCGATGCGGTAAACGATCTCGCGCCACTCTGCCGTGAAGGTAAAGATTGCCAAATGCTCGGAGGTCAATCGGCTGAGCTCAGCACCTGCCTCGTAAAGGACACCGTCCGAGCCTCTCCAGCCGAGGAGTACGTAGCCTCTGCGTTCAAAAGCTTCGTCAAGACGGAATGTATCATCATAGGAAAGAAGCTTGGAATCCATCATCGGCTCGTCGTGACCGGGATAAAACTGTACCGTGTACTGTGACGAGGTGTATTGTGCTGTCACAGTCTGATCGGTCAGAAGCGTCAGATCATATTCTGTCCAACCTGTGGGCACAAGTCCGATCTGTTCGGGTACGGCGGGATCGGCAATTTCAAGTCCGTCAAGCACATAATCAATCGTGTAGTAACGCTCGAAGGTGGGAACACCGAACACCTGATAGGAAATCTTATACAGGATCGGGGTGTAGAGCACCGTGATCTCCAGATCGCCAACCATCTCGGCGGGAAGATTCCAAGCACCGTAGAAATGCGCCTTTTCGGGAACGGCGGGCGTGATCAGCTTGCCGTCCAGAACCGTGTATTCGCTGTACTCGTATTCCTTTCCGTCCTCGTCGATCAGCTTTACAAGATCCCCGTTTTCATCATAGAAATATGCCTTGTAAGTAATGACTTCATATTGCGGGCGTACCGTGAGATCGCCCTCCACCGTTTCGGGGAGCATCCAGCTTCCGCGGTAGCCCTTCTTCGCGGGAACAGCGGGGAGCGTTCCGCGCAGAGCCTCGCCGCGTACCGCGAGCAACGATGCCACAACCTCACCCTGCTCATTCACAAACGTAATGATGCAATCCTCGGTTTCGGCAACGGGATAGATCGCGATGTCGGGCGTGATCGCCTCGGGCATGCTCCATGCGAGATAGCCGACGGGAAGCGGAGGCAGGTCGAAATCGGGTGCTTCCACCGTATACGTGCGAACCGCAAAGATCTCGTTGTCTTCGGCACCGAATGCCTTTGCCATAAAGAGGACGCGGCAGACCGTGGGGGTCCACTCGGCAACCAACTCGTAGTTGCCCGATTCGGTAACGAATGCCGAAACTTCGGTTTCTGCGCGGAAGAGTCTGTCTCCCATGCGCCAGCCAACGAAATCGTAGCCCTCTCTCGTAATGGCTGCAGCCATGTTCCAAACGGTTTCATAGGTCGCCTCGATCGGATCGGGCGTGCCGTTGCCGCCGTTGGCATTGTAGGTCACACGGTAAGTGATCGGTGTATAGCAGATCGAAACCGCGAAATCGGAAAGTGCGGAATCGTTTGCAAGCAGACCGCTGTAATCCTCCCATGCCGCCGTGTAGCCAACCTTTTGCACAAGCGCGGGCTCGGTCAAGCTCTTATTCTCCACCGTGTAGGTGCAGCTTCCGAGCATCTCTCCCTTTTCGTCAAGGAAGGTCACCGTGTAGGTGCGGATCTCCCAGATCGCCTCCACGAGAATGCTCTCGCCCTCAACCGAGCACAGGTTCACCAGCTCGTCGCCCGCCTGATAGCGAACGCCGTTGATATCCCAACAGATAAAGGTGTAATTGAGACGTTCGGGAGCGGTAGGCAGAACAAAGGACTGATCATAGCTTGCGAGATAATCGTCGATCTCGGTGCTGCCGCCGTTCATCTGATACTCCACGGTATAGCGGATCGGCTCCCAAACAGCCTTGAAGACGACCTCAACACCCTGCTTATTTGCAATTGCGTTGACGTCCTCCAATACCGAGCCTGCCGCATAGGTGCGTCCCGTTTCCGCGCAATACCAGCCGCGGAAGTGATAGCCGAGACGCTCGGAGGCAGCTCCGATGATCTGATCCGAAAGACCGTAGGTAATCCGGGTGGGATCCACCGCTGTGCCGCCTTGCGTGTCGTAAAAAATGGTGTACGTAATGGGGGTGTAGACCGCGTAAATTTCGATCTCCAGCTTTTGGTCGCCGATCTCGGCAAAGATCGCCTCGGAGACCGTTACGCTGTCGCCCAGCGCGCTCACGGTAAGGTAATCCTTCGGATTCTCCACCGCAACGCCATCGACCGTAACGTGGATTCCGTCCATATCCCATTGTCCGAGATATCCCCTGAGGTAGGGTACGTCGGAAATGAAGAAGGTGCGGTTCTCCGCGCTGAAATAACGCGTTGCGATCAGCGTGGGCGTATCCGTATCGGTTCTTTGCTGATAGAATTTCACGGTCTGCTCGTTTGCCTGTACCTCTTGGCGTTTGACGCGAAGCTCGTTGTTCTCGTCGAATGCCTCGGGCTTGAGCTCATAAACGAACTTGCCCTCGGGTTCCTTCACAGCACCCGTTTCCACCGTCCACGCAACCTCGCGTAACTTAACACCCTCGGAATCCAAGAAGAAAATCTTGTATTGGATCAGATCAAACGCGGGGCTAACGGTCTGGCTCTCATAGACGAAGCCGTCGGAGAGATTCCATCTTGCATTTTCGTATCCGGCACGCGCCGCGATCGGGTAGGTTGCGCAACGCTCACGGATCTGCTCGATGGTATCCAGAACCGTAAAGGTTACACTGCCCACGGTTGTCTCACCGTCCATCAGCGTGAGCGTGTATTGCGCGGGCGTCCAGACCGCTACCATCGTCAGAACGTCGCCGTTGGTCTCGGTGAGGTTGCGCAGGGTTGTGCCCGCGTCATAAACGCTTTCCCCGAGCTTCCAGCCGCCAAAGATATATCCGTGGCGAACGGGAGCTTCGGGCAGGATCAGGTCGGTGTCATAGGTTGCGGCTTGCGGTTTGATCTCCGCGCCGCCCTCGGTCGTAAATTCGACCTGATAAGAAATAGGTGTGTAGGTCAAGCGGTATTCGGTATCGTCTCCCTTGACCCAGCTTGCCGTGTAACCGACCCGATGGGTCAGCACGGGCAGAGTCAGCAGATCTCCATCGGTAACGTAGATGCGTTCCAGCACCTCCGCGGGATCTGCATCCGACAGGAACCGAATTTCATAGACAACGGGAGTCCAGACCGCGCGAACCGTGATGTCGGACGCGCCGAGGGTATAGGTCTCCCAAGTGCCAACAAAATGCTCGCGTGTGGGAAGTGCGGGAGCGATCAGGTAGCCGCGATCGATATCACTTTGCGTAAAGATCACCTCGGCGATCACCTCGCCCATCGAAACGAAGGTTGCGGTGTAGCCCGAGCGTGCCTTTTCCCAAACCGCCTTGAGCGTGACTGCGGTTCCGTTTGCTACGTTGAAGCGACAAGCGATCGGCTCATCGGCACGGAATACCGTTCCGTCGAGCTCCCAGCCTACCAAGCGGTAGCCCTCGCGCGCGACCTGCGCGGGAGAGAACTCCGAGCCGTAGGGGAGCGTTACGGATCCGATCGGTGTTACACCGACGCCGAGATCAAAGGAAACCGTAAAGATCACGGGCGTGTAGGTGGGATATACGACCAGATCGGTTCCCGTCAGAGCGGGCAATTGCCACTGTCCGACGTAGCCGCTTCTCTGCGCGATCAATGCCGCCGAGGGCAGCTCGATCTCGGAAGGATGCATGTCGAGCGTGTAGATCACCTCGATGTCCTCCATACCGCGGAAGAGAATGGTGTATTGGATCGGCTCCCAAACCGCTGTCAGCGTAACGGCGGTGGAAATATCCTCGCCGAGCCGATAGCAGAAGGTCTCGCCCTCGATCCGCTCACCGTTCAGACTCCAACCCAGGAAGCGGTAGCCAAAGCGGCTGATCGCATCTGCGGTGGGAAGCGTGTAGTCGGCATCGAATGCCATTTCAAACGTCAATACGAACGCGGGATCCTTCACGGTGCCGCCGTTCGGATCAAGCGTGAGCTGATAGGTCTCGGAATTCTGCAACGTGTATTTCGGATATGCGTTGTAGTTTCCATTTTCGTCCTTCACGTAATCCCATGCAGCCAGATAGCCCTCTTTTGCGGGGAGCGCGGGTGCCGCGGCTTGCAGTGCCGCAAAGCCCTCGTCGTCTGCGAACACACGGTATGCGCGTTTCTCACCAAGATGATAGATCAGGGTCTTACCGCCCTCGATCTGCACTTCATGGACCGTGATGCCGATTGCGGGTACGTAGCACTCCCAACCAACCGCGTAGCCGTTCTTGGCAAGCGGCAGGGGCTCGTTTACGAAAAGATCTTCCATGGTAAAGTTCACGCGGTGCATCTCCTCGGAGCCCAGATAGGTGTATTGGAAGAGAATTTCATACGCGTTGGGCTTCCACAGTGCCTTGAATACCACGGTGTCGCCGTCGGTTGCGCTGAGGTTCTTCATCGCGTCGCCGCTGTTGTAAACCTTGCCGAGGTATTCCCAACCGCGGAACTCATAATTGGCTCTTGTGGGCTTGGGCAGCTCGTTTGTTTGGTCATAGAACCATTTCTGTGACTCCAGCGACGAGTCCTCAAAGATCACCGTGTAGGAAATGGCCTGCCACTCTGCCGTAACCGTTACACATGCAAGATCGGTTTCGGTCAGGTTGCTCAGCTGCTTTCCAGCCTCAAAGAGCGTCTCTCCGATCCTCCAACCGAGGAAGATATATCCCTCTCTTACAGGTACTGCAGGGAGGTGGAAGGTGGAGCCGTAGAGAACAGTCTGTGCGGGCGGGGGATTCTTTCCGCCCATAACGTCATAGCGTACCGTATAACGGATCGGTTCCCAAACGGGCGTCAGGGTCAGGATCTCACCGTCGATCACGGTCAGATTCTTCATGCCGCTTTCGTAGCGTGTCTCGCCAAGATACCAACCGAGGAAGCGGTAACCCGCTTTTTCGGGGGTGATCAGCGACAGCGCCTGCTCGTAGGAAAGGCTGACGTTGTATTCCTCATAGCCCTTGAGAACGACCGTATATTGGATCGCCTGCCATTTTGCCGTCAAAGTAACGGAAACGGCGGGAAGCGTTGCGGCATCTACGGGCTCGTCGCCAAGATACCAGCCGAGGAATTGATAGCCGTCACGCGTGAGCTTGGGAAGCACAACCGTTTCACCCTCGACATAGAGCGCGGTTTGCAGAATGGAGTCATAACCGTAGTCCAGCGTGACAGAATAGGAAAGGGTTTCGGACGGAATCCCGCGGACCGTAATATCGGTGAGCTGTTCCACCGTGAGTGTAAGCTTGCGCGTTTGCGCGTTATAGGAAGCAACGGGAACGCTTGCAACGTAACCGTAGCCCTCGCTCAGCGCGGGAAGGATCAGCGTGAGCGTGCCCTCCGCGATCTGCTCTACGGTGTAGGAATAGCGGGCGGTCTGCTCGCCGTTCTCTACCGTAACGCTGTAAACGCGCGGCGTGTAGGTCGCCTTGCATACGAGCGTGGTCTCCTCGCCCTCCAGTGCCGCAATGCGGTCAAGCAGCTCTGTGCGGTCAAGCCCCCAGCTGCCGACGTAACCCGTGCGCGCGGGGATCGCGGGTGCCGCGATCGACTCATCCTCTACCGTGAAGAGGATCGAGCTCAGCTCCGCGCCCGCATCGGTTTGGAAGACGAGCGTATATTGGATCGGGGTGAAGATCGCGTGCAGGGTCTTGTCACCGAGCGTAGCCTTGTCAAAGGTCTCCCAAGCCTCGAATCGGTATCCGAGTCTCGCGGGTGCGCTGTGCGGTGCCTCTACCCCGTCAAGGGTTTCAACCGTATAGGTCACGTTTTTGTAGACCTCTCCGTTCGCTACATATTTAATAGTATAGGGAATGGCAACGTAAACAGCCTCAACGGTAAATTCCACCGTTTCGAACGAAAGCGATTTGAGACTGTCATAGTTCCAATAGGAGCGATAGCCGCGGCGAAGCGGAATATCGAATTGCTGATAGGAGGTCATTTCAACGTGATAGGTGGAGGTGGCAACCGTTTTGCCGTCGATGACATACGTGATCGGATAAAGGATCACCTTCCACTGTGCCACCAGCTCTATGCTGTCGCCGTCCTGCGCCGTCAGGTTGGGGATCTCCTCGCCTGCGCCGTAGATCGCATCGCCGTACTTCCACCCCTCAAAGGTGTAGCCGAGACGCTTGACCGCGTTTGCGAACACAAGCTTTTCGGCGTTGTCGTAGGCAACCGTTTGCGATGCAACGCTGCCGTCGCCGCCGTTTGTATGGTAGGTTACGGTAAACCGAATGGGTGTGTATACCGCCTTGACCTCAAAGTTCTCGTTTACGCTTGCCAGCTTGGAGGCGAAGTCCTCCCATGCAACGAGGTATCCCGTACGCGCAACGGTTTCGGGGATATCAAAGGTGCGGTTCTCAACCGTATAGGTGCGCTCCGCAACGGTCTCACCCGTGTGATCGGTGAAGGTAACGGTGTAGGTTACGATCTCCCATTGCGCGGTCAACGTAACCTCGCCGCTCACGGCAAGATCGCGCACCGACGCACCCGCCTCGTAGCAGGTGTCGCCAAGCTTCCAGCCCACAAACCGATAGCCAACGCGTTCGATCGCATCGGGCAACCTGAAGGCTGTGCCATAGTATGCGGTCGTTGTTTTGGGTGTGGTCTTTCCGCCGTTTGCGTCGTAGGAGACCGAATAGCGGTTTGCCTCAAAAATGGCTGTCACGGTACCCGCCGTGCCAAACGGTGCCGTAACCAGATCACTCGGATAGCTTCCGTTTTCGGAGAAACGGTATTCGGTATCGCCAACCTTCCAACCCACGTGATGGTATCCTCTGCCCTGTTCTGCGGCAAAGAGGTCTTTGTAGGTTTTATCAAGCGATGCGAACACCGTGTTGCCGAGGATCAGCGTCACGGGGCTCGAAGTGCAGGGCGTACCCGAGGGGAGCGTAATGGAAACGTTGACCTTGCACTGATATTCTGCGTAGAGGCAGTCGATCGAAACAAGGTTGACAAGCGTCTGATCGCCAACGGTCGCCGTTACCCGCTCTCCGTCGTGGAGGTAATACCAACGTACAAGACTCCACGCGGCGGCATCGCCTGTTTTGATCAGGTCGGAATCAAGCGGCAGTGCCACGTTGATCGACGAAAGCGTTTGATCGCGTACAACGGTCAGCGTTTGCGCGCCGTCGGGCAAGCCAAAGCCGGTACCCGTTTGCAGCGTGATCGTGCGCGTCCAGCGCGACAGATATTTTTGATCCGCCTGTTTGTAGGCGTCGATCACACCTTTTCCGTCTTCGGAAAGGCTGTCAAAGGTGAGTGCCTTTCCATCGGCATTATACCAGCCGTCAAAGTGCCAGCCGCCCTCATCGGCAAGGAGTCCGATCTCCCCGCGGAGACCGTAGGTGAAATACATCTCATTCTCATTGCCGTCAAAGTCGACAAACAGCACGCGGATCGAATATTTTGCGTAAAGCGTGCAGTCATCTGCCAGCGTGTAGACCGTATCGGCCTTCACGGGCTTGGTATAAGCCGGATCGGCATACCAACCGTCGAAGGTATAGCCCGTGGGAACCTTCGGGGTGGGAAGCGTGCCGTACGCGCTGTCGTATGCAACCGTCAGATCGGCAAGCTGGGAACCGGTGCCAAGGTCATCGAGGTGAACCTTGTAACGGTTTGCCGTATAGGACACGGTGAGCGTGATGTTTTCAAACACACCGTCGGGAACGTACCAGACCGCCACACCGTCCTCTTGGATCGGAGTGATCGCCTGCCCGTTATAATACCACTGTCCGCTGTAGCCGACACGAACGGGTACGCCCGGCAGCTCGATGCGTCTGCCGTTGAGTGTGCTGTCCGCGCCGTTGTTGAGAACATGGTCCTCATCACTCAGCGCAACGTCGTAGAAATCGCGCGTATAAAGCGTGTTGCCGTTGCGGTCCGCAAAAGCGATGCTATAGCGGTTTGCCGTATACATGGCATAGACCGTTGCGTTTGCGTAGCCTGCCAGAACCGGCTTGCCGTCGGTGAGCGCGGTACCGCGCGCATTGAGATACCAACCGGCAAAGGTATAACCCGGAACCGCAACGTTATCGTAGGTTCCGACCGTAAAGCGACAGCCGTAGATCACCTTTCTCGTGCCGAGTGCGGTTTCTCCGCGGACTCCGCTCTTGACGGTCAAGGTGGACTCATAGATCGCGTAGAGCTTGGTCGTGCCAACGGTAAAGACCTCGTCACCGCTCACGATCAGAACGGGGTCAAGCACTTCGGTTTCAAAGCCCTTGCCCGTGCTGTAGATCTGCGACGTCCAGCCGATCAGGTGCCAGCCGTTTGCTTCTGCCTCGCCGGGCAGCACACTGCCGGTCAGGGCAAGCGACTGTTGCAGCGTCTTTTGACAAACCACGGTGATCGGCGCGTAGGCATCGGTTCCGATCGCGTTGTGGTAATTCTCAAGCTCGATCGTATGCGTGAGCATCGCGTAAAGTGAGAGCGAGGTTGCACCGATCGCCCCCTCCAGAACAAACGCGTCATCGGGTAGGATTCGTGTACCCTCGGCATAAGTCGTTGCGGTATACCAACCCGCAAAACTCCAGCCACCCTGCCCTGCCTGCGGCAGAGCGTTGCCGAGCGGCTTGCCGTAAACCACGTTTTGAAGCGTGACGTTATCGGCGACACCGTGATAATGCAGCGTCAGATCCGCCTCGTATTTTGCGTAGAGCGTGAGATCGTCGGTCAAGCGGTAAACGATGTCCTCGGTCACGCGCTCGGATTCCAGATAGCTGTCCGACAGATACCAGCCCACAAAGCGCCAGCCGTTTTTGGCGGGCGTGGGAAGCAGACCGATCGCCTGCCCATGGATCACGCGCAAATTGCTCGCGCCCTCCACGTAATCCTCCAACGTGACGGTATAGAAGTTCGGAGTCCAGCGCGCGTAAACGTGGATCCCCTCGGTAAGTGCCGAAAGATCGGCATTGTCAAATGCCGCGCCGTTGGCATCTGCCCAGCCCGCAAAGCGATAGCCGTCAAAGCTGTATGCGCGAACCGAATAGCCCTCGCATCGCGTATCCGCCTGCAAGCGGGGGGAAA
The DNA here is from genome assembly GCA_015063585.1 of Oscillospiraceae bacterium. Taxonomy (GTDB): domain Bacteria; phylum Bacillota; class Clostridia; order Oscillospirales; family CAG-272; genus UMGS1865. The sequence goes on from SVTW01000008.1 coordinate 29,930, forward strand.
GCGACGACACGTAGGTATAGGTATCGGCGGTGGCAGGTGTGTGGATCACCTTTGTGCCGCCCAACATTTCCAGCAGAGGAAGTGAGCCGTCTCCCGCCGCGTTGAGCAAACGGTAGGTATCCTCATTATGATACACCACAACGGGGAGCTCCCACGGCTCCACGGTCATTCCCTCGGTTTTTTCAAGATAGGGATAGATCAGCTCCTTCCGATCCTTCCAATCCTCCGACGCGGCATAGGTCTCATACAGTGCAAGACCGTTGACGCGGAAGACGGTTGCCTCGGAAACGAGCGAAAGCTTCTCCACGCTTACCGGCTCCCCGGCTTGGAACACCACGGTTTTGAGCCCCGTGAGCGCCTCCACGCCGTCGAAGGAAAGCGCGGTGACGTCCTCCGGAAATACCAAGCGTTCGATCGCCTGCACGTCGGACTGCTCCAAAAGTGTTTCCTCCGATGCCGCCAGCACGCTCTCTGTCAGCTTTGCGTCGGGCAAAGCGAGAGAAAAGGCGACGCTCTGGCGGAATTTGACGTTTCGATCCTTGTTTTCCAGCTCAAAGAACATGGTTCCGCTTCCAAGTCCCGTGGGAACCAAGCGGATCTCATTCCCCTCTACGGATACCTCGAACACCTGCTTTTCGGCTCCGCTCGCATCGGTAACCGTGAATTTGAAATAGTCGGCGATCTCCACGGTACTCGGCAGTGTGATCACCTCAAAAACATACTCGGATCCCATCTGCATAACCGTTCCGTCGGAAGCGCGTTCACCGTCCAGGCGAACCTCCAGAACACCGTCCAGCTCGGAAATGATGCACAGGACGATGCTCTTTTCAACACCGGTTTTCCGCTCGGTGATCTTGATCGGGATCTCACCGCCCACGTTTTTCACAACCGTTACGTATCCGTCACGGTCGATCGTGATCCGATCACTGTCAAACGCATAGATAAATCTGCCCGAGACCTCGTTTCCGTCTCCGTCCACCAAGGTGGGGGTCAGGCGAAAGGTTCGGTCGGCAAAGATCTCGATGTATTCGTTCACAAGAATCTCATACTCGGGATCCCCTTCACCGTCCCCCGGAGCAATTGAGGACGTGTAAAGGTAGATGCCGCCCGCTACCATTCCGCAAAACGAAAGCCCGATGAGCGTTGCCAGCAGAATGATAACGATTTTTTTCGAAAATAAAGAGCTCATTTTAATCTCCTCTTACCAAATCAAGTGAGGTATCACGCAGGATCCAAAGCTCCTCGTCAAAGCCAAGTTCAAAGAAGATCCGATCCGCCTCAAATACCTCCTCCGCATCCAACGCAAAGGTAATTCCCGTTGCCTTCTGATCCGATGAATAGAGAGAGTCCTCTACCAATGCGACACAGTGAGAGATCCCGTTCTGGCGGTTGTTGATTCCAAAGATCGCGCCGATGTAGCTCTCGCCGTTTTGCGTGGTTCCGAACACCTCGTTGCGGTCGGCTTCGGGGAAGCTCTCATATACCACCGTTGCAACCGAGGAAAAGATCTCGCCGTAGTTGTAAGCGCAGATCGCCCCCGTTACCAAAAGGCGGGTGTTTTCCGTCTCGCCGGCCTGCAAGCGTTTGGTCATCATAACGTCGGCAACCGCGTTCTTGATGATGCCGCGGTTGAAGGCGACCATGCCGCCATAGGAGCCCTTGGCGCTCACGGTGGAATTTTGCAGTGTGACCTTGCAGTTGAGGATCTGACCCGCGTTTTCAAGCGCGAGGATCGCGCCCATCTTTTCATCAAAGGTTGCGCCCGCAACCTGAATATGCAGGTTTTTCACAACGCCGCCCTCGCCAATGTATCCAAAGAGCGAATCGGCGGTCTTACCCGAAAAGGTGACCGTGTGCCCCTGCCCGTCAAAGGTGCCGATAAAGGGACGCTCACGGCTTGCAAGTGCGCTCAGATCGTTGATCACGATGTCCTCTTTCAGGTAGTAAATATTGTTATAGAAGGAGTCAGCCGTTTCGATCAAGTCTTCCTCGTCGTAGATCAGGACCTCGTGAACCTTCTCCTCAAAGAAGGAGACACCCAAACGCATCGCGTCGAGCAGACCCATCAGGGAGCCGCCCACCGCCAATGCCGCAAGCAGGATCAGGCTGACCAAAAGTTTTTGTTTCTTACGCATATGACACCTCTCACAGGAAGAAATAGGTTAAAAGATAGACCGTGGCATACAGGAAAACAGGAAGCAAGCCATACAAAAGCGTGAAACGGATCGAACGCTTGATCGACGCGAGACGGTCGTGCTTGGTAACGATCCAGCTAATGAAGTAGGCGAGGAAATTGAGCAAGCCAACGCCGAGGATCGCGACCAGGTGATACCAATTCAGGTAAGAGACCACACGCGCGATGACCGACGTGCCGAGCATGGACGCGATCAGGATCGGCGGTGTCAGAAGAATTACCGCGGCAAGCAGGATCGAAAGGATACTGAAACCGTAGGAGAGCATAAGCGTGCGTGAATCACGGTTGGAATGTCCTACCTTTCCGCTCTGTCCGCGATCCTTCATGGCATTGATGACCTCCTCGGTCACCTGCTGACGCTCCTGCGCGCCGGCATTCTCGTCCTCCAAAATATCGCGGATATCATCGGGGCCCGTGCCGTCGCGGCCGCCAAAGGAATAGGTCTTCTCGGCCTTCGCGCCGACCCGTTTCGCCACCCGCGCGCGCGATGCGGCAGAGAGGTTGCAGTAGCTTTCCAAAACGAAGCGGCGGCGGTATTCGGCAATCTCGTCGCCAACCTTGCCGGAGCGCTCCATGTATGCCATGTGCGTACGGATCGCATCTGGACGTTCTCTGACGTCAAGCAGATTGAAGAACTTGGCGTACTCGCGAATGTTCTCCTTCGTAATGTTCGGAATTGCCGTTTCCAAATCGGTCAGCCGCTTAACAAGCTCAATGTAGAGACGGCTGTAATCACTCGCCTTCGGATTCTTGGCATTGATCAGCGTCAGGCACTCGCCAAACGAGAGGCGATCCACCAAAGCCGCAACCGTTTGGTTGGGAAGGAACGCGAAATCCTCGGGACCGTAAATATCCACCCCGAGCTCGTTCGCGCATTGCTCCACGGCAATTTTGATCCACATCAGAGCCTGCATGCAGGCAAGCGGCGTTTTATATTGGGAGCCAACGTAAGCGATGAGCGCACTCAAGCGATGCTCGGTGCTGTGCCGCGAGATATTCGGCAGGTAGCAGGAGAGCAGGATCGTGCCGCAAAGCTTTTCGGCAAGCTTGCCGAATTCGCCCGCAACCTGAAAGAGCGCGGCGTCAAAATCCTCTTGCGAGAGCTGATAGCAGTTGTAGGTATCCTGAATATGAACGTAACGGTAGATCAGCGAGAGATACGCCTGCCGCTTGGTTTCGGCATACGCGGTGCAGAGCAGACGGAATACCTCCTTGTTGCGGTTGGTGGGCGTACCGAAGAGCGGCGCGAGCGCCTGTCCCTCCTCGCTCAGCTCCTCGTTTTTGAGCCCCTTGAGGAAGGCAAGCACGTCGGCACTTTGCACCTCGGTGAGCGACTTCCCTTTCGCGAGCTTTTGGAGCGCGTAATTGCCGCAACGATCGCAGATGAGGCGATTGACCTGTTCGTCCTGACGCGCGCAGTCGATCAACGCCTCCTCCTCATCGGAGAGCGTGACGCGTTCCCGATCAAAGAGCAGGTTCACAGCCCCTACCACCGACATGTATTTGATCACCCCGCTTCGATCCTCGCGGTATGCGCGGAGCAGGGCGCGTGCGTTTTCTTCATTGCGATTGTTTTCAAAGGATGCGGCAACCAGGATCGAGTTGAGCATCTCATGGTTGACGCTGCCGTCAGACGCGAACGCGGGCGCAACGTTTTTATGAAGCTGTGTCACACGGCTCTCGTTGCCGGTGGTGATATAGCGTCCCATCTCCTCGATCATACGCGAGTAGGGATGCAGTGTGGAGAGATCCTCGTTTTCAAGTGTTGCCTGATCGACTCGGATCACCACCCAGCCGTCTACCGGAACGATATCGGCATCGGTTGCCACAAAACGGACCCCTCGCCCCAATTCCTCGGAGCTGTTGCCGAAAAAGCTGGGAAGCGACGCGGGACAAACCGAAAAACCGACCGTTCGCGCGAATTGCAGCGGGAGCATGCGCAGAGTCAGCTTGACGTAGCTGATCAGCTCCTCGGTGTTCTTGCCAACCAGCACCACGGGCATGTCGGTATAAAGCAACGCCTCCACAAGCTGGGGCAGGATGGGTTTGAGGGTTCTTGCCAGCGTAAAGCTGCAATTGGCAAGACGGCGCGGAAGCGCCCCCTGTGCCAGATGGACCCCGTCGGGATCCTTATCAATGCGTCCGAGACGCGTTTCAAGCTGTCCGATGTATTCCACGGGATAGGTATCCCCCATCTCGCGCATTTCCACGGCAAAACCGTGCGAAAAGATATCGTCACCCGTTGTTACCTGCAGCATATATGCGGTGTTGCCCATCGGACAATAGGTGAAGCAGGACGCGTCTCTGCGGGTGAATGCGCCGAGCGTGGAAAAGACCGACATCGTTTCGGCTGTCTCACCGCGGCTGAGAAGATCCTTATAGCCTTCGTCAATATCGTGATAGTGCTTATATTGAATCATAGTCCGCCTCCTTTACACAATGCATCCGAATTGCTTGAGCATCCAAAGCAGGGGCAGCTCCATGCGTTTTGTGGAGCAGGAATGCTTCAGATAGTTGACCTCTGCCCGTCCCGTTGCCTGCTCCTGATGGAACACGGCATCTTTTGCCGAGAACGAGGAAACGCCGAAATAGCGCACGTTTGCGCCTTCCCCGAAATTGGGGTTGATCTTATGCTTGAGCAGATACGCGTGGATCTCCTCGCTTGCCAGGTCGATATGTTCCTCCAGAAGACTGCCCTCAAAGCTGTCTCCGATCAGATCGAATACGTCCGAGCGCAGGCAGTGGCAGTTGGGGTCAAATTCGTCCTCGAGCATGTCAAACTTGGTCAGAATGACTGCGATCGGGCAGTTGAGCTTGTTCTCGCGGATCGTTTCGTTGATACGGAGCAGCACGCGGTCATTGCCCGCCTCGTTGCTTCTGCCGTCCACCAGGTAGAAGATGCCCGTGGGCGCATTTGCCATCACGCGGGTCAAACGGTTCCCCGATTGCTCGGCATCCTCGCCCGCGATATCGTAGAAATACACGTAATCTCTGCGATCGACCTCATAAACAAAGGGGTATTTAAAGATATTCTTCTTCTGCTCCAATGCGTCCTCGCTGACCTTATCGGTCGGCTTCGGATAGTTGCCCTGTGCGATGTCGATCGAATACTGCGAATAGAACTCGTTGTTCTTATACCAAGAATTCCGTCCGAGATGCCAGCTATCGGTGCCGATCTCAAGACGCTTGAGCGAATACGGAACGAGCGAGCAGATCCCGCGCGTTGCGTTGGTCATCATTTTGGACGCAAGCTCGGTATTATTTGCCTGCCCCGTGATGTCAAACATACGCGAGATAAAGGTGGTCTTGCCCGCGCGCTTCGATCCAACCACCGCAACCTTGAAGTGGTTGTGGCGCAAAAAGTCCTCGGGAAGCACACGTGCAAACGCCGCGGTGTTGGCATTGAAATCGCGTGCCGACTTTTTCTTGCCGCCTGCCGCGTCAATTCCGAAATCGTCACAGCAATAGATCGTATTTTTTGCGGGCTTGGTACGCGATTTGCTGTCCAAGATCACAAGCGGATTTCCGTCGTTTTGAAGATGCTCGCCGTTGCATGCAATGCCGCCCTTGCGATATCCGCTCTCAAACGCGGCGCTCGAAGCGAGCTCATTGTGGCAGTAAGGGCAGAACAGTTTTTGCACAGGGCGCACAAAATCACGCGTCTCAACACCAAGCGTATCGTTTTCTTGACATTCCAGCAAATAATACTTCTCTGCCTCGCGTTCGGAGGGATCAAAGGCAAGATAAAGCGTCTTTCCTTGGAACCGCTCAAGCGAGATCACCTTTTTCCCGCTCGGATCGATGCGGAACTCAAAGGAACGAACCTTTTCGGGGTCGGTGGACTCGCGGTCGCTTCGCAGACAAGGGTAGCGGTCGGGCAAGCAACAGATCCTGAGCTTGATCGAATCGCGGATATCGCGGCACTCAATGGTAAGCCGCTCGTTTTTGATCCAATAGCGGATCTTCTTTTTGAAGGCAAAGTTAACGGCAAAATACAAAACGCTTTTTTCCTGCGTTTTGGAGTTGAGCAAAATGATTCTGCCAACGCCCGAATAGTCGTTCTCGTCCTCCAAACCGAAGGGGAGACGGAAGCCGTGCAAACGCTCATATTCGTCGCGGTTGACCCGTCGGTTTTTGATCTCGATGCGCGCGTTCTCCTCAAACACCTCGGTGCTGATGCCGCGTACGTCATAGGAAAGCGAAACAATATCAAAGGGAGCCGTTCTTCTGTCACCCTTTTGCGTGGCATCCCACTGCGGGATCACCATATACAGCATGTATTTGACGTTTTCGTCCTTATAGTCGCGCTCCAGATAGAGCCGTGGCAGCCCGTTTTCGTTTTCACACACCCGAAGCGGATCGCTCAAGGGCTTTACCTGATACTCAAAATAGTATTCGGACATGGCTATCTTCTCCTTACGAATTCTTAAATTTTTCTATGTATGCGGCGTCGGGGATCCCCACGGCAAGCAGGGTATTCCCGAGCGTCATTTCTTGCATGGTTCTCGCTTGTGCGGCGTATGCCTCGTAGCGAGGTCTGAGCGACGCGTCAAAATAATGGATCTTCTGATTGGAGCTGCCCGCAAGGTTGCCCTGCTGTGTATCCAGCTCCCGCACGTAGGGTCCGTCGATCAAGACCGAAATGCCGCGCAATGCCGCATTGGTTGCCGCATCGTTTCGCGCGGTCAGCTCGTCGAGCGTGTATCCGCTGTAGACCAGAATATCGCGTACCCCGCGTTCCCGAAAATAGCAAACCAATGCGGCAAGCTCCTCCGCCTGCTCAAAGGGCTCTCCCCCCGATACCGTTACGCCGTCGATGCGGTCCAAACGGTAATCGGCAAAGTAGGCAGGGATCTCCACCTCGGTTTCGGGATCCGCCTTTTGCAAGCGGGGGGACACGCACCCCGGACACCCGCGGCTGCACCCGTTGACCCAAACGCAAAGCCGCTTGCCCGGACCGAGCGCGGTCACATAATTGACGGCACGCTCAATGCGCATGGCACGCTGCCTTTGCCTGTTGCTGCGCGCGGCGCAACGCGCCCGACGAGCTTCCGATCGCGGCACCGCCCGTTTGGATCGCGCGTTTTGCGGGAACACGCGCCGCAACCTTTGCGGCACGCTGATCGGTTGCCGTGGGATCGGCGGTGCGTTCGTCGTAGAGCTTTGCCACCTCGGCATTCATGTAGTGGTATCCGTTCTCGCGAATGGCTTCGTCCACGTTTTCGGAATCGTGGTCCACCGCCTCGCTCACGCTGATCTTCGCGCCCGTTGCGTCACGGAAGCGCTCCAGAAATTCCTGCGGCTCGTTGGATTGCTCCATCTCGGCGGCAACCGCCTTGACGTATTCCACCGTGGTCTCGCTGTCTCCCTTATTGACACCGATCACACGGCGTTGCACATGTCCGTTGGCGTAGCTGATCACCTGCCACAACACGCCATTGTATCCTTTTTTGCAGAAGAGCGTCTCGCGGACGTACTCCTCCTTGTCCCCCACCGTGGAAAAGACCTCATAGCCCATGTCCACCATGACCTTTTTGACCGCCATATCGGTACTGATCAGTTGGGATTTTTCATATTCGCGCTTTTGATAGCGCACCATTGCCGTCATCTCCTGCTTGAGGGCGGCATATTCACCCGCATGGTAGCGCGGGATCTCGTTCGGCATCACACCGTAGCTCTTGAGCTCCTCAACCAACGCGCGGTATTCCTCAAACTCGTGGCGGTGCATCTCGTCGGCATCCTTATAGTCGGCACACTCGGTCAAAAGTGCCTCCACCTCGTGCAGGACTTTTTCGCCCGCACAGTTTTGGTGCAGGATCTCCTCACACCGCTCGCAAACCTGCTCCATACGGATCCGCGAGCACGTGGTAAACTCCTGCTCGGACAGCGCACGGAAACTGCGCAGAGCCTCCTCGGCACGCTCCACGATCGTCTCACGAAAATCGTTTGCCGTATAGCTTCCCGAAACGGCAAGCTCCCCGATCTTGCGGCATGCCTCCATCGTTCCGTGCAGCTCGGACAGCGCGTCCGCCTGCTCGGCGATCCGACTTCGTTCCATGATCTGCGCCGCGCGCTCGGCACGGTCCTGCAAACGGTCGCAAAGCGCGCGCACGTCCTCGCCCGAGGAAACGCGGCAACCGCTCAGCTCGGCGATCGCATCGGTTGCGATCATCTCCACCTCGCCGCCGCAGGCACGCAGACGCTCAAACTGCGCGCGTACCGCACCAAGCTCCGCAAGACGCTCGCTCACCGCCGATATGTCCGACAAAAACTGCTGATTCTCATATTCCGAGGAGGTGGGACGGCTTGCCGCCAAGGTGATCTTGCGGCATTTGCCTTGCAGGGAACGGTATTCCTGCGCGGACAAACCGTCGGTCACGCCCTTTTCAAGCCGATCCAGCTCGGAAAGCTTTTCGCGGCACGTTGCAACATCCTGTTGCCAATAGCCCTTTTGCTCGCGCGCCAAAGCCTCGCTGCGCTGTGTGAAGGCGGAAAAGTCCAAATCGCCCGCCGTTTTTTTCAGCGCGGTAACGGCGCGATCGCGCTCCGCCTTGCTCGCGTCCACAGAACGGATCCCGCTCTCTCTGCGTGCCAAAGCACTCTGCAGCTCGCGTCTCTTTTCTGCAATCGCACCCCTTGCCGCATCGCGCGCGGCAATGCGCTCCGCCTCAAGCATTTGCTTTCTCTGCTCCTCCGCCGCCTCGCGCAAGGCGCGCTGACGCGCCTCATAGGCACGGATCCCCTCGTTTACGATCTGCGTCTCGCCGGCATTGATGTAGCCGTAACGGTCGGCAAGCGAGAATACGACCTCGCCGTCGATGTATCCGTAAATCGTGTTGCCGCGCTTGACCACGCGCACGTTTCGGTTCAGCTGGTTGGCAACCTGCTCAACACCTTTATCAATTGAACTCATATTCTGTCCTCTCCATTCGGTTCGTAAATTTCATGCGCCGCTCAAAGCCTTGCGTTTGAAGCACTTTCCACGATCAGCCGCTCAATGTTTGCCATCGCCTCACGCTCGTCTCTCTGCGAGATCCTTGCCCTGAAATATGCCTGCAAAACGGGATCCTCCCCGCGCAGGTAGGCTGTCAGTCTGCGAACGTCGTCCCGCGCGTCGTCGCCGATCAGATCGGTCAGATAATCCGAAACCGTTACCTTTCCGCCGTTGATATACACGGTGTGCACGATATTTTCCAAGCGGAAATACATTTCCAGACTGATCCTGTCGTGCTCGATAAAATTCTGTTTGAGCGCCTGCAATTTTTCGGTCTCGCAAAGCATCTCATAATATTCAAAAACCCCGCGTGCGAAAAGACTCTTGAGCAGGTAAAATCCGCGGCTGTCCGCCGCATCGGCGGCGTTTTCCTCCGACAGATGCGCCCCCGCGGTTGCGATGATGTCCATAACCTCGGTATAGAAGCTCCGCGCGGTGAAGCGATAGGCACCGATGAAGAGCTGCTCGGGACGGAACACGCGGATATACTCTTTGAGCAACGTGATGTACTTGTTATATGCCGTGGCGCATTGGGAGGTCTCGTAGTGCGTCAGCCCGACCGAATCGTAGACCGAATCGTCCTCCATGCCGAGCCGTTGGCTGATCGCCAACGGCTCGGTGCGCAAGCGCACATGATAGGTTGCGGTGATCTCAAAGCGCTCCAGGAAAGCTATGCGCTCCTCAAGCCGCTCCAGGGTGTCGGGCTTTGGCATGCTACCCACGAAGTCCGAGATCCGCCCGAGGTTAATCATCTCCAGTTTGCCGTCGGGGCATTGCCGCACACAGCAAACGCTCTTTTTTTGCTCTGCCACAAGGCGCGGGATCGTGTTCATAAACCACTCGCGGTTGTCCGCCCCATCTTCGCCCGCGCGCAAAAACGTGATCAGCTCATCCATGCAGCTATCAAACTTCGACAGAAACGCGGTGGGATCGGGCGCATAGGCAAGGCGATCGTAAAAATCCTTCAGATCCGTAAAATGCGGCACCACCTTGCGGTGGATCGAATCGCCCTCGTGCCAATAAAAGCCGTTGATCTGATTGCGGTAGATCACACGGTAAAAGAGACGGAAAAATTTATGGTTGACGTCAAGCGTGGGATCCTCGCAGATCGCGCGGATCTGTTCCTCGGAACTGCGAAATCCTCTGAGCGCGAGCAAGCCGAGAAAATCCTCACGGAGTGTTTTCTCGTCCTCGCCAAAGACGCGCGAGACGTACCAGTGGCTGAAAATGTGACGCAACGCCGCCTGCGCGTTGCCTGCCGAACGTCCGTCCCGCACACCTTCGTAAAATACAAGCGCGCCGTCCTCAAAACAGGGCTCGTCGGGATTTCGCCGCTTTACCCTCGCAAAGAGGCTGTCGGCATCGGCAAGCACCTCATTGTATTTGTCCAAAGTCTTATTCCGACGCTCAAAAGACGGCGGTACGGGATCCGCAACAGCGGGTGCGGCAGGCTCGGGATCCCCGAACACGTCTCCCATTTCGATCACGTCGGGAGCCGCCGTTTCCGCCTCTGCCGCAAAAAGCTCCTCGCGGTAGCCGAAGCGTGACGAAAATGCCGCGGGCGCTTGCTCTGCCGCGAACGTTTGCGCCGTGGCAGGCGTTTGCTCTGCCGCAGAGGGGGGCACCGCGGAAGGAACCGCCGTGCGGCTCGCGCCGCCTCTGACGGGTGCCTCTCTCCGTGTAGCACCTCTAACAGGTGCCTCTCTCCGTGTTCCGCCTCGTGTCGGTGCCGCCGTGCGCGGTGTGGACCGCGTTCCCCCCGCCGCGCTTGCGTTGGCGGTCGCGTTTGCGGCGGCCGTCGGCTTTGCGGCTGCGGTTGCCTGCGCGCTTGTGGCGTCTGCCGCGTAGGGAATGTCGGGAACGACCGCATCGCTCAGCACCGCGTTATAGCGAAAGGTATTGTTGAAGCACTTGTTCTTCTGCTTGAGCGGGCAGTGCGCGGGACAGCGCGCCGCCCGTGTGGGAAGCTCCTCGACCTCAACCTTTTTGTTTTTCGGACATTTGACTTTAATCAGTTTCATCAGTACAACCTTTTATCATCATATCGCGTGTAGCCTCTCGCCACGTCCTCGATCACACGGTCGAGCGAGCGGGCATCTACCGACGGCGATACCTGAATTTTAATTTTTGCGTTTTTCTCAAGCAGAGCCGTCATGCCAAGGATCGGCTCACAGTCACGAATGCTCGGTCTGCCCTTGCCGGAAAGCCATCTGAAAAAGACGTCGGCGGCAAGATCGACTCCGGTCGCAAGGCAGTCGACGTTCCAATCGGGACCCGAAAAGCGGTTGAGCACAAGCTGCATCATGCGCATCGCGCACGCTGCAACGGTTGCGTATTCCACCGCCTCGCGATAGGTACGGATCGAGGCATCGTAAACATCCTCTCCGTAAAGAAGCTTCAGCGCGTCGTCTCCCGTGCTTGGGATCGTTGCCGCATCACGCACATACATCTTGTAAACACGCGCGGCATTCTCCCACTCGTCGCACAGCTCAAGCCGTGCGCCAAACTGTAAAAGCGCTTCGTTTTTTCGCAGGACTTCTTCCACCGCGGCGTTTCGGCTGCCGTTTGCCGCCGTTTCAACCGCGGTGCTTTTGCTGTTTCTTCTTGCCATCAGCGCACACTCCAGATCAGGTCATGTACCGTTACAAGGCCTTCCAGATCGGGGCGTACCGTGCAGTGCATGGACTTGCCGCGCAGCTCTGCGGGGGTATGTCCGTCGCGGAAGGTGACGTAGGGCTTGATCGCGTTTGCGAGACTGCTCTCGAATACCACGCCAACCGCCTTGCCGATACCGCGCGCACCCATGGAGCGCACACGCTCGGTCTGGCAATATTCCACGATCTTTTCGAAAACCGCATCGTCATAGGTAACCGAACGAAGCTTATATTTGTCAGCCGCCGCCTCGATCAGTCCGCGCACCTTGCCCTCGCAGATCAGCGAAACCGCATCTCTGCCGATGTAATTGTAGTAAACGAGCGAATCCTCGATACGGCCGTAAAGTTCAGGGCGTCCGAGCGTGCAGCAGAAATAGTGCTTGACGTTATAGCGGAAATAAGAGCGCACCTGCTCATAGATCTCGTCGGGATCCATGTCCGCCGCCTCCATCTCGATCACGGCCTCCATGTTGATCTCGCGATCCGCGGGGCGATCGCCGCCCATCTTCTTTTCGATCTCGCGCGCCTCTCTCTCATTTTCGGGCGTGGGCGAGGTTACACCCGCGTTCGATGTGAACGCAATGATCGCGTCGGTGAAGCTGACCGTCTCGCCCTTACCGTCGGTGAGACGACCGTCACTGAGGATCTGCAAGAACTTATCCATAATCGAGCCGTGTGCCTTTTCGATCTCGTCGAACAGCACCAGCGAGAAGGGCTCTCGCTTCATGGCATTCGTCAGCTTACCGCCCTCCTCATAGCCAACGTATCCGGGAGGCGCTCCGAACAGCTTCTGGTCGGAATGGTCCTGTCCATACTCCGACATATCGAATCGAATCATGCGGTCCTCGCTGCCAAAGATTGCCTCGGCAAGCTGCTTACAGATCTCGGTCTTACCCGTACCGGTGGGGCCCGCAAGGAAGAGCACGACACGCGGCGCGTTGGGGTTATCCAAGCGTCCGAGACCGATGGCGGCACGCGTCAGGATATTCTGAACGGTCTCCAGCGCGTGATCCTGACCCTTGATCTTTTTCTTAACCACCTCGGTGATGTTGAGGATCTCACGCACCTTCTCCTCGCGCTCCCACGGATTCTCAAGCACACCCGCCTTAAAGCTCGACACCGAATAGCCGAGATCGTCGGGCGAGGCAACCGTGTTGCCCTGTTGGAGATAATCCTGATAGTATTGGAGCTTCTTCATGGTGAAGTCGTTGGTATATGCCAGGAACTTGCGCTTGATCTTCTTCTCGGCAGGGGTTTCGGTCTCGCCCTCGTTGAGCGTTTCTCCCTCGCGGAGCGCGATCGCCTCGCTGTATTTCCGGTTGAATTCCTCACCAAAGCAGCCTTCCTCCACCATCATGTCAAAGAAAGCCTTCTTGTTATCCTCGTTGGGCTTATCCACCGTGAGCATCTTGACAAAGGGGTTTTGCATGTCGTCGGTAAACCACGACGGCAGATCGGTTGCCTTGTTTGCCAGCACGATCAGCTTATGCTCGGGGTTGGAAACGATGTTTTGCGAGATGTTCAAAAGCTGACGGAACAGGAGCAGTTCTCCGCTCTCCAAACCGTTGGTCGCGCCGTGCGAGAGCAGACGCGAGGTCATTTTGATCACAAAAACGTAGCCCGTGGAGCGTGAGCCGCCCTCGGTGTTGAGCGTATCCCAGAAGCCGCGGAATGCCGAGAGCAGCTCGCTCGGCGACATTCTTCCGTTTTCGGTGACCGCGTAATGAATACGCGCCATATCGAGCGTTGCGCCGCCCGCGTTATGCCCGATCATCTGCTCCTCAAGCTCTTCCTCGTGAAGGATCTCCCAAAAATGCTGTGCCAGCCGATCGCTGTAGGTGCGCTCATACTCAGGCTCCGCGTCGGGATCGTCACTTTCCTTGATCGTTTCGGTAAACTCACCCGCGATGTAAAAGCGCTTGTCGTCCGACTCGGTGGGATCATACACGATCACGCACTTTTTATCGGTCTCGCGATTCTCGCTCAGTGTTCGGATCAGGTAGTCGTCCATGCGAACGTACTCCAAGCTGTCGTCGGGCTGGATCAGGGGCTGAATGTCGTCGATGTTTCCGTCGATCACAAACGTGCTGAACACGTTGATAAACGAATCAAAGTCAACCTGCCATTTCATTCTTCTCTTGTCTTCCATCTCTGTTAGTCCTCCATTCTCTTCATCAAGCAATTTCCAACGCCGTTCTCAACGACGTATCCAACAATTTCATATTCGGTTCCGCAACGCTCGGACAGGATCTCGCCCAGCATCTTTTGCAGGGCATCGTCGTCCAGATGCCGCCCACTGTAGCGGAAGCGGAACTTACCTTCCACGCGGCGGTAGCTGCACGAGGAAAGATAGCGGCGAAGCGAGGCTGCATCACGAAAGACCAATCGGTTTTTCTTGAAGTAGTTCTCCTCCCCGTCCACACATTCAAACGCCTCATCGGGGGTAAAATAGGTCTCGATGCGCTCGGTCGATACAAGGAACATATCATACCGCACCATCGGCATGTTTGGATCCGCCAAGCCCTTGGTGATATCCACGTAGGAGCGCACGCCGTCGAGCTCCACTACGTTGACCATATGCGGGATCTCGCCGTACAGCCCCTTGACACAAGCCACCTCGACGCGGTAATGATCCAACAGCATTTTGTATGCCATCGCCATGCCCATACAAACCGCCTTTTTCTCAACGATCGCTCCGTATGCGCAAAAAGCGTGTCCGTGCTCCCGCACAAATGCCTCAAGCGCCGCGGCGTCGGATTGGTCGACCTGCAAAAAGGCGTTTTGCGCGTCGTCCGCCGAGCGGACCGTTTCGGCAAGGTAATCGTAGACGAGTTTTGCAACCTCGTAATCGGTGGTATAGGAGTTTATTTTTTTGTCAAGCTCGGTAAGGATCTCATCAAAGCATTGATTGAAGCGCGCCTCATCGCAGTCGTAATAGCGAAGTTGCACCGTCACACTGCGAGACGAGCCCGTACCGCGCACGAATTGCAGGGCGCAAAAATAGGCATCGGCGTTCTCGCAGGCATAGGCGCCGAGGATACGCTCAAGCCCCGATTGATCAATGCCGTACATCACGCAATCGTCGCGATAGTTGCGCACGGCATCGTCCATGAGCAGGTACGCGTCGTACAAATTCCCTTCCAAGCGATCGGAGTAGTAATTCTTTAACATACCGTCTGACCCCTTAATAATAATTATACTAAATACATTATATATGTTAACATCATTTTTGTCAATAATCAAATGCCTACTATTTTCATTTTCTTTGCTTTTTTTACAAAAAATGCAGTTTTTTTTCGGATGCGGAGACGCGATTATGCAGGGACGCGGTTTTTGCGGGGACGCGGTTTTTGCGGGGACGCGGTTTTTGCGGGGTCTTTTTGAAAAAAGCCCCCTGCACCCCAAAAACTTTTCCGAACAATTTTTATAGTGTGATGGGGTGCGCGTCGACTCAGGACTCAGGTACTACCGATTGCCGTCAGGCACCGCCAAGACCCTGCCGGCACTGCCGTAAAAGATATGTTTCTTTTTCCGAGTCATTCTGAGCCGCGTAAGCGTGCGAAGAATCTGGTAGCTTTTCTAAAAAAGCAAAGCCTTTAAAAGAATGTTTCAAGATCCTT
Source organism: Oscillospiraceae bacterium (assembly GCA_015063585.1). Classification (GTDB taxonomy): domain Bacteria; phylum Bacillota; class Clostridia; order Oscillospirales; family CAG-272; genus UMGS1865. The sequence continues at coordinate 45,392 of SVTW01000008.1, forward strand.
CGCCAAAGCGCTTGCGCTTTTACACGCATCAGGATGACCCAAGAAGGTATGTGTTCAGAGTATAAACAGCCCCTGCCGGCACTACCGATAAAGAAAAAATTACATTTTTCGAGTCATCCTGAGCGAAGGGGCGAAGCCCCGAGTCGAAGTTTTGCGTAGGTGAGGCATGCCGAACGGAGCAAAACCAACGAAAACAACCATGGGTTGTTTGAGGCAGGAATCTACTTAAAATCGCCATTGGCTTGCCGTATGAGAGTTGCTTTTTTGAAAAAGGCAAAGCCTTTAAAAGAATGTTTCAAGATCCTTCGCGGCTGCCGCCCCGCTCAGGATGACCCAAGAGGGGATTTTCGAAAACATAAACCCTGCCGGCACTGCCGTAAAAGATATGTTTCTTTTTCCGAGTCATTCTTGAGCAGAAAAGTGCAAAGCACTTTAGCGACACGCAAAGCGTTGTCGGGCGTGAGCGTGCGAAGAATCCGGTAGCTTTCCGGAAAAGAAAAAGCCTTTAAAAGGAAGTCGCGGGGGACTTTTGCAAAAGTTCCCCGCATAACAAAAAGAGGTGCTTTTCTCGCAAAAAGCACCCCCTGTAAATTATATCGCGTGGTTTTCTTATATTATCTTTGGACTCTGCCGCTTCCGTCGCCGCCCGCGAGCTTTTCGACCTCGGAAACGCTCACACGGTTGTAATCTCCCTCCACGGTGTGCTTGAGTGCCGATGCCGCAACCGCGAACTCGATTGCCGCCTGCGTGCTCTTGCCGCTGAGGAGTGCGTAGATCAGACCCGCACCAAAGGAATCGCCGCCGCCAACGCGGTCTACGATGTGCAGGTGATAGGATTTGGAGAAGCAGTAATTTTCGCCGTCGTAGAGCATGCCCGCCCAGTCGTTGTCATTGGCGGAGATCGATGTGCGAAGTGTAATGGCAACCTTTTCAAATCCGAATTTATCCGCCAATTGCTTTGCAACCGACTTATATCCCTCGTGATTGAGCTTGCCGCCGTAAATATCACTTCCCTCTGCCTCAATTCCGAACACGTCCTTTGCGTCCTCTTCGTTGGAGATGCAAACGTCTACGTATTCGCAAAGCTCGGTCATAGCCGCGCGAGCCGCCTCACGCGTCCAGAGCTTGCCGCGGTAGTTCAGATCGCAGGAGACCCGAACGCCTCTTGCTTTTGCCGCACGGCAGGCCTCTTTGCAGATCTCTACAAGATTGCCGCCGAGTGCGGGCGTGATACCCGTGAAATGGAACCAATCGGCTCCCTCAAAAATGCTGTCCCAATCAAAATCTGCGGGCTCAGCCTCGGCAATTGCCGAATGCGCACGGTCATAAATGCAGACCGATCCGCGCTGAGACGCACCCTTTTCCAGAAAATAGATGCCCACACGGTCACCGCCGCGCACCACCTTAGAGGTATCCACACCGAAATAGCGGAGCGAATCGACCGCCGCCTGACCAATGGCGTGCTTCGGGAGCTTGGTTACGTATGCGCTGTCCAAGCCAAAGTTTGCAAGCGAAACCGCAACGTTTGCCTCGCCGCCGCCAAAGGTTGCCTGCATCTGATCATTTTGAAAGAACCGGTAATAGCCATTGGGCGCGAGACGGAGCATCAATTCGCCAAACGTAACAACTTTTTTCATGCTTTTCCCTCCATTTTTTCAAGTGCTTCCTTCACGAAAAAGCTTCCGCCGATCGCGGCGATCTTATCGAACGCGAGAAATTCATCCAGGTTGCTTCTGTCCACGCCGCCCGTGGGAATAAACTTGATCTGCGGGAAGGGCGCGGAAAGCGCTTTGAGCGCCTTGAGTCCGCCGTAAACATTTGCGGGGAAGAACTTAACGGTTGTGATCCCAAGCTCAAGCGCCGCCATGATCTCGGTAGGGGTCACACAGCCGGGATAATAGGGGACGTTGCGCGCGTTGCAGATCTCGGCAACGGCAGGCGAGAGCCCGGGAGAGACGATAAAGGTCGCGCCGGCGGCAAGAGCAGCCTCGCATTGCGCGGCATTGATAACCGTGCCGGCACCGATCTCCATATCGGGATAATTTTTTACCGCGTAGGCAATTGCCTCTGCCGCACATGCCGTGCGGAAGGTGATTTCGGCACAGTGGATGCCAACGCCCTTCAGCGCCGTGAGGATACGGTCGGTCTCACCCAGCTCCTTAATTACAACAACAGGAATAAACTTTTCCATACAATAAACTCCTTTTTTTCTTTGAATTTTCAATACGTGATGCGAAATTAAACGCCCGAATATGCCGCAAAGCCGCAATCGATGGGCAAAACAACACCCGTGATCGCCGACGCGGAGCGCTCATCACAGAGGAAAAGTGTTGCGCCAAGCAGCTCGGAAGCGTCCACGTAGCGGTTCATCGGCGTGCCATTGAGAATTTTTGCGCTTCTCGCGGTGGGGGTGCCGTCCTCCCCAAAGAGGAGCTTGTAGTTCTGCGCCGAAACAAGAAAACCGGGAGCAATCGCGTTGCAACGAATACCCGTGCCCGCAAAATGCGTTGCGAGCCACTGCGTAAAGTTGGAAATGCCCGCCTTTGCCGCCGAATACGCGGGGATCTTGGTCAGCGGGGTGTAGGCATTCATCGAGGAAATGTTGAGAATGGAACCGGCTTTTTTGGCAACCATGTCCTTCGCAAAGACCTGTGTGGGAAGCAACGTGCCCTGAAAATTGAGCTTGAACACGAAATCCACACCCGCGGCATCGAGGTCAAAGAAGGACTTTCCGCCCTCGCGTGCCTCGTGCTGATATTCGTTATCGGTGGTGGCTCTGGGGTTGTTTCCGCCCGCGCCGTTGACCAGAATGTCACACGTGCCGAGGTCACGCAGCACCGCTTGGTGAACCTCCTCCAGCGCCTCGGGCTCCAGCACGTTTGCCGCATACCCCTCGCAAATAAAGCCCTCTGCCTTCAGCTCGTCCGCGAGCTTTTTCACGGCGTCACCGTTGAGGTCAAGGGCTGCCACCTTGGCACCCGACTGCGCAAACGCTCTCGTCATCGCGCCGCAAATGAGTCCGCCCGCACCGGTTACAACCACGACCTTTCCGCTGTAATCTACGTTCAGTGGAAGCTGTATCATATTTCTTTCTCCTTATCCGTTTTCTTGTCTGTTTTATTTTTGACCAAATTTTTCAAGGCTGTCCCAAACGCCGAGCATATACATGATGCCGAGCGCGCGGTCGTAAAGCCCGTAGCCGGGGCGTACGCTGCCGGGGCCCTCCCCCCAAAGGTGCCGTCCGTGGTCGGGGCGGATATAGCCCTCATAGCCGCAATCGTGATATGCCTTCAGAATCTCCAAAATTCCGGTGTCACCGTCACAATCACGGTGCGATGCCTCGGAGAAGTCTCCGTTTTCAAAGTGCTTTACATTTCTGATATGAGCAAATGCGATTCGGTCGCAATGCTTGCGAACGATCTCGGCTACGTTGTTGTTGGGATCTGCTCCGAGGCTTCCCGAGCAGAGCGTGAGGCAGTTGTATTCGTCGTCCACCATTTTCAAAAAACGCGCGATGTTCTCCTCGTTGACAAGCAGGCGCGGCAAACCGAAAATATCCCATGGCGGGTCGTCCATGTGGATCGCCATTTTGATGTCGCACTCGCGGCAGGTGGGCATGATCGCCTCGAGAAAATACTTGAGATTTTCCCAAAGCTTTTCATGATCCACACCCTCGTAAGCACGGAAAAGCTCGTCCAGCTTCGCCATTCTCTCGGGCTCCCAGCCGGGGAAGGACATGTTATATTTTTCGGTGAAATCCAGAATATACTTCGCCATGGCGTTGTAGTCGTCCTGAATCATATTCTTTTCATAAAAAAGTGCGGTCGAGCCGTCTCCCACAGGATGGAACAGGTTGCTTCGCGTCCAGTCGAAGATCGGCATAAAATTGTAGCAGATCACCTTCACACCGAATTGGGAAAGATTGCGGATCGTGGTCTTATAGTTTTCGATATAGCCGTCACGCGTGGGCAGACCGATCTTGATGTCGTCGTGCACGTTGACCGACTCCACCACGTCCATGTTGAAGCCGTATTCGTCCAGCTGACGCTTGACCTCGGCAATCTCCTCAACCTCCCATACCTCGCCCGGCATCTTGTGGTGCAGAGCCCAAACGATACCGTCCACACCGGGAATCTGTTTGATGTCCGAGAGCTTGATGCGGTCGTTTCCTTCACCGTACCAGCGGAATGTCATTTTCATTGGCATATGATGTCCTCCTCAGTTCAGTTGAAAATAGCGCTTCGCGTTCTCATAGCAGATCCCGCGCACAATATCGGCAAGCGCGTCGGGGTCATTGGGATATTCCCCGCCCTCGACCCATTCTCCGATCAGACCGCACAGAATGCGGCGGAAATACTCGTGGCGCGTATAGCTCAAAAAGCTCCGCGAATCGGTGAGCATTCCGATAAAGTTGCCGAGCAGACCGAGATTTGCTAGGCTGATGAGCTGATCGCGCATGCCGGCTTTATGGTCGTTGAACCACCACGCGCTGCCGTGCTGGAGCTTGCCTGCCGTTTCGGGTCCTTGGAAGGAACCGATGAGCGAACCGAGAAAAGCGTTGTCGGCGGCATCAAGGCTGTAGAGCACCGTGCGGGGCAACGCACCCTCGCGGTTGAGGCGGTCAAGCAAGGACGCCAGCTTGCGGCTTCCGTTGTTCGGTCCGATGCAGTCAAAGCCCGTGTCGGGACCCAACCGCTCAAACGCCTGCGAATTGGGATTGCGAATGCAATTGTAATGGAGCTGCATGACCCAGCCGCGCTTCGCGTACTCTCCCGCGCAAAAAACAAGCAACGCGGTTTTCAGCGCCTCGGCATCGGCACAGGAGACCGTCTCGCCCGCAAGCCCACGCGCGATGACGGCATTGATCGCCGCCTCGTCGGCTTCCGCATAGACCATAAAATCCAAGCCATGGTCACTCGCGCGGCAACCGTGCGCCGCGAAATATTCGATGCGGACACCGAGCGCGCGCTTGAGTGAGGCGAGGTCGCAAATTTCGATCCCCGAAACAGCGGACAGCGTGGCGATATATTCGCGCCAGCCCGCCTTATCAATGTTCAGTGCCTTGTCGGGACGGAAGGAGGGCGCGACAACGGTGGAAAAGCTCGCATCGTTGGCAAGAAGCTTGTGATATTCCAGCGAATCAATGGGGTCGTCGGTGGTGCCGATGAACGCCACGTTGCTCTGCCGGATAATGCCGCGAACCGTCCTATTTTCCTCGCGCAGCTTTTTCTCGGAAAGCTCCCAGACGGCGCGTGCGGTGTCGCCGTTCAGCACCCCCTCATAGCCGAAATATTTTTTCAGCTCCAGATGGCACCAATGGTACATCGGGTTGCCGATTGCGCGCGGGAGCATTTGCGCGAATTTCAAGAATTTCTCATAGGCGGGGGCATCACCGGTGATATAGCGCTCCTCCACGCCGTTGGAACGCATCAGACGCCATTTGTAGTGATCGCCCGCAAGCCACACCTCGGTGATGTTGGAAAAACGCTTGTCCTCCCAGATCTCGCGCGGGCTGACATGGCAATGGTAATCTATGATGGGCAGGTCTGCCGCATGCTCGAAATAGAGCTTTTTTGCAGTGGGGGTGTGCAAAAGAAAGTCATCGTTTAAAAATTGTGACACTGAAAAACCTCCCTACAGTGTTATTTTTGAGGGACTGCCGCGCATTGGAGATGCCGCGCGGATTCCCGAAAAAGAAAAGGAAAACAGTTGATTTTTTCAAAAAGATATGATATACTGAAATTGACTCTTTGGAAAGGAGACAATTTTTATGAATCCAAAATACCGCTCGCGGGGCTATCGGACGCTCCTTGCCGTCACGCTCCTCTTTGCCCTGCTCTGCGCCGCTCTGCCGACAATGGCATTTGCCGAGCAGCCGAACGAACCGATCCGCTACGGATATACCACCGCCGCGGGAAACGTGCGCTACGTTTACGATCAGCTCGTTTCCGGTGTGATGCGCAACCAGCCGCTTGAAACACTTTCCCTCGATTCGCAGAAAGGCGTTACAGAGGAGGAAGTCAGAGCCGCCGTCACGCTCTTTTTGAGCGACTATCCCGAGTGTTTTTGGATGCGCAACGGCTACAGCTTCTCACACACGGGAACCACCGTTGTGAGTATTTCACCGAATTATGCCTTCATGGGGAGCGAGCTCGTTGCCGCACGCGCGGCACTGGATGCCGAGGTGGACCGCATTCTCGCCGATCTGCCGAGCGGTGACACCCATGCAAAAGCGCTTTACCTGCACGATGCCGTTGCGAAACGCACCGAGTATATAAAGGTGGGGGAACACCAAACGGCATACGGAGCGCTTGTTTCGGGCAAAGCCGTTTGCGCGGGCTATGCCGCCGCTTATCATCTTCTCCTGCGCAAAGCGGGAATTGCGGCATGGACGGTTTCGGGAAGCAGCCGGAACCCTGCCACGGGTGAATCCATTCCGCATGCGTGGAATCTCGTTTGGCTGGATGAGAACACCTGCGTTTACACCGACGTGACCTGGGACGACCAGGGCGACACGCTTTACCACGCGTATTTCCAGATCAGCCTTGCCGAAATGGAAACCGACCACGTGGTGGACACTGCGATCTTTTCGCTCCCCTCCTGCAATCACAGCGGACAAAGCTATTTTGACCGTTTGGGCGGCAATATAACCGACCCCTGCACGCCCGAATCGCTGGCGGCGCTCTTTGGCGCGGTACGCAACGGCGCACGGAGCGCGGCATTCCGATACACGGGAGCGTCGGATTTTTCGCAATGGCTCAACACCAACCACGGTGCGCTCTATCAGGCACTTGGCGGGCTTCCCGGAGCTTACAGCTACTCCATGTCAAGCCTTGGCAATGAGATCCAACTCACGATCCTTGGCAGCTTTGATGCAGAAACCGCGTCTGACACCGAATCCGAAACGGAGTCCATAACGGAGTCCGAAACAGAGTCCGAATCCGAAACAACCACCGAAACGGAATCGGTAACCGAGCTGGAATCCGTAACCGAAACCGCGCGCGATGAGGGCACAGAATCGGGATCCGAGCCCGTGTCCGACAATGAGACCGATCATGGGTCGGAAACCGAAACACAGACCGACAGCGAGACCGATCATGGGTCGGAAACCGAAACACGGATCAACAGCGAGACCGGCGACCGCGACGCGCAAACCACGTCTGCGGAAAAGACCGACACCTCCCAAAACACCGACAACAAGCCTACAGACCTCCGGGAGATGTTTGGGTGCGCATCCGGCACGTCGGTTGAAGTCTCGATGCTTTGCCTGCTCCTCGTTGCGGCTTGCTGCATTCGAAAAAGAACCAAAAACACGTGAGAAAAAGAAACACGGAAAGGCACTTATGAAATTTCATAGGTGCCTTTTCTTTTGCAATTCAACCTTTTTAGATGAACCGCATCACACGTCAGCCTTGATTACTGCGTTCCGCCAAACGACATTGAGTTGTCGATGAGCTTGTCGCCGCCCTCTTTGAGGCGAGAGCCGGCAACACGTTTGCTCAGTTCGGCATAGTATTCCTCGTCGTCAACGGGGAGCGTTACGGTCTTTCCGGTGAAAGCCGAGAGCAGCATCGCGTTGATCAACTGTACGCAATGGATTCCTTCGCGGCCGTCCACGTAAAGCGGCTCCAGCCCAAGGATCGCGTTGGAGAAATTATTCAAAATGCCCACGTGCTGGGTATTCTTTTCCTTGCACTGCTCCACGACCTCGGTGGTGAACTTAGGCTTTGCGAATGCGTCGGGCGAAGTGTTCAGATATTCCTGCAGATCGTAATCGAAGCGGTCGATCGTTAAGGTATCCTTCTCGCAGATCATACGTCCGCGCGATGCCGTGATCTCAAAGCGGTTGCTTCCGGGAGCGTCTGCCGTGGTGGTGATAAACGCGCCCGTTGCGCCGTTGGGAAATTCCATGTAAGCCGTTACGTCGTCCTCGGTTTCAATGTTATGCCACTTTCCGAAATGACCGAAGGCATGGATCTTTTCGGGCATCATACCGCAGATCCACTGCATCAGATCGAGCTGATGGGGGCACTGGTTCATCAGAACACCGCCGCCCTCCCCCTTCCAGGTTGCGCGCCACGAGCCGGAATCATAGTAGAATTGGGTGCGGAACCAGTTGGTGATGATCCAGTTGACACGGCGGATCTCACCCAGCTCACCCGACGCGATCACATCGTGCATCTTGATATAGAGCGGATTGGTGCGCTGATTGTACATCATGGTAAAGAGCGTGTTGCAGGAATTTGCAACCTCGTTCATCTCCTTGACCTGCTTGGTATAAACACCCGCGGGCTTCTCGCACACCACGTGCAAGCCGCGCTTCATGGCACGGATCGCAAGTTTCGGGTGGTCGTAGTGCGGAACGGCAACGATCACCGCGTCCACGTTGGCACGGTCGATCAGCTCGTCGCCCGTCTCAAACACCTCGTATTCGCCGGGGCAGGTCTCAAGAGCCGCCTTGATCTTAGCGGGATTGAGATCGGCAAACGCGGTGCAAACACCGTTTTCGATCTTGCCCGCATAAAAATTCTTCAGGTGGATCAATCCCATATTACCAACGCCGATAATGCCGTATCTTACTTTTTCCATGTCCGATTCTCCTCTGTATAATTTAATTTTTTCAAGATCTTCTTCAAAGCATTTACAGCCGCCGCGAAGGACTCCTCGGCAGAAGCGTAAACGTATTTGTTTTTGAGCTCGGTATCGTCAATTCCGCCATAGCCGTCAAAGACCTTCAGGTGAGGCTCCAATGTGAGCACCGTGTCCCGCGTGATGCCCGCCAGCATCTGCTCCACACAGCCGTCGCCTTCTCCCGCGGGCACAACGGCACCGTCGGCATAGAGTGCGTCCTTGATATGATAGTAGGCAGTGCGTTCCTGCAAAAGCGAGAGTGCCTCGGGGATATCCTGTCCGCATTGCACGTAGTTCGCGGGGTCAAAAACCGAGCGAAGTGCGGGAACGCGGTCGAGGATCTTGGCGCACTTGGGTGCCAGATCGCCCCAAATGCCCTTTTCGTTTTCGTGGTAAAGTGTAATGCCGTAGCGTGCCGCAAGCTCGCAGAGCGCGGTCAGATTTGCGTAGACCGTTTCCTCGTCGTCGGGGTTGGAGGTAAAGAAGGAGAACATACGCACCTTGTCGCATTCGAGCACGTTGGCAATGCGGAAGACGTTTTCCGCCAACGCAAGATGCTCCGAAAAGGGCTTGTCAAGCGAGACCTTTCCGACCGGCGAGCCGATCGACCAAACACGGATCCCGCCCTCGTCGAGCTCACGCTTCCATTCCACCGCCTCCTCGGGCGTGCATTTGCTTACATTTTTCCCGTTCACACCGCGCAGCTCGATAAAGGGAATGCCATGGCGGTTGAGCGCGGCGATCTGTTCGGACAGATTGGGGGACGCCTCATCGGCAAACGCGCAAAGCTGAAGTTTCATAGTCTGTTCTCCTTTATTCCTCATAGCCGAGTCCGCGCACGTAACGCAGGCTCTTTTCCAAACAAGCAAAGGGATCCTCGCCGTAGCACTTATCCTGCTCCACAGCGGCATATTCCACACCGATCTCGGTAGCAACCTTCAGGATCTCCTCAAAATCCATATTGCCCGATCCAACGGGCGCGAAGATACGGTTGCGCTCGGAATCCAGCGCGAAATCCTTGAGATGGATCACACGGATGCGGTCGGCATGCCGCTTGAGGAAGGCGGTAGGCGAAACACCTGCCGCAACAAGCCAATGCACGTCCACAAGCAGACCGAACAGCGAGGGCTCTGTGTTCTCCAAAAGGATCTCCATCGGGATACGTCCCGTTTCAAGAGGCGCAAATTCATGGTGATGGTTATGATACACAAACCACAGCCCTTTATCACGGATCTTGCGCGCAACGGGCAGGATCTCGTTCAAAAACGTGTAAACGTCGGCCTCAACCGCAAATTTCCGCATGCCCAAGCCAACGTAGGGGATTCCGAGAGCCAAGTGCTCCTCGATCACGGCATCGGTCTCGTTGATCAGACGCTCATAGGGGGTATGCGTGGCACAAACGGTCAAGCCGTTCTTGGCAAGCTCCTCGCGCATAAAATCCACGCGATAGGGGCCGAGTGCCGAGATCTGCACGTTGCGGTAGCCGCTTTCACGGACACGGCGAAGGGTTGCGGCAATGTCCTCTTCGGTTTTTGCAAACTCTCGAACAGTAAAAAGCTGTGCGGAAATGATGGGTTTCATATCAAAGATTCCTTTCTGTGTTGATAAGTCCATTCTTATTATACAACAGCATAAAATAAAATACAATATCAAAATATGTGATAATATCTTGCATTTTATGCTGAAATGAGATATAATATAAAATGCAGAACGCAAATGAGCCCCTTTTGGTACAAAAAAACGCTTTGGGAGAACTCTCATGGGATATAAAAGCAATACCATCAGCTATTCCGAGGATCTCACCCCCGCCTCGGAGCAGAAGCAATTTTTCAGCCACGTTCACACCACCTATGAAATGCTCTTTATTTATCACGGGCGCGGAGATTTTCTGATTGAGGATGCAGAATACCCTTGCAAGCCCAATACGCTGTTTCTGATCCCGCCCGGAAAATACCACGTGATCCGCAACATAGGAGGCGCCGACTACAAGCGTTGCGTGGTCAACTTTTCCACGCGTCTGCTTCCCCGCCCCATCGAGCGCGGAAAGAGCTATTACCGTGTCACCGACGACCGCGTGCGTTCGCTCTTTTATAAGCTTGCCTTTTATTCGCAAACCTACACGGGGGAGGCTTTGCAAGCCTTGCTGGAGGCAGGCATCACTGAAATTTTGGTCAGCTCCTTTTTTGAAAACGAAGAGAACGCCGAGGGTAAAAAGGTTCCCGCGCTGGTGAAAAACGCAATCGATTATATCAACGCGCACCTAGAGGAACCGCTCTCGGTTCCGAAAATAGCCGACGCGCTTTTTATTTCCGAAACACACCTGTCGCACCTGTTTTCCGACACCATGAATACGGGACTGATGCACTATGCGGCGATCAAAAAAATGTATGCCGCGAGAGAACGCCTGCGCGAGGGTGCCTCGGTAGGTGAGGTCTGCGAGCGGTTCGGCTATCGAAGCTACCCCACGTTCCTGCGCAATTACCGTACACACTTCGGAATCAACCCCTCTGAGGAAAAGGAGCGGCGCTCCAAAGGATAAGGGGGGATTCAGGATTCTCCCTATGTCCCCTTTCCACTGTTATTGCTGCCAAAAACAGACGATCGTTACAAAAGCGAGCAAAAAAGCCAAACTTTTTTCAAAAAAGGTATTGCAATTTTGCGAGAGATGTGATATAATACTAAAAGTTACAGAGATGATCTGTACACAGGGGTATAGCTCAGCTGGTAGAGTACCGGTCTCCAAAACCGTGGGTCGCGGGTTCGAATCCTCCTGCCCCTGCCAAACAAAAGAACACCAAGCCTTTGGCTTGGTGTTCTTTTGTTTCGTAGTGAGCTTGCACGATGAAGAGCCCCGCAAATGCTTGCATTTGCCAAGAACGTGCGCCCAAAAAAGCTTCCATGTTACGTGTGATGGGCGCACGTTTGGGTTCTGAATCCTCCTGCCCCTGCCAAGAAAAAAGCCGTTTGCTTTCGCAAACGGCTTTTTTCAATGATGTTTGCCTTCGGCAAATGATGACGGCTTCGCCTAATGATGTTCGCTTCGCGAATGATGCGTGGCTTCGCCACATTTTGAGGCAAACATCGCATCATTGCGAAACGAAGTGGAGCAACATCATTTTGAGCGAAGCGAAAAACATCATATCGCCGTAAGGCGATGCTTCATTAATTAGTTCCCACGCAATCACGCGCGATTTGGCTCGAAACGGTTAAATGTTCAAGGAATAGTGGTATAATAAAAAAGCGGAGCTTTCGAAAGATTTCTCCGCTTTTTTCGCGCCGAACTTTTTTCGAATTTCCATAGATCCATTTTCGAGTTTTCTTCGAGTCGAAGGATTCAAACTGCCGAAAATGAAATTTTTCAAGAACTGAATACGGAACGCAAGCGACCGGAAGGACTTGAACCCACGACAGGGTTTCAAATTCTTCCGGTTTTTTGCGTTCGACACAAATTGTTTACAAATAGTTGCTTCTAAAACGGATCCGCCCCTTCTTCGAGAGGATCCGAACCCACGAATTTTAAAAAAGCTATTGACAAACACAGACTATTGTGATAGTATATACTATAGCAATAGTCTGGAGGTTACCAATATGCAAAAATTATTTGACAGCGAATTAAAGGTTATGGAGCTGATTTGGGCAAATGAACCCATCAGCGCGAAAGAATTAAGTATGCTTGCAGATAAGGAATTCGGATGGAATAAGAACACCACGTACACCGTTATTAAGAAAATTGAGGCAAAAGGTTATATCAAGCGTACCGATCCCGGTTTTATATGTATTTCACTTATCTCTAAAAAAGATGTTTGTGAAAGCGAAACGCAGACCTTGATTGACAAGCTCTTTGGCGGTTCAAGAAAAGCACTTTTTTCGGCTTTGATAGAAGATGAAAAACTAACAAAGGATGAAATCGAAGAGCTTCGAAAATTGATCGACAAGAGGTGATACCATGCTTGGAGAAATCTTTTATTGGATATTCAATATGAGTATCGCCGCAACGATTTGTGCAATACCTGTATTGCTTCTTCGCTTGTTCAAAAAAATCCCCCGTCGGATTTTCATTTGGCTGTGGCTTGTGCCATTTGTTCGAATGTGTATTCCCGTTGGAATTTCAAGCAAATACGGTATTATGGCTTTGCTATCCAAGTTTACCACTAAAACAGTAACTATCGTTCAAATAGGCGACGATTCGGCACTTACTATGATGAATTACGTAATGGGTGCAAACAGTTATTTCCCGATCACTTATAAGGTCAATCTTCTTGAGAATCTCTTTCATATTGCTTCTGTGATATGGCTTATCGTAGCATTGGCAACAATCCTTACTTTGACGATCATTTATTTCATTACGCTTGGCGAAATGAAGGATGCCAAAAAATTAAAGGATAATATCTATATCTCAGACAAGATCAAAACACCTGCGGT
>SVTW01000009.1 GCA_015063585.1 Oscillospiraceae bacterium
GTACTCACCCCCGACGTTTTTGCTTTGCGGCTAAACACCGCAATTTTCGACTGCTTTGCAGTCGAAAACCGCAAATTCCGCGCTACAAAAAAGCCTACCGTCGGCTTTTTTGAGCAGAGGCTGCGCCTATGACGCAGCCTCTTGTTCATTCAATATAGTGCTTCAGATTGTTTCTGCCGCGTGTGATTCCCGCGATGCAGTCCTCAACCCCTTCATATTCAATCGAAAGATATCCGTCGTAACCTGCGCGCTTCAAAATTGCCACGCACTGCTCCACCGGAATATCGCCTTCACCCACCGCGCATGCGAACAAATAGTTACAGCCGCGTGTGGTGATATATTTTTCACCCTCCGCAGGATGCGCATGATACGGACGTACACGAAAATCCTTTGCGTGTACGAGGAAAGCATAGGGCGCCAGCCTGGAAACCGCATACGCGGAGCTTTCGTCAACACACGCAAAATTTCCGATGTCAACCAAAAGACCGTAATTTTCATGTCCTACAGCATTGTAAAGCGCGGCAACGCGGTCGCTGTCCTGCGCTACGAAGCCGTGATTCTCGCTACAGGTGCGAATACCGAGCGTGACGGCATATTCGGTCACGCGGCGCACGTTTGCGGCAAGTGTTGGCAGCATGGAAGCAAAGCTGACAACCCGCCCGTTTACCCGCTCCGAGCTGCATACGTCATGTCGCATCAGCTTGGTACCAAGCGCGGCGGCAACCTCAACCTGCCCCTTCAATCGCGCCACCTCACGGTCGTCGGCTTCCTCGGAACCCTGATAGAGGTTTGCACCGACGGTATATGCCACGATCTCGATTCCGGCTGCCTCGGCAGCGGCACGGATCTGCTTGGCGTAGGCAATCTGATCTGCCTGCGTTGCCCCCTCAAAGGGATGCAGATCGGTAAATTCCACACCGTCAAAGCCCATCTCAGCGGCCTTTGCGATCACGTCAAGCTGGGTCATTTTTCCGGCGCGGATCAGTTGACGGTAGGAATAGGAACTCACAGAAAGTTTCATGTGCTCGCTCCCTTCGGTCAGTTGTTTGCGATGGTGTTCAAAAGGTGATTTTTCGCGGTGAGAATATCTGCCGCTGGATTGGCACCTGCCTCGCGTTCGATCGTGAGGAATCCACGATACCCGACCTCCTCAAGTGCCTTAAGGTAGGTCGCAAAGTTTACGCCGCCCTCTCCGAGCGGAACCTCTTTGAAGAAGGTAATGTCCTTGATATTTTCGGGCTTCGGCGTAACGTGATAAATATATTCGGGATTCGTGCGCTCAAGCATGATGCCGTCCTTGGCATGCGTGTGAACGATATAATCCTTCAGCGTGTGTACCGCATCCACGGGATCGTCTCCAACCACCATTACAAGATTTGCAGGGTCAAGGTTGACCGCAACACCGGTGGAATGCAGTCCGTCCAAAAAGGTCTTCAGAACCGCCGCGGGTTCGGGACCCGTTTCAATTGCGAAATGTGCGCCCACGCTGTCGGCGTAGCGGCTCAGCTCAAAGCAAGCCTCCTGCATAATGCCGTAACGCTCCACCGTGGGATCGGTGGGAACCACACCGATATGGGTGGTTACAACGTCGGTTTCCAGCTCCTTTGCCAGATCGAGGATCCGCTTGGACTGCTCGATCAGAGAAGGATTGAGCTCACGGTTTCCAAAGCCGCGACCCAGATCGCCGCAGATTGCCGAGAAACACAAGCCGTTCGACTTTACAAAATCCAAAAGCTCGCGGCGCTTTGCCGGTGTCAAATTCTCCGGGGTGTTTTCACCTCTGCTGCTGTACATCTGAATTCCCTGCGCGCCAAGCTTTGCGGCTTGCAGGATCGCGGAGCGCGTGTCGGTACGGAAAGAATCAATGATAACGCCGATCGGGAAAGAATACATAAAAAATACCTGCCTTTCTTTTTTTCAAAAGAGATTGCTTTTTCCTTTCTTTTATTGTATAATAAATAAAAGGAATCGTCAAGCCCACATTTTTGCCGAATTTTAACACAATCTTGCTATTTTGAGGTGTCAGTATGAGTACATATGAAACACATATCATGAAGGACCCTACTCTGCCCTTTATTTTGCATAAAAGCACACGCCTGCGCGCGACGAACCGCAATCGGATCCACGCCAATTGGCACGAAAATATTGAGATCCTGTATATTACGCAAGGAAGCGGTGTGATCACGTGTGACACGCATCACTATGAGGTGTGTGAGGGCGATTTTTTTGTGGTCAACGCCAATTCGATCCATTCCTTCCATACCGAAGCACCGCTTTTCATCTATCACTGTCTCATTGTGGATCGTTCCTTTTGTCTTACCAATCATTTTGACACCAATCAGATCCGTTTTCAGCCCGTATTTCAGGACCCCGAGCTAGCCGAGCTGATGCAACGTCTGCGCGATGAGTATTCCCCGCCCTATCGCACCGCCTTTCGCGTGCAAATGATCCGCGCGATCGTGTTGCAGATCATGGCACGTCTTTGTTGCGCGCACAGTCTCCCCGACGAGCCGGTCCGCGCGGACACCCACCTGCTTGCCTGCATCAAGCAAGCGATCGGCTATATTCACTCGCAGAGCCACCGCGATCTTCCGCTGGAGGAGGTTGCCGCCTTTGTAGGGCTGAGCAAGTTCTATTTCGCGCGCGAATTTCGACGCATTACCGACCACACCTTTGTTACCTACGTCAATCTCGTGCGCTGTGAGCGCGCCAAGCGTCTGCTTGCCGAAAACAACATGCAGATCGGTGAGATCGGTCGAGCGTGCGGCTTTGAAAACCAATCCTACTTTACGCGTTTGTTCCGAAAATCGGTGGGCATGCTCCCAAGCGAATACCGCCACCGTCACAGTTGACCAAAGCCGCGCGAAAATCAGAATAAATAACGGTATTATCACAAAAAATACGCTTGAGGCGCAAATGCGGGTTGCATTTGCGCCTCACACGTATTTTATCGGTTCGATTTCCAGGTGCGCGCGGAAAACAGCACGAGGATCGGAAAGATCTCCAATCGTCCCGCAAGCATATCCACGATCAGGACAAGCTTGGAAAACACACTGTATAATGAAAAATTGCAAGCCGGTCCCACCGCCTCAAAGCCGGGACCGATATTGTTAAAGCAAGCAAGTACAGCCGAGAAATTGGTCATTACCGAAAAACCGTCTGCGGAAAGCAACAGGAAGCTGACAACCAGAATCAGCGCATAGGCGCACAGATAGGCGTTTGTGCCCGCGCTGATCCGCTCATCTACCGTTCTGCCGTTCATGCGAATGACCTCAACACGGCGCGGATTGAGCACCTGCGCGATATTTCGTTTCACACCCTTGATCAAAAGCAGGATGCGCGCGCATTTGATTCCGCCGCCCGTACTGCCGGCACAGGCACCAATCATCATCAGGGTGAGCAGTATTCCCTTGGAAAAGCTCGGCCACAAATCAAAATCGGTGGTGGAAAAGCCGGTGGTCGTGATGATACTCGAAACCTGGAACGCCGCGTGACGGAGCGCGTCCCAAATCGTATCGTAAAGGCCTCTGATATTCAGCGAGATCAGCAATACCGAGCTTACAACAATCCCCACGTACAATCGCAGCTCCTCGTCGCCGAATACGTCGGCAACACGGCGTAGGAGTAAAAGATAGTAGCAACCGAAGTTGATTCCAAACAGGAGCATAAACACCGTTGTTACGTTTTGCAAATAGGGGGAACAGCTCGCCATGCTATCGTTTTTAATACCGAATCCGCCCGTTCCGGCAGTTCCGAAGGCGGTGCAGAGCGCCTCAAAAAAGGGCATGTCACCAATCAGCAGGAACACAAGATTCAGCAGCGTGAGCGCAAGATAAGTAACGTAGAGCACCGCCGCCGTTTGGCGCATTTTGGGAACCAGCTTTCCAACGTTCGGTCCCGGGCTTTCGGCGCGAAGCAGATGCATGGTAAAGCCCTCGCTTTTTCCGCCGGCAGGAATCAGCGCCAGCAAAAAGACCAACACACCCATGCCGCCAACCCAATGGCTGAAGCTGCGCCAATAGAGTGTGGCACGCGAAAGAGCCTCTATGTCGGATACCACCGACGCGCCTGTTGTGGTAAAGCCCGACACAATTTCGAAAAGAGCGTCCACAAAATGCGGGATCTCCCCCGAAAGGCAAAACGGCAGGCACCCAAACAAACTCATCAGGATCCAGCTGATTCCAACACAGAACAAGCCCTCCTTTGCAAAAAAGCCGCGCGGTGCGCGCCGCCCATAGAGCGCAAAAAGCCCCGCAACCGCAAGCATGAGCAATATGCTGATCAAAAAGGCTTTCACAACGGAATAGGTGCGGTCGTAAAACCCGATCGCCAACGACGGGATCATAAACACGGCTTCCACCGCGAGGATCTGCGAGAGGAAGCGGCTCATCATTTTATAATTCATCGGATACCGCCCTCCGCATCATTCAAAAATGTCATTGAGCTGACCGATCACCGTATCTCCGCTCGCTACCACCACAACACTGTCTCCAAGACCGAAGCAGGAATCGCCGTTCGGGATCTCGGTTCCCTGCTTATTTGTGATGCTGACAAGACGCACGTTTCGGCGAAGCCTGATCTTGCGAAGCGGCTCCCCGCAATGCTGTGTCGTCTCGTCCACCAAAAATTCCATTGCCTCGGCTTTTCCGTCCGCGATGGAGTGGATCATCACCGCCGCGCCCGCTTGATTCTGCATAGCGCGAACATAGCGTACGATATTGTTACAGCAAAGGCGGCGCGGACAGATCACACTTCCAATCATCATATTCTCGACAATTCCCGTGTCGCCCAGCGTATCCAAGCGCGTTACGATCTGCGGCACCTCGCGGCTCTGTCCGTAAAGTGAGAGCACCATGTTCAGCTCGTCCACGTTGGTCAGCGTCACGAGTGCGTCGGCAGAATCAATATCCTCGCTTTCCAGCAAACTCTGCTCGCGCACGTTGCCCTCGATCACATTTACGTAGGGCAAAAGCGACGCAAGCTCCACGCATCTCTCATGGCTCGACTCCAGAATCGTGATATCCATTGCGGCGGTTTTGAGCTGTTCGGCAAGATAATAGGAGAGGGTTCCGCCTCCCACGATCATCACACGGCGCACCTTATGGGTGACAATGCCGAGGTTCTTCAAAAGCGTGGCAAGATTATCGGAGGGTGCCGTAACAAAGATACGGTCGCCTGCCTGCAGACAAAACTGTCCGTCCGGCGTGATCGCCTTTCCGTCGCGCACGACCGAGCAGACCAACACCTTACATTTTACGATACTGTAAAGGATATTCAACGGGATATTGCAGATCTTGCTGTCGGCATCCACGCGCAGCTCAACGATCTCCACGCGTCCCTTTGTAAAGCTCTCGCGTTTGAGAAAGCCCGGCATCTTCAAAAGCCGCTCGATCTCAAGTGCCGCCTGCATTTCGGGGTTGAAGGTCATGGATACACCGTATAGGCGGCGCATTTCATAGGCAAGCTCGGTATATTCCGGATTGCGCACACGCGCGATCGTATGCAAATTCGGATTGATAATATGTGCCGTTACACAACAAAGCAGATTCAACTCATCGCTTCCTGTGCATGCAATCAAAAGATCCGCTTTTTCAATGCCCGCTTGATGAAGCGTTTGCACCGAAGCACAGTTTCCCTGCAACGCGATCACGTCGTACCGCTCCATACCGACCTCAAGCACACGCGGATCGGAATCCAAAATGGTTAGATCATGCCCCTCGGCAGAGAGCTCCTCTACGAGTGTTTCTCCTACCTGACCGCACCCTGCAATCAATATATTCAATCGTGTCACCTCATTTTCTGAAAAGCTTATATCATACTGTCTTATCGCTACCCTTATATTTTATCATACCTCAGCACTTTTGTCAACCGATCATGCGCATTTCCCTCCGCGTATACCGCCGAGAAAAAAGGATTGACAAAGGCTTTTTCCTATGCTATAATAGAAGAAAAGGGGGTTATGACCTATGCCAACGATTAACAGCTATAAAATTCGCACAAAACAAAAAAACCTGTTCCTGCGCGTCTCGCCCGGACATTTTGCAACCAGCCACAGCCACATCAATTATTATATTGACGTTACCACGCAGAAAACCCGTCTTTCTGAGGCAGCCGCGGTGGCAAAGGAGCTGGTTTCCTACTATAAGTTCAACACCGTTGTGGACACCATTCTCTGCCTTGACGGCACCGAGGTGATCGGAACCTGTTTGGCGGAGGAGCTGACGCGCGGAGATTACGTAAACCTCAACGCGCACCAAACGATCTATATCGTAACCCCCGAGCATACCTCGGGCAGTCAGTTGATCTTCCGCGACAACATGGTTCCCATGATCCAAGGCAAGCACGTTTTAATTCTTGCCGCATCGGTAACCACGGGCTACACTGCCGGCGCGGCGATCGAGGCGATCAAATACTATAACGGTACGGTTGTGGGCGTTTCCTCGATCTTCTCCACGGTTGACGAATGCATGGGATATGAGGTCCGCTCGGTATTTGATACAAAGGATCTGGACGGTTATGCATCCTATCCTTCGCATGAATGTCCTTTCTGCCGCGAAGGCAAACGGATCGATGCGCTCGTAAACAGCTTTGGATATTCCAAGCTTTGAACGAAAAAACAATCAAAAAGAGGAGCCAAAAAGCATTTGGCTCCTCTTTTTGATTATGAAAACGCGCGAATATAATAATCCGAGAACTTATTCACCTCGGCATTGAGATAGGCATATCCAAGCTGCTCGGCAAGCGTTGCCTCGGCGGAAAACATATTGACACCAAGTCCCAAGCGGTTCCCTTCAATTGCAAAGCCCATTGCGGCAAGTGTGGTTGGGAACATATCAAAGCTCGTCCAAACCCGCCCCTTCGTGGAGCTCAAGGGCTCTACGGCGGAATTGAGAATGCAGTTGTAGATCGTGCGGTTATAATAGCTCGTATCGGAAACCAGCGTGGTATCCATGCGCGGATGGTCTCCCGTGATCACAATGACGGAATCTTCATAGAAATCCTGCGTCTTACACCATTCGACAAATTCTGTTACCAAGCGGTCGGTGCAGGCAACCACGTTTGGTAGCTGCCCCTCGTAGGTATTGTCACAAACCGAGCAGACGTAGCCGTCCACATGGTGCGTGTCCACCGTGAGCATCGTGAAATTAAAGGGCTGATCGCCCGCGGCAAGCTCGTTAAGCTCGTCCTTGGCAATATCAAAGAGGATCCGATCCTCATAGCCCCACCAAACGTAATAATCCTTTGGAATATAGCCTTCCTCGCGTGCCGTATATAAATCGAAGATCTCGTAATTGCCGTGCTGCTCAAAATAGCTTTTGCGTCCTCCGAAGACCGCATTGGAACCGCAGAGGAATTCCTGACGGTAGCCCTTGTCCCGAAGAATATCACCAAGCGTTGTAAGCCCCGTGGCAAATTGCTCCCGATCCGACATGGAATTGTGTCCGTTTTCTCCAACCGGGAAGGAAAACGGGATTCCCGACGTGGTGGAAAGAAGCGCCGCCATAGTCCACGTGGTGCCGTTTGGCGTATGAAAGCCGCCTAATGAGCCGTCGGTTTTGTCGGTAAAGCTGATGTGCTCCTTTGCAAGCGCGGTCAGCTTTGGCATATAGTTGTAGACGGGCTGTGAGCCGCCGTCCGCAACCGACGCATAGGTCGTTTCCATGCTTTCAACGTAAATATAGATCAGATTTTTCGTTTTTCCATCCGCCGTGATCGCAACGTGATCGGGATCCACGTAATAATCCTCGTAGATCCGCGTTTTCTCGTGAAGCGCCTTGAGATACGCAGGAATGCGGAAGGCAAACAGCGCAAGCACGAGGGAGCCAAGGAGGATCAGAACACAGAGGATCGCGCCGACGCGGCGGCAGAGACGGTAGGACCATCCCTTGGGGGAGAGGCAGACGGCAAAGGCTATATAGATCACTGCCGCGCCGCAAACCCAAGGCAGGCAAGAGCACAGGATCAATGAGATCGTGCTCTGCCCGGTTCCCTTCAAGGGCGATGCCAGCGTATATAACAGCTCTTTAAATTCCAGATCGTAGGTCACGCGATACCACAGCGAGAGTACGGTTACGGTCATTCCAAGCAAAAACAGAATGCCGAAAACCACACTCCAAAGGACCACGCGCCCCTTTCGATAGGCTTTTTTTTGCGTTTTTTCCTTCAATCTTGTTTCTCCGTTTCGTTTTGTTTCCAAACAACAGTATAGCACCGCACGGCATCCGACACAAGTGGCTTCACGAAAAATTCATTCGCTTTTCGGCAAAAAAACGCACTTATGCGAGAATACCTTAATAAAAGGTTGCAACCTCCTGCGCGGGCTTTACGGCAAACTCGGTGGATTCCACGTAAAGCACGGGGCCCATGCCGCGGTAGAGCTTATGCTTCTCCACACGGATCTTGCCCGTGAGCGTGACCCAATCGCGTGTTTTGAGTGAGGTGGATTCACGGAAGATACAAACCAGCGGATGATACGCGATATCATCGGCACAGCAGGTCATTACGTGTCTGCCCGCGAGAATGTTCGCGCCGTCACGCGCCACAATTCCCTTGAAACGGATCGTTTTTCCGGCGTATTTGCTCATATCCTCGGAAAGATCGCGATAGAATACGGCATAGTCCTGATCCGCAATGTTTACCACGTCGGCATCCAGATCATACGGCAGAGGATCTTCGATGTCGTCGTATTCCACGTGTCCGTCGGGATAATCGTAGGTAATGGCGGCACTGCGGGAAACACCGCGCACGACCTTGTGGATCTCGTCCTTGTCAATTCCCTCGGGGGTGCGATTGAGAACAAGCATCTCACAGCCCTGCAGCTTGTCAACCATCAGCTGACGCATATTGGCGTTGTAGGAAAGGAAGGTATTGGCATCCGCAAACATCATCTCCTGATACACCGCCCAATTATCGGGCAGATTTTCATAGAGTGTGCTGAGCATCCACATACCGTTGTACTCGATGATCACGCGGTCGAGCTTGTGTTTTTTCGCAAGCGCGGTAAGCGTTTCCTTGGTGAAATCCGCCTCGTCCTCAATGCGCTCCAGATAAACGTTTTGACCCCAGAAGCGGGACAGATCCAGCTCATCTACCCCTTCCTCGCATTGAATGATCAGCGTTTTTTCACCGGAATTGAATTTCTGATCCTCCATCGACTCCTGAATGATGTGGGTTTTTCCGCCCTCCAAAAAGCCGGTGAAAAGATATACGGGTAATTTGGCAGCCATATTCTCAGTCCTCTTTCATCAAACACCGAAAAGCTTTGCCAGCTCGGCTTTGTTCAGGTGCGAGCCAATCACGCAAAGTCTGCCGATCACCGCCGCCGAGCCGACACGTACGTCGCCCTCTCCGGGAACGTAGTCAAAATGCAGCCATTTGCCGCACTCGCAGGCAACAATCCCCTTTGCACGCAGAACCGTGCCGTAGGTCTTTTCCTCAACCAATGCCTCAAGAATGCGCTCCAGCTCCTCGCGGGCAAACTTCTTTGTCGTTTCCACGCCCCAGCTTACGAACACATCGTCGGCATGGTGGTGGTGATGGTGGTGATGGCAGGCACAATTGGGATCGTCGCACTCGTCCTCATCGTGGTGATGATGGTGATGCTCGTGTTCGTGCTCATGCTCGTCGTGATCATGGTGATGGTGGCAGGCACAATTGGGATCGTCGCACTCGTCCTCATCGTGATGATGATGGTGATGCTCGTGTTCGTGCTCATGCGCATGCTCGTCGTGATCATGGTGATGGTGGCAAGCACAATCGGGATCGTCGCACTCGTCCTCATCGTGGTGATGATGGTGGTGCTCGTGTTCGTGCTCATGCTCATGCTCGTCGTGATCATGGTGATGGTGGCAAGCACAATCGGGATCGTCGCACTCGTCCTCGTCGTGGCGATGATGGTGATGCTCTGCCGCCTTTGCAAGACGCGCGAGCTCCTCCTCAATGGTGTCGCGGCGTTCCATTGCCGCCAGAAGCTGTGTTCCGTCGAGCTCCTCCCACGGTGTGGTCACAATGGTTGCCGTTGCGTTATGCTCACGGAGAAGCGCGACCGTTTCGGCAATTTTTTCCGCCGAGGCACTTTGGGTGTGAGACAGCACGATGCAGCCCGCGTTTTCAATTTGGTCATTGAAGAACTCGCCAAAGTTCTTCATATACATCTTGCACTTTTTCACGTCCGCCACGGTGGTAAAGCCGTTGAGCAAAACGTCCTCTGCCTGTAGCCCCTGCACAGCACGGATAATATCCGAAAGCTTGCCGACACCCGACGGCTCGATCAGGATACGGTCGGGGTGGAATTCATTCAAGACCTTGCTCAGTGCCTTGGAAAAATCACCAACCAGCGAGCAACAAATGCAGCCGCTGTTCATTTCGGTAACCTCAATTCCCGCGTCCTGCATAAAACCGCCGTCAATGCCGATCTCACCAAATTCATTCTCGATCAGCACCAGCTTCTCGCCCGCATAGGCTTCTTTGAGCAGCTTCTTGATCAGCATGATCTTACCCCCACCGAGAAAACCCGAAAAAATATCAATTTTTGTCATTCAAAAATCATTCCTTTTCAAAAAATTTTAACTTATATATTATACCCTCATAAAACCGAAAAGTCAAGCCCACCATGCAAAAATCTTATCAAGGCATCAAAAAAAGCAGTTTTTATCCCCGTCGCTTGTATTGAAGCGGTGTAATGCCGTACGCTTTTTTAAACAGCGCGATAAAATTGGAATAATCCGCAAAGCCGCTCGCCTCGCATGCCTCCATAACCGACGCGCCGCCGTAGAGCAGCTCCGCCGCCACACCAAGGCGTTTTTTTCGCAAGTAGACGGTAGGTGACATGTGAAGCACGTCGGAAAAATGCCGCTCCAAGGTGTTCACACTCACGTGTGCCTGCCGCGCAAGCTCCGAAACCGTGAGCGCATCGGCATAATGAAGATCGAGATACTCCAACGCAAAAACGACGTCCTGTGGGTACGCACCGACCGAAGGTGCAAAGACGTCCGCGTCCTCAAGCAGATGCATCAGCTTGAAAAAGCGATATTGACGGCCGATCGCGCCCTCCTCACAGTCCACCATTTTATGACAGAGCGCAAAAAGCTCTTTCTGGCGGTCGGCGGGCAGGGTGAGCAGATTGTTTTCGCCTGCCGCGCGGTTAAAAAAGCGCGGAAAAAGATGCTCGTTTCCATTTGCCGAAAAAAGAATCCAAAAGTGACTGTGCAGGCTATCCCCATGATAAATACAGTGGTGATATTCAAATGGGCGCGTAATTACAATGCTCCCCGGGAAAATAGGATAAATGCGCTTCTCCACCATAAAAGATACGTCACCCGTTAAGTTGATATAGATCTCACATTCGGGGTGTACGTGGGAATCGGTTTGATTGTAGGAGACATCCCGACTGACCTCCGCATAGGATATTTGCATATGAAACGGTAAAACCGCCTCATGATCAATGGAGCGCTTTTGTATCAGATCCATGCCCGCTCTCCTTTCTCGTTTTTGGAAGGCTTCTTTTGGTGATTATACCACGTTTTTCGGTGAAAAGTCAATAGAAAAGCAGGAAAAAATGTGATATAATGAAAAAAACAAAGGAAAGGGGACGGTGCCTCCGCCCCTGTGATGTACATGAAGGATTATTTGATGTTAGTGATTGCCGCCATTTTATTGGCATTTGATTTTGCGTTGAGCAAGCTCTATCAAAAGCGGGCGGGAACCTCGCTCAAGGCAGGCTTTTTCTTCAATGCCCTGCTCGGTTTTTTTACCGCCTTGATCTTCTGGGGCATGAACGGCTTTGCCTTTCATGTTTCCCCTTTCTCACTTGCAATGGCTGTTATGATCTCGGTGATCGGAATGTCCTACAGCTTTTTCGGTTTCCGGATCCTCAAATCGGGAAGCATGGCGCTCTACACGCTCTTTCTGATGGTTGGCGGTATGGTGATCCCCTACGTGTGGGGGCTGCTCTTTCTTGACGAGCCCTTTTCGATCCTGCGCACCGTCGGTCTTGCCCTGCTGATCTTTGCCGTTGCATGCTCGAACCTCCCGCAAAAGGGGCATCGAATCGGGCGTACGGTTCTTCTGATGTGTATCACCGTCTTTTTCCTCAACGGCTTTGTCAGCGTTTTCTCCAAGCTTCACCAAATCGAGGCAACGCAGCCCACCGTGAACACCACCGAGTTTGTGCTGCTGACCGGAATCATCAAGTTTTTCTTGGCCGGAATTGCCTACACCGTTCTCTCCCTGCGTGATCGCAAAAGCGGAAAGGAGGAGGTACTCAAACCGCGCCTCTTGCAGGTTTTGCCCTTGATCGTGCTCTCAACCGTACTTTCGGGCGGATCCTATCTGCTTCAGCTCACCGGTGCCGCAAATCTCCCCGCAACCCTGCTCTACCCCTTTATCACGGGCGGCAGCATTATCTTTTCGGCGATCGTGGGAGTGATCGCCTTTCGCGAAAAGCTCTCCCGCAATCTGATTCTGAGCATTGCGCTCTGCTTCATCGGTACACTTTTGCTTCTCTGACATTTTTTCCAAACAGAAAGGACCGCTGAACATGGAATTTCTCAAACAGAATCCACGTCTCTCATTTTTATATGGAAACCGCCAAGCGCAGCTTCCCCCTTTGGCGAAGCGATGCGCAATGCCCCGCCGACCCCACCCCCGAGATCGCACAGCTCCACAACATGAACTTTTCACTCTGGCTTCCCTACACGGGTACGGGCTGCGGCAGACTTTACGATACCTACCGCATGCGCAGTGCCTACGCAACGGGACTTTCCACCAACTACGCCTATTCCGACACCGAGCATTTCGGGAGCGATATGGCACAGGTGCAGTGGTTCCGTGATCGGTGCAAGGAATTTCTTCGCGTGCGGCCCTATTTCGATGGGGATCTCTATCATTTAACAGCACCCGTCAAGGACAACACCGCGTGGTGCGCCGTTCAATGGAATCGCCCCGAATCGCAGGACGGCATGGTGCAGGTGTTCAAGCGCGCCGAAAGCCTCTACACCGAGGCGTATTTGCCTTTGCGTCGGATCGATTCCACCAAGACCTATCGTTTTACCGACATCGACGGCGGTGCATTCACGGTTTCGGGCGCAGAGCTTGCCGAGTGTGGCTTGCACCTGACGATCCCCGAGCACCGCGTGGCAAAAATTTATTTCTACCGAGTGGACAAATAAAAACACACGGTGTAAAACAGAGGAGGCATTATGTTTTCTTATTCCGAATTTTATCACGAATGGACGAAATCACAATTCCCGATCGAAGTACAGCGCTCTGCGGACTACAAGGTGTTTGCGGGAGATGCGGAGATCCCCGTTTATACCTGCCGCATCTCAAAATACCCCTTTAACACCTGGTGGCCCGGGCATCAGCGCCCCGTGGAGCAGAGCGAGGTGGTGTCCTATATCAATCTGGTTGCAGACGAGGCGGTAACGCTAGAGGTGGAACCGCTGACGAAGTCCGCCGACGGCAGAGTGATGATCAAGCCCTATTCCAAGGGAGTCGAGCCGCGCACGGTTGGCGGCAGGATCGTGTTTACGATCCCCGAAAACGGCGGATACGTGCTGGAGATCAACGATTACCACGGTCTGCTCTATATCTTTCACAACAAGCCGCGCCCCTGCGCCGATCCCGAACACGTGACGCATTATTTCGGCAAGGGAGTGCATTTCCCCGGAAAAATCGTACTGCATTCCAACGAAAGCGTATACGTTGACAAGGACGCGCTGGTTTACGGTTGCATCTATGCGGAAAATGCCGAGAATATCCACATCTATGGCAACGGTATCCTCGACGATAGCGGCGAGGAACGCATCTCGGAGCCTTGTTATGAGCCGTACGCAAACGGAAACCTCAAGTTCTACGACTGCAAGAATCTGCGCATCGAGGGCGTGGGAGTTGTCAATTCCGCCATCTGGTGCGTCAACCTCTTCCATTGCTTTGACGTTTTGATCGACGGCGTCAACGTGTTTGGTCAGTGGCGCTACAACACCGACGGCATCGATATCGTCAACTGCGCGAGGGTGACGGTCAGAAACTGCTTTGTACATTCCTTTGACGATACGGTGACCGTCAAGGGCGTCGACCGCTATGACTTCGAGAGCAACCGCGACATTTTGGTCGAGCATTGTGTGCTCTGGTGCGATTGGGGCAAAACATGCGAGATCGGACTGGAAACGGCGGCTCCCGAATACGCAAGGATCGTCTTCCGTGACTGTGATCTTCTGCGTGCGGGCAATACCGCATGCGATATTCAGAACGGCGACTATGCCCTTGTGCGGGATATCACGTTTGAAAACATTCGCGTGGAGCTGGAAAGCTTCTATACCCGTCCGCAAATGCAACGCTCGGACGACGAGGTCTATTCCAGACAGAAGGAAGTTGAAATTGCTTATATTCTCAACATTCGAAACCGCCGTTTTCGCGAAGCATACGCCTTTTTGAACCTCGAAAAGGAAAAACGCGTCTATCCGGAAGGCGACCCACGCTATGCAAGCGTTTGCGGCGTCACAGCAAAGGATATCACGGTCTACTGCGACGACGCACTTCTGCAAAGCAAGGGAACCCAATGTGTTCGTTTATACGTAGAAAACAGCATTCCGACCACCGAATACCGCAATATCGTTGTGGAGGGCATCACCCTGAACGGGCAAAGACTCCAAAAAGCGGACATGGAAATGACACTTGCGGGAATCTCTCCCGACGTGCTGTCCGTGAAATAAGAAGATACAATGCAGCAAAGATCAAATTACAAAAATCGCAGATTTCCTTCTTTGAAAGGTTCTTGAAAAAGACAAAGGTATGGAAAAAAGGGGTGTCTCAAATGCAACGGTGCATTTGGTCGACATCCCCTTTTTTCATATAAAAAATTATCCAAGATATTCTATAGCCGAGAGTGCGGCAACGGTACCGTCGGCGGTGGCAGTGGTCAACTGTCGCACGGCTTTTTGGCAACAATCTCCCGCCGCGAAAATCCCTTCGCACGAGGTACGGCAATCGCGATCGGTGACGATATAACCGTCGGGATCCAGCGCAACAAGATCGGAGAAAGCGGCATTACGCGGCAAATTTCCAACCGCCTCAAACACGCCTGCCACGAAAAGCTCACGCGTCGCATCGGTTTTGACGTTGCGCAAAAGCAAGGATTCGAGTCGCCCGTCCCCCTTCATTTCACTCACTACCGTATTGGTAAGAAGCGTGACGTTTTCGGTATTCCGCAAGCGCTCCATCAACCGCTCCTCGGCACGAAAACCGTCGCGGCGGTGGATCAGGTAGACCTTTGCGCACAATTCGGACAGCACCAGCGCGTCCTGCACGGCGGTATTGCCGCCGCCTACAACCGCAACCTCCCGACGGCGGAAAAACATGCCGTCACAGGTGGCACAAAACGACACGCCGCGTCCGATCAACGCTTCCTCACCCGCAACCCCAAGCTTGCGGTGTCCAACACCCGTGGCAAGGATCACAGTGCGAGCCTCGTAGGAATCCGCGTCGGTCTTGACCAAAAAGTCGCCGTCCGCGTTCTTTTCGATCCCCGTTACGTTCCCCGCAACCAGCTTCACCCCAAGCGCGCGAATCTGATTCATCATCTGCTCGGCAAGCTCCCAACCGCTTATGTCGGGCGCACCGGGGTAATTTTCCACCTTTTGGGATTGCACGATCTGTCCGCCGTAGGCTTGCCCCTCGATTAAAAGCAGACTTTTTCCGGCACGGAGCGCATAGAGAGCCGCCGTCATACCGGCAGGTCCCGCACCAACTACGATCATATCATATTTCATACTGTATTCCGTCCTTCCAAATCATTTTTTCTCACGCATTGCCATCACGCGTTCTTCATTCGGCGTCACAACACAGGACCAATTCGTGTGGTAGATCACAAAGCCGGGCTTTGTACCCGCGGGCTTTTTCACGTGGCGCACCAAGGTATAGTCAACTTCAACGTTTGTCGCGTCCGCTCCCTTCGAAAAGAACGCGGCAATTTCGGCGGCATCGGTGAAATCACGCACGTCGGGCTCCTCACCGTTACATACCATCACAGTGTGCGAGCCGGGCAGATTCTTGACGTGAAACCAATAGTCATTCTTTTCCGCCAGCTTGTGCGTGATGTATTCATTTTGCAGGTTATTTTTTCCGCAAAGCACCAAAAAGCCGCCCGTTGTGCGAAAACGCGCCACGGTAGGCGTGCTCGGCTTACGGGAGAGCGCGTAGTTTTTCATACGGGACGCATAGCCCGAACGATAAAGCTCGTCGCGGATCTCGGCAAGATCGGCGGCGGTTTCGGCATGGGAAAGAGAGTCAAACACCGAGTCGATATAAGCAAGCTCGGCTTCCCCAAGATCGATCTGTCGAGTCAGCTCAATCCGCGCGGTTTTGGACTTATTGTAGCGCTTGTAGTAGCGTTGCGCGTTGGCGGCAGGTGACAGGCGGCTGTCAAGCGTGATCGTTACCGTTCCAAAGGTGCCGTCCTCGTGATAATCCTCATAATCGATCAGCTCCGCGCGCGACATACCGCGTGTCAGCTGGTAAAGATTTGCCGTGATCAGATCGGCAAACTTTTTATATTCCTCTCCGCGCTCGCAATCGGCAAGCTCGGCGCGTTGGAGCGCAAGCTTTTTGCGGATTCGAGCGTCGGCATTGGTAAGGATTCGTAAAATATCGGCGGCACGCTGTTTGATATGCTGCTCGCGGTCACGCGTATGGAAAAACGCGTCGAGAAGCTGTCCCGCACTCTCAAAATACTGTCTTTCAAGGCTTTCACCGTAATGTGTCAGATCGCAAAAGGCATATTCGATCGGTTTGCCGCGGTCAAGAATCATGCAGGGGGTGTAGGTGTTGGTTTGGATCGTGTCGATCACCGCAAA
Organism: Oscillospiraceae bacterium; assembly: GCA_015063585.1. Lineage (GTDB taxonomy): Bacteria > Bacillota > Clostridia > Oscillospirales > CAG-272 > UMGS1865. Next base: position 16,854 of record SVTW01000009.1, read on the forward strand.
AAATGCGTTGGACACCGCCTCCGCATCTGCGTCGCCAACCATGGCATCGCTCTTATTTGCCGCACGGTAGGCGATCTCTCTTGCAACCGATGCCGAAATGCCGAGAAAGCTTGCCGTGATCCACTTGTCCAGAGCACGTTCCCGCGGTGCGACGGCATACAGCGCAGCAAACGTCTCACGCGTCAATGTCAGCGGATCGGTCTTTTCCTGCTTGGGTGGGAGCTCATAGGTCATGCCCGGCAACACCTGCCGCAGGCTTGACGTGGAAAAATCAACCGTTCGAAGTGCCGCCACAACCTTCATATCCGCATTCGCAAAAATGAGATTGCTGTACTTTCCCATCACCTCGGCAATGAGATAGCGCATACAGGAAAAGCCCATCTCGTCGCGCGTTTCAAATTGCAGAATCGCCACGCGCTCAAAGCCCGCCTGACGCACGTCGGTCAGCTTCGCGCCCTGCAAATGCTTACGCAAAAGCATGCAAAGCATGGGCGGAACAGCGGGATTCTCCTTCGTTTCGGCGGTAAAGCAGAGGCGCGGATTATTTGAGCCCGCATTGATGAGAAGTCGTTTTCCGCCCTCGAGACTGCGCATTTGCAAAACGATCTCATCGCGTTCGGGCTGAAAGACCTTTTCCACACGGGCACCGAGAGATTTTTCGCGGATCTCGGCGATCACGCATGCAAGCATTCCTGCATCAAAAGCCATTTTTTTCTCCAAAATCTTGAAAACTTTAAAAATATTATATCACATGGTTGCATTTTTTACAAGTAAATGTTATAATAAAAAGGCAAAAAATGTTTTTTGGAAGGATGAACCATCATGAGCAAGACCGTAATTGGTATCGACGTTGGCGGAACCACCACAAAGATCGTGGGCTTTCGCTTTCAGGAGAACGGCAAAAAAGAGCTGATCGCGCCGCAATTTGTACGCGCAACCGATCCGTTGACCTCAATCTACGGCGCATTCGGAAAATTCACCGCTGAAAATGAGTTGGAGCTCTCCGAGATCGACCGCATTCTGATGACGGGTGCGGGTGCCTCTTTTATTACCAAACCGATCTATAATCTGACCTGCCGCCCCGTTCCCGAATTTTCCAGCATCGGCATTGGAGGTCTCTATCTGTCGGGGCTGAATGAGGCGATCGTGGTAAGCATGGGAACCGGCACAGCGCTGATCCATGCCAAAAAAGAGGGCGAGAAATACGACATCGAATACCTCGGCGGCACGGGCATTGGAGGCGGTACGCTGATCGGTCTTTGCCGTAAAATCCTGGGTGTGGACAGCGTGGAGCATATCGAACAGCTCTGCGCGGAGGGGGATCTCAACAATGTAGACCTTCGCATCAAGGATCTTTCGCGCAAGCGCTCGTACGACGGCATGAACGAAAATCTCACAGCCGCTAACTTTGGCAAGCTTTCGGACCTTGCAACGCCCTCCGATATTGCGCTGGGTGTGGCAAACATGGTTGCGGAAACCATTTTTATGCTTTCTGTTTTTGCGGCGCGGAACTATGGATTGAAAAATATTGTTCTGATCGGAAACCTCACCACCATTGAGCCGATCCGCAGTGTATTTGAAAACCTTTCGGTCAGCTTCGGTGTAGACTTTATAATCCCCGAAAACTCACAGTTTGGCACCGTGATCGGCGCGGCACTCAACGAGATCAAATAAGGAGGGAGCCCCGATATGCCCTATTTTTATCTGATCACCACGCTCTTTCTCTCCACCACCATCAGCGTCTGCGGCGGCTTCTTTAACCAGAAAAATGCCGACAAGACCGATCCTGCCCCCATTTATAATCTCACCTACTGCCTGACCTGTCTTGTTTGTTGGGTGATCCTGTTCTGCACCGATCTCTCCTTCGATCCGCGCGTGCTGCTCTACTCCTGCGGCTTCGGTTTTTGCTACGCGTTCTGCCAGCTCGGTTATATCGGCGCGTTGAGCTGCGGCTCCCTGCTGCTCACCAATCTGATCCTGCAGCTTTCGCTGATCGGCACGTCGATCTGGGGCTTCTTCTTCTGGAATACCAGCTTTACGCCGGCTGTAGGCATCGGGCTTGTGCTCGTGGTCATCTCGCTTTGGCTCTGCCTCTACACCAAAAATGAAAAGAACGGTGAGACAAAGGCCGAAAAATTCTCGTTCAAATGGCTCTTCTTCGCGCTCCTCGCCTTTGCCGGAAACGCGGGGTGCTCCATCATTCAGCGCACACAACAGATGCACTTTGAGGAACAATACGGCAACCAGCTCATGGCTTTTGCGATGATCTTTGCGGTCATCTTCACGCTTGTGATCTATCTCCGCAGCAACAAAACGCAAACCCGTGCGATCCTGCGCGGCTCGGCGGTCTTCCCCATCATTGCAGGTGCTTCCAACTTCCTGCTCAATCTCTTCGTCATTCTGCTTGCGAGCACATCGCTCTCGCCAAGCTTGATTTACCCCGCGATCGCGGTTGGCGGAATCGCGCTCGTCAGCATCTTTTCACTCGTGGTATTCCGCGAAAAACTCCGCCTCACGCAGTGGATCGGCATTGCGATCGGCACGGTGGCTGTGCTGCTGCTTTCGATTTAAAATAAAACGGAATATAAAAAACGGGTCTGTCTCCTGTGCCGTAGCCTGAGACAGACCCGTTTTTCCGAACGCACAATCTCTTTTATGCTTACATTTCGAACAGCGGGATCAGCTTTTCCATCGATTCCCCGCGATCCACATAAACCGTTGCCGTTTGCTTCATTTCGTCATAGTGTGATTCCTGCGCTTCATAAATGCCAACCGTGTGAAATCCTGCCGCCGTTGCCGTGCAAATGGCACGGTAGGCGTCCTCAAATACCCACGTGGATTCCATGGGTGTGCCCAGCGTGTTGCGTGCCGTGTAATAGATGTCGGGGTAGGATTTGCTCTTTCCAACCTCGGTACAGGTAAAGATATGTGAAACAAACCGATCCAGCCCGCAACAAGCAAGCGCGATTTCAACATTCTCACGCTCGGACGCCGACGCCACACAGATCGGGATTCCCTTTTGATGCAAATACGACAGGAATTCGGGCACCCCGCGTTTGGGCTTGAGGCGGTTGCGGTACAAATCGTCAATGTCATCGTTCAGCGTGCGCTCCAGATCAGCCGCGTCGATCACAACGCCCATCTTTTCCGCGTAGTATCCGCACAAAAGCTTTACACTCTCTCCAACTGCCAAGGTGTGTAGCTTCTCCTCGGTCTCGCGGTCGGGACGGCAGGGCTTTCCATCAAAATGTGCTCGGCTCACAACATCCCAAATCGTCTCCCACCAAATCATAGAATCCACAAGGGTTCCGTCCAAATCAAAAATGGCTCCGTTGATCTTCATTTTCAAAAATCCGCCTTTCCCTTTTCTCTAACGCTTACCATTATACTATCCAAACGCGAAAAACGCAATATCTTTTTCATAAAAAGACAATCGACCTTTCATTTTTAAAAATACTTTACAAATCGGTTCTACTGTGATATAATGAAATCATACAACGGCAAAAACGTATTGGAGGAAAAAGCAATGACAAAATTAAACAAAATTTTTGCCCCGCTTCTGTGTTTGATGGTACTGATGATCGGGCTGATATCCTGCGACGAAATAAAGGGGCCAAAAGAAGATACACAAACAGAACAATCAGAAGGAGAAAGCGATCGTCTGTGTCAACATTTATTTGGTGATTGGACAGAAATAAAAGCCGCCTCTTGTGTGGAAAGCGGAAGCGAATACCGCGAATGCAACAATTGTGACTATACGGAAACCAGAGAAATCCATGCCCTGGATCATAACTACAGTACGGAATGGACAGTCGACGTTCAGCCAACAAGCTCCACAGGGGGCATTCAATCGCATCACTGTACTCGTTGTGACGATAAAATTGATATCACAGAAATACCGGCAACAGGCTCTATAGGGCTTGCTTATCAAAAAAACCCGGACGGAAAAACCTGCACAATTGTTGGTATGGGAACCTGTAAAGATACGGAGCTTTATTTTCCAAATGAAATAGATGGTTTATTCGTAACGGGGATTTGTACGGGTGCATTCTCCCGTCGTCAAGACATAACCGGAATTGTGATCCCCGAAAATATAACGTATATTGGTTGCGATGCGTTTTATGGTTGTTCTAAGCTGAAGACCATTGCTGTTAAAAACGGAAACGAAACCTATTGTGCTGTCAATAACTGTCTGATTGAAACAGCTACTAAAAAATTGGTTTTAGGATGCAAAACCAGCGTAATCCCTAACGACGGTAGCGTGGAGAGTATTGGTGAATTCGCATTTGCCGGCAGCGATTTGAAAGCCCTATCCATTCCGAATAAAATAACAAGCATTGGGTACAGCGCGTTTATCTTTTGCGACGATTTAAAAAAACTTGAAATTCCCAACTCCGTGACCCAAATTGGTCCGTTCGCATTCGGTCAATGCAGCAGCTTAGAGGAACTTATAATTCCCAACAGTGTAACTTCTGTTGGAACAGGTGCGTTTAATAATTGTTCTGCCCTGTCAACCGTTACAGTTGGGAACGGTGTAACCGCAATTAGCGATCAAATGTTCCAACTCTGTACCAGCCTGACATCCATATCACTGCCTGCAAATCTTACGGTTATCGGTGACGACGCGTTTGCAAGTTGCCACAAACTGAACACCGTCGTAATTCCGCCCAATGTAACCCATATTGGAAAATCCGCGTTCAGCGGTTGCAATAATTTTACAAGCATTTCGATTCCCGCAAGCGTTGCGAGCATTGGAGAGGGTGCATTTAATTTTTGTTATAAAATCGAAACGGTTTATATTGCAAATTTAGAGGCGTGGCTAACCGGAAAATATCCTGCATTACATAATACCTGCCAGAATTACCACATCCTTGATGATAGCAAGCAGGAAGCTACCAAGCTAATTGTACCGGAAGGAATCACCTCTATCCGCGACTATGCATTCTCTTATTTTGAAAATATAGAAAGCATTGTAATCTCCGATCGTGTAACGGACATTGGAGTATCCGCGTTTCAATGGTGCAGTCGTTTAAAAACGCTCACGTTTGGAAACAGCGTAAATACAATTGGATGTGACGCATTTTACGCTTGCAAAGAGCTGACGAGCATCATTCTGCCCGGCAGTGTAAAAACAATCAATGACTTTGCATTTATGAGTTGCGAAAATTTAACGCATGTTTTTTATGACGGAAATGCAGATGATTGGTCAAATATTTATATCGGTGATTGGAATGATCCCCTCGACTCTGCTACCATCTTTTATTTTTCCGCCAACACCCCTATCGAGGACGGCAACTTCTGGCACTATGTCGACGGTGTTCCAACTCCTTGGTAAATCAATCCCATCAACAAGGCTCCTTTAAAAAAAGGAGCCTTGTTGTGTCTGATATATATGACGTATTTTTTCACAAAAAAACAAGGAATTGCGCCAAGATGATTGACAGTCCGCTTTTTTTGTGTTATACTAATATGAATGGATTTTTTGGAATGTAAACCGAAAGGACATAGAAAACATTATGAAATGGACTTCTCTTAACGACCTGCGGGAAAAATATCTTTCCTTTTTTGAGTCGAAGGGTCACCTTCGCCTCCCCTCTTACCCGCTCGTTCCCATCAACGACAAATCCCTCCTTTTGATCAACTCGGGTATGGCACCCATGAAAAAGTTCTTCACGGGAGAGGAAGAACCGCCGCGCAACCGTGTAACGACCTGCCAGAAGTGCATCCGTACGCCCGACCTCGAGCGCGTGGGACATACCGCTCGTCACGGCACCTTCTTTGAAATGCTCGGCAACTTCTCCTTTGGAGACTACTTTAAGGACGAAGCCATTCCGTGGGCATGGGAATTCCTCACCGAAACGCTGGAGATCCCGAAGGATCTGCTCTGGCCCTCGATCTATGAGGAGGACGAGGAAGCATATGAGATTTGGGTCAACAAGATCGGCGTAGACCCCGCGCACGTTGTGCGTCTCGGCAAGGCCGACAACTTCTGGGAGCACGGCACAGGTCCTTGCGGTCCCTGCTCCGAGATCTATTTTGACCGCGGCCTCAAATACGGCTGCGGCTCCCCCGACTGTAAGCCCGGCTGCGATTGCGACCGCTTCATGGAAATTTGGAACAACGTATTCTCGCAATTCAACAACATGGGTGACGGCACCTACACCGAGCTGGCACAGAAAAATATCGACACGGGTATGGGTCTGGAGCGTCTCGCATGTGTAATGCAGGGCGTGGACAACATGTTTGAGGTGGATTCGATCCACAAGGTGATCGACAACGTTTGCGCCATTGCAGGCAAGGAATACGGTAAGGACAAAAACGACGATATTTCGATCCGTGTTGTAACCGACCACATTCGATCGGCAACCTTTATGATCTCGGACGGCGTAATTCCCTCCAACGAGGGACGCGGATACGTGTTGCGCCGTATTCTGCGCCGCGCTTGCCGTCACGGAAAGCTGCTGGGTATCAACCGTTCCTTCCTGCCCGAGCTCGGCTTGGTTGCGATCGGAGAATCCGACAAGGCATATCCCGAGCTTGCCGAAAAGAAGGATTATATCCTTAAGGTAATTGCCATGGAGGAGGAGCGTTTTGACGCAACCATTGATGCAGGTCTCTCGATTTTGAACACCATGATCGAAGACGCGAAGAAGAACGCAACCGACACGCTGTTGGGTGAGGATGTGTTCAAGCTTTACGATACCTTTGGATTCCCGATCGATCTGACGCGTGAGATCGCTGAGGAAGCGGGACTGAAGATTGATGAAGATGGATTCAGCACCCTGATGCAAGAACAGAAGGTACGCGCGAGAGAGGCAAGAGCCAATATCAGCGGCTGGTCAAACGCTTCCAAAAATCTGTTGAACGATATCGCGAAAACCGAGTTTACAGGATATGACGAATGGAAGAGTGAGGCAAAGGTTCTGGCGATCCTCACCGACGATATGCTGGTGGATGAGGTCTCCGAGGGCGAATGCTCCGTGATTTTGGATAAGACTCCCTTCTACGGTGAGGGAGGCGGACAGGTGGGCGACACGGGTATCCTCCGCGCCGGCAACACCGAACTGACCGTTACCGACACCAAAAAGGCAGACGGCGTCTACATTCATCTTTGCACCGTGGAAAGCGGCTCATGCAAGGTTGGCGACACCGTCAGCGCAGAGATCGACGGACTTCGCCGCGCGGCGATCATGCGAAACCACTCGGCTTGTCACCTGCTTCAAAGCGCGCTTCGCCGTGTGCTCGGAAGCCACGTAGAGCAAGCAGGCTCCTACGTTTCCGAAACGGTTTGCCGCTTCGACTTTACCCATTTCGCGGCAATGACAGCAGAAGAAACAGAGCAGGTGGAAGCACTTGTCAATGCCGATATCTTTGCGGGTCAGATCGGTTCTATGACCCCCATGGAGCTTGAAGAAGCAAAGAAGCTCGGCGCAATGGCGTTGTTTGGCGAAAAATACGGCAAGATCGTGCGCGTGGTCCGCATGGGTGAAAACTCCATCGAATTCTGCGGCGGTACGCACGTTGACAATACCGCTAAGATCGGTATGTTCAAGATCCTTTCCGAATCCTCGGTTGCCGCAGGTGTTCGCCGCATTGAGGCGACTACGGGCGAAGGTATTTTGAAGCTGCTCGCCGACAAAAACGCGCTGATCAGCGAGACCGCAAAGGAGCTTAAGGTACAAAAGCCCTCCGATCTTGCAAAGCGCGCCGCACAGGTGCAGGCTGAGGTTGCCGCCATGAAGAAAGAGATCGAGACGCTCAACGCCAAGATCGCGGCTTCCAAGCTCGACGGCATCATGGCAGATGCGATCAACGTGAAGTCGGTACGCCTTGTAACCGCAAAGCTTGACGGCATGCAGATCGACGCGGCTCGCTCGCTTGCGGATGAAATCAAAGCGCGTTATACCGACGTTGTTGCCGTCCTTGCGATCCATGCCGACGGCAAGCTCAACTTCCTTGCGGTGGCGGGTAAGGACGCGGTTTCCGCGGGCGCACATGCAGGCCGATTGGTTGGCGCGGTTGCGGCTGTAACCGGCGGAAAAGGCGGCGGACGCCCCGACAACGCGATGGCAGGCGGACGTGACGCCGACAAGATCGTGGAAGCATTGGGCGCGGCACAGGCAACGCTCGACGCAATGATCAAGGCATAATCATATAAGAATCCCCCCGAAAAGTCGAACGGCTTTCGGGGGGATCTTTGATTGTTTTTTGTAAGATTTCGATTCTGGAATCAACCGCCAAGGTATGCGCGGCGAATGCTGTCATCGGCAAGAAGCTCCGCACCCGTTCCGGTCTGCGCGATCTTTCCGATCTCCAACACGTACGCGCGGTCCGCGATCGACAGTGCCTTTTTCGCGTTCTGCTCCACGAGCAGGACCGTTGTGCCTTCCTCGTTGACCTGCTTGATCATATCAAAAATCGTATTCACGTACAAGGGTGAAAGTCCCATGCTCGGCTCGTCCAAAAGCAAGAGCTTGGGGTGCGACATCAGCGCGCGGCTCATGGCAAGCATCTGCTGCTCGCCGCCCGAAAGCGTGCCCGCGATCTGCTTGGAACGCTCCTTGAGGATCGGAAAACGCTCGTACATATTCGCAAGCGTATCATCAATCTCCGACTTGTTTTTACGTGTGTAGGCACCCAAGCGAAGGTTTTCCACCACCGAAAGCTCCTGAAAAATCTTTCTCCCCTCCGGCACCTGCGCAATTCCCATGGGAACAAGCTTGTGCGCCGCAACGTTGGTCACGTCCTGATCGGAAAAGCTGACCTTCCCCGCCTTCTTGGGGATCAGATTACACAGCGCATGCATGATCGTTGTTTTTCCGGCACCGTTTGCACCGATCAGGGCAACGATCTCCCCTTCATTTACCTGAAAGCTGACCCCCTTGATTGCTTGGATCAAGCCGTAGCAGACCTCCAGATCGTGTACTTCCAATAACGCCATTTCTCTGTCTCCTTTCGCGATCAGTCGTCTCCGAGATATGCTTTTACAACCTCGGGATTGTTCAGCACCTCGGATACCGATCCGTGTGCCAGAACCGTGCCGAAATTCAGCACCGTAAGCTCGTCGCAGATACCCGATACCAAGCTCATATCGTGCTCGATCAAAAGAATGGTCATATCAAAATGATCACGCACAAAGCGGATCGTTTCCATCAGCTCGGCAGTTTCCTGCGGGTTCATGCCCGCGGCGGGCTCGTCCAACAGCAAAAGCTTGGGATTGGTTGCCAAGGCGCGCGCGATCTCCAGCTTTCTCTGCTTACCGTAGGGGAGATTCGATGCCACCGTGCGGCGTTCCTCGTCGAGTCCAAACACGCGCAACAGCTCTCTCGCCTTTGCACGCAGCTCCTTTTCGGTCTTCCAATAGCGCGGCAGGCGGAAAATGCTTTCAAAGAGGTTGCATTTCGACTGATTTCCCATGCCAACCAACACGTTGTCGATTACCGACATATTGGAAAACAGGCGGATATTCTGGAAGGTGCGGGCAATGCCGCGCTTATTGATTTCAATTGCGCTCTTTCCCGTCAGGTTCTCGCCGTCCAGATAAAAGCTTCCAAAAGTAGGTCTGTAAACGCCCGTGAGGAGATTGAAAACCGTGGTTTTTCCCGCTCCGTTGGGTCCGATCAGACCGTAGAGCGTATTCTTCTTGATTTTCAGATTGACGTCCTGTGCCGCCTTCAGACCACCAAAGGAGATTCCGAGATTTCGCGTTTCTAACATATATTCGCTCATTGCTTGTCTCCTTTCGAAGGCTTATCTGCCTCAAAGCTGTGGTCGGGCTTGATATCGGTGGAAAGCACCGCATCCATAGGGATCTTGGTGGGGATCTTATCCCAAGCCGCATTGGTGGGAGGCTCCACACCGCCCTCGGGGGTCTTGCGTGCTCTGCGCAGGACCAAGCGATGCAGCCAATCCGCAAAGCGGCGCATGTTGACGCGCTCTCTCAGATTGCGCAATGCAGGTGCGTTGTTCCACATAACCATCAAGATCAGGATCAGGGCATAGATCAGGAATTTGAGTGCCGCCATATCACCCGAGAGCTGGGTGGTGAGCTTGACGTTGATAAAGGTCAGAATTGCGGCGGCGATCAGCGAGCCGCTGATATTACCCATACCGCCGAGCACGACCATAACGAGGATCTCGATGGAATAGTTATAAGAGAAGAAGGAGTTTGTAACCAGCGAGTTGCTCTGCGAATAGATCACGCCCGCAATTCCCGCAAAGAATGCGGCGATCACAAAAACAACAAGCTTGTAATACGTGACGTTAACACCCATTGCGCGTGCCGCGATCTCATTGTCGCGAATTGCCTGAATGGCGCGTCCGTGCTTGGAGCGCATCAGATTTTGCGAAACAAACACCGTTACAAGTGCCATTACCAAGGCAACCAAGGCGGGAATATAGCGTTCCTTGGGCATATACGCGCCCGTGGAAAGACCCATCGCGCCGCCAAAGATCTCCTGATTTCGGAAAACCGTTCGAACGATCTCACCAAACGCGAGTGTAACGATGGCAAGATAGTCACCCTTCAGACGCAAAGTGGGCAGACCGATCAGGAAACCGAACAGTGCCGCGAGCAGACCGCCAACCAACATGGAAATGGCAAATACAAGCAGATGCGATCCGATGAGCGTTGAGAGCCAATTGGCAAACAGACCGCCAATATAAGCACCCACGCACATAAAGCCTGCATGTCCCAAGCTCAATTCGCCCAAAAAACCAACCACGAGGTTAAGCGACACGGCAAGGATCATACTGTATGCGATCTTTACAAAAAGGTCCGAGGTAGATGCCTTTACCGAACCGGTCAGAACACTGATCAGGAACGGCACCAACACCAGCAGCACCAGCACGTAGTTAATATAATATTTCGGTTTGAGCACCTTCCGCTCGGATGTGCTCTTTTTCTGATTTTTCATGTTCGTTCCTCCTTAAACCTTCTCACGGCGTTTCTTTCCAAGAAGACCCGTGGGTTTTACCAGCAGGATCACGATCAGCAATCCGAACTCAATTGCAACGGTATAGGGTGCCAGTGCGGGGATGCTGAGGGAGATCTTTTCGATCACGCCAAGCAAAATGCCGCCGATCATAGCGCCGGGAATGGATCCGATACCGCCGATAACCGCCGCGGTGAACGCCTTGATACCGGGCATGGAGCCAAGTGTGGGCGTAACGCTGGGGATCTGCATGAGATAGAAGGTACTTGCAAATGCCGCAAGCGCCGAGCCGATCGCAAAGGTGAGGGTGATGATCATATTGACGTTGATTCCCATGAGCTTTGCCGCGTCACGGTCCTCGGAAACAGCCAGCATAGCGCACCCCACCTTGGTCTTTTTGACAAAGAGCGTCAAGCCGATCATGATGACCACACAAAGGAGCAGTGTGATGATGGAAGAAATGCTTATGGTCAGATTGAAAACGGTTACGGTTCCGATATTTCCGATGGATACCGACTGCGACTTGGTTCCGTAGATCAGCTGTGCGATACTCTGGAGCAGGTAGCTGACACCGATTGCCGTGATCAGAACGGCAAGAGGCGACGCGCCGCGCAAAGGACGGTATGCCACGCGCTCGGTCAAAAGGCCCAAAAGCGTGCAAACAACGATCGCCACGATCACTGCGGGAATCGGATGCCCCATGAGTGTCAGCGTGGAGAAAATCGCATACGCGCCAACCATGATGATATCACCGTGCGCAAAGTTCAGCATTTTTGCAATGCCATATACCATTGTATAGCCCAGCGCGATCAAAGCATAGATTCCGCCCAGACATAACCCGTTTATCAATGTGTTCATAAATACTCCTTCTGAATTATCTCACCGGAAGGTTGAAATTCAAGTGACTATAATAGCAAATAGGGGTTGGGCTCACTCGGAGCCCAACCGTATTTGTTATGCAAAAAGAATTATCTGTCAAGAACGACGATGTTTGCGTCCTTGTTGCAGGAGCCGGTCTCGTCCCAAGTCATGTTCTTACCGGTAATACCGGAATACTTGAACTCTCCGCCGTTGAGGATCGGGATCAGCTTGTTCGTCAGATCGGATGCCGAAATGTTAACATCGTTGATGCCTGCTGCCTTCATAGCCTCAAAGAGGATCATAACTGCGTCGTAGCCGTCAGCCGCGAACTGGTCGGGCGTTTCGTTGTACTTTGCCTTGTATGCATCAACGAAAGCCTTTACGTCTGCATCGGTGCTGTTCACGTCGAAGGGCGTGATATAGCTGATCTTTGCGGTAACGGTGTTGTCGAGCTGACCTGCAATACCGTCCAGGCCGTCGCATCCGAAGATATCAACGTTGTAATCAATCTGAGCCGCCTTCTTTGCAACAAGACCTGCCTGCGTGTAGTAGAAGGGCAGGAAAAGAACGTCACAACCGGCTGCCTTGATGTCGCCAACCTGACCGGAGAAGTCGGTGTTGTTCTCTGCGTCAAAGGTCTTTACAACGTAGTCGGTGTTCTCAACCTTTTCAAGCGCGGTCATCTGTGCAACGAACGCATCGAAGATTCCCTTGGAATAGGTGTCGCTGGTATCGTAAATTACGCCGATCTTCTCGTATTTCTCGGTCAACTCGTCAGCAGCGATGGTTCCCTGCTGAGGGTCACCGAAGCATACGCGGAAGCCGTTGTTGCCAACTGCGATTACGTCTGCAGCGGATGCGGAGGGGGTCATGAAGAGCACGTTCTCGGATTTTGCAGCCTCACCGAATGCCTTTGCGGCACCGGAGGTTACCGAACCGATCGAGAGCTGCATACCCTTTTCGAAAAGGGTTACAAAGCCCGTGGTTGCCTTGTCGGGAGCTGCAACGTCGTCGATCATCTCAAAGGAGAATTTAACACCGTTGAGACCGCCGTTTTCGTTGATCTCTTCAATTGCGAGCTGTGCGCCCTGCTTCACCGAGGTGCCGTAGGAAGCGTTGTCACCGGTCAGAGGACCCGTGCAGCCGATCTTGTAGGTGTCGTCCGTAAAGCCGTCCTTTGCGCCGCAGGAAGCAAGTCCCACTACGCAGAACACCAATGCGAAAACGAGACATGCGATTTTGGTAAACTGTTTCATTGTCGTTTTACCTCTTTCATAAATTTATTTTTAGTCCTTCGGACATAAAAACCGAAAACAAGACGTTCCGTTGCTTGGATCCGTTTTTCTACAGAATGTTCCAAAAAAATGATACCTATATTTTATATCAAACGTCGCGTTTTGTCAATTATTTATTCAACATAATTTTTGAAAAAGAGGCAGCATGAAAATAGCATATCTGCACAAATCCACAATTTACACGCCAAAAATCCCCCACGTTTGGAAAAAGCTTTCGTTAAAAAGCGACCGCCCCCTTAACACAGTCATCACGTTTTGATCACAATTTCTTTACAAAGTTTATCCGCTCGCCCTTGACAAATTCTTAGAAATATGCTATAATCTATTTTGGATCACAAATCCGAAAACACACACCTAAAAAAGGAGAAAAAACAATGAAAACCATGAAACGCATTCTTGTAATCTTTACCGCTGTTATCCTGCTTCTTTCCATGGTAAGCTGCGGCGACAAATCCGGTGCTATCAAAAAGGCATTTGAGGACGATGGTTGGACCGTAAAAACCGTAAAAGCGGACGATACCGGCGTAAAGGCTATCCTTGAGCTCCTGCTGACCGACGAGCAGATCGAAAAGGCTGCAGATTATGAGATCATTCTCTGCAACAAGAACATCATCAAGAACGCTGTTGTAATTAAGTTCCCCTCTTCCGGCGATGTGAAGGATTTCCTCACCGTTGAAGATGAAGACGGCAAGAAGAACACCGAGGCATATGAGAAGGCTAAAGAAGACGGCCTGATCAACGGCAACTGCCTGCTGATCACCGTTGATGCCGACGCAAAGAAGATTTTCAAATAAGATCAAGCGATCAAACCTGAAAAGGGGGTGAGTCAAATGCAAAAATGCATTTGGTACTCACCCCCGACGTTTTTGCTTTGCGGCTAAACACCGCAATTTTCGCCTGCTTTGCAGTCGAAAACCGCAAATTCCGCGCTACAAAAAAGCCTACCGTCGGCTTTTTTGAGCAGAGGCTGCGCCAATGACGCAGCCTCTTTTCTATTTGTATTACATCTCGCACCAACGGCTCATGGGAACGAGCTCGTAGGTCTTTTTCGAAATCATATCCTCTTCGCCGAACATGCGACAAACCACCGCCATGCGGAGTTTTTCCTTGTCACTTACACGCACGGTCAACGCGGTCAATCCGCTCTCTCCGAACGAAACCGCCTCAAAGCGGGCGGGCGAGCCGACACCGCACAAACGGCAGAGCAGGGTTTTTTGGTTTTGCGTCAGCTTCACCGACCGTCCGCTCGGCATGATCTGAACCTGTGCGCGGGTCCATGCTCTCCACACAACCGTTGCGGGTTGGTAGAAGGTCATTTCATCTTGAATCACGGCAACGCTTCGGTTTTCGGTGAGCAGTACACCGCGTTTTGCGCGCTGGATCGCGTCGGACGTATCGGTCATATCCACCACAGCATACGCGCGGTCTGCCGCCGATCGCATTTCGGTCAGCTTCGCAACCGCCCCGAAATTCTGATCGGGTGCCGATGCATCGGTCGATTCAACCGCAACGGTGTTCTGACCTTCCGCACGACGGTACAGGAGCGCGGGGAGTGTTCCGTCTCGCTCAAGCTCCACAAAGAAACGCTCGCCTGCCATATCGAGCACTACACTGCCCGCATCCAGATCGCCGTTGATCTCATGATTGCTTCCGCCGTGCAAGCCGACAAACGCCGCGCTGTCATTCCAGCCGGAACGCATAGTGGCAAGCCCCGCGCGTCGCCACGCGGCATCCAAGGGAAGCGACGGGATCATTCCGTCATCAACCGGCACATAGAACAGGAGATCGAAAGGATGTACGTCCTGTTGGCTCGAAAGAATCTGTTGGCGGCGCATCCACGCGGGAACGTTGTCGCCCGTCAGCTTCGCAAAGCAAAATGCCATGGAAGTATCGGCACGTCTTGCCTCGGTACCGTGGAAATTCCACGCGCCGACCGATGAACCGACGTGGATCGGGAAATAAACGGTAGACATAAAGCCGGGGGCCGATGCAAAGCCGTAATCCTCACCGCATGCGGTTTTCAGCATCGAAACAGTGAGTGCCAACGCGCGGCTGCTCTTCTCCCATGCACGCATGCTTTCCGCATATCCGCCATCGGGCGCGTAAGCGGTAAAGCAGCTCTCCAAGTTTCGCAAAATACGGTCCAAAAGATTATATGCGGTTTGCGGATAAACGTCGGCAAGAGCCAACACAAGTGCCAGCAAGCCCGCGTTTGCGGTTGCGGCGGCAGCACTCCCCGCAATCCACATATTGCGCTTGCCGTCATAGGTCTCAAGCCCTGGACGCAATGCGTTTCGAAGCATCGCACGCTCAATGAGTGCCTTTCTGCCCTCGCTCCAGACGTGTCGGCACCAATCGTAACCGATCGCAAGTCCAAGCGACACGGTCCCTACGGTTGCCATCGAGCCGCCCGCAGTCCAATCGGCAAGAGCAGACAGTGCCTCTGCCTCCAGAGCAGTACGCTCGGCATAAGCCTTGTCCCCCGTTACGCGGTAGAGCATAGCGAACGCGATCACGTTTTCTGCGGCGTCGGTCAGAGCGGCGGCGTCAAGCGCACCGCAGAGCGGTGTTGCGGCAAAGCGTTCGGTTTTCGTGCCGAAACGTGCTTTGAGCCGATCAACGTAATCCTTGAGTGCGGGATCGGTCTTTGCGTCACGGCGGAGCTGCATCAATTCATCAAAGGAAGCAAGCAATCTGCCGCGCGCGGGGTTAGGAAATCTGCGGTGCAGGTCGTTCAGCACACGCTCCGCGGAGGGGCGGACAAAGGTACAATCGGCGATCAGATTCCAGATCACCTCGGCATCGCGCACGCTTTCAAAAACATTTTTACGGTTTGAAAGTACCACAAGCCCCATCGGATCGACAAAGATCTGCCGCCAATGGAAAAAGCTGCGCACAAATTCGGCGGGGAAAAAGAGCGTTCCGCTGACAGCAGCGGGAGTAAAGCCGAGTGCGATCGATTCTTCGCCCACCTGCATGCGATCGCAGTCGGCAGAAAAGAAATATTTCTTTCTGCGGTACGTAAAGGACAGCGTAAGCGCGCGATTATCCACCACGGCGGAGTGCGCGATCCCTGCTGCCACGGGAGCCATGGGGAGCCACAGCACGCCATCACGTTCAAAGGGCTTGGCAAGCGCGCCGTCGGGCGTGTTGCAAATCCGTTTGCGATCGACGATCGAATAGTTTCCCGTCCGCGAAAATACAGCCGCGCCCTTGAGCTCGGGCATGGTCATATAGATCGGCGGTGCCGCGTCCTCCCAAACGAAAAGATTATCAAAATACAAAACGGTATCGGTGCGGTTGGCCTGTCCGCCCGCCACGCAGTCAAACGCAATGCGCAAGATGCGATCCCAACCGGCAGGCGTTCCCATCGCACGCATGAACGGAAGCTCTACGCGATATGCGTTCCAGCCGTCGCGCGTGATCGGGAGCGTACACTCATAGCCATCAAGTGCCCCATCTTCTGCCGAATTGCAAAATTGCAGACTGAACGAGCCGCCAACACCGTTTACGGCAAACGCAGAGAACGTGAGATAACGGAACCCCGAAAGATCGCCGCCCCCCATTCGTACGCTGACGTTGGTACGGTCCGCAAAGCGCCACTCTGCCGACATGTGCGCGCTTTTCTTATGGTGCGGATCAGGCCGCATACCTGCCGCCTCGATCACGTCGTATTGATTCATATCGATCAAAACCTGTGCTTGGCCGACCTCGATCCGCTCCACACAACCCTTGAGATTCTTTTTCATTCCAAATTATATTCCTTTCCTTGCAGTTGGTTATTACGTGCCAAACAGCCAATACAGATAAGATCTGATCACTGCCGCCTCTTTGTTATATCCCGCATAGCCGAGATGGATCACGTCGGTGATCCGTTCCGCAGTTCCGTCCGCAGTATCCACAACCGCACGCGTCCAATCGCCCCATGCGTTGATCGAAAGATGCACGGGTATCAGATAGATTTTTTCACTCTCGCGTTCCTCAAAGGTCTCGCGAAGATACGAAAAATAGCGCGTTTGGCGAATGCGCATTGCCGTGACGTTGAAATTGGTGCTTTGCTTGAGCGCATACCCGTTGGCGGGTGAGACGTACTCGGTCAGAACCAGAACACGGATATCCTTCGAATAGGCATGGATCGAATCGATCATACGGTCGATATTCTCTACCGAATCACGCGAGAAGGAATCGTTTGCTCCGAGATGGATCACGATAAAATCAAGCCCTGCCGCGGCGGGATTTTTTTGTACGTAGTATGAAAAATCAAACGCTTGGGTGTTAGGGTTGTAAAATGCGTTCGGAACAACCGTTCCGCCAACCGTGAGCGAGGCATTGCCAAGATAGTGTGCCGTGCTCCATGCGCCCCTTCCCTCATGTAAAACGCCCGAGCTTTTGACCGAACGGGTACCGATCAGCGTCAGATTCGGCATTTTGGATTCCATTGTGGTAACCATTGTGCCGTCCGAAATACGGCTGTCCCCAAGGAACATGCCCGTAAGTGACAGAGATGCGGCGGAGTCGACCACGGTTACGTTTATCCGCTCCTCTCCGATCGTGCGCAGATCCCCGTCCAGGTATGCCTGGATCCGAACAGTCAGCGTAGCCGTGCCGATCGAGGACGGCGTGAGCGCAAAGGCATCGTCACCGTCGTACACGCGCTCCCCTGTCCCGCTGTAAGAATAGGAAAGCGACATGCCGTCGGGCAAAGTGGGACAGATCTGAGCGGTATAGAACCACCGCGTCTCCCCCTTTGTCAAAACGGTATGCTTGGGAAGATTGAGCGTGGGAACACTGCCCTCGTATATATACTTCAATTCAAAAAATTTGGACCGCGCGTAGCAATACGTACCCTCGCAGAGGAAACGGCTGAAGCCGTCCTCGGTTTTTTGATCGCCCACGCGTAACAGCTCGGTTCCCCGCGCGATCGACTTGAATATTTCTCCATTGGTGGTATCGGGGGTGAGGCGGAGGTTGAGCGATTGCTCTACGTTTTCGAGCACAACGGTCTCATAAACCGGATAAAAGCCGTCCTCGTCGGGCTCGTCCGAAACGAAGCCGTCACCGCCCACGTAGCCTGCGGTGACCGAGCTGCCGTCGGTCAGATAAACGATCAGATAGCCCTCGGCATTGATCTTGACGTCCTTGACGCCAACACCGTCCGCACCGGGCTTTCCGTTCGCGCCGTCACTGCCGCGCACGGCAAGCGACAGAAGCCACTCGTGAAGCGTGCCGCGAAATCCGTTTTCGCAAGCAAGCTCATACGCGCTTTTTCCGTCCGTGCCGTTGATGCCGTTGGTCCCGTTGATGCCATCGATGCCGTCTACACCGTCTACACCGTCCTTACCGTCCTGCCCGTCCTTGCCGTTCAGCCCTTGGATCACCCAAACGCCGTCCAGCGTGAGATTGAGCACCAACAACGCAAGGATCAGGAGTGATACCAGCAAAATTGCAATTTGTAATGCTTTTTTCATAGATTCCTTTCAAGATGTATGGCAAGCGCCAAGGTCATACCGTTGCAAGAAAGCGCGCAAATGCCGCTCTTCCCTCGGCTGTGCATTTGTAAACGCCTGCGTCCTCAAGCACCGCCTCAAAAACCTTTCCGATCTCACGGTAGAGCACCGTGTAAACGGTTTCGGCTGTCAAAGTTTCCTTTGCGGCAAAGCCCGCCACCCATGCGGCATGCTTTGCGATCCGCTCATCGGCGGAAATATCTCTGCCCGCGACCAACGCGTCTGCAAGCAGCTCGATCTCGCCCTTCAGGCGCGACGGCAGAACCGCCAAGCCCATGACCTCGATCAAGCCGATGTTTTCCTTTTTGATGTTGTGCTTATCGGCGTGCGGATGGAAGACACCGAGCGGATGCTCCTCGGTGGTCAGATTATTACGAAGCACCAGATCCAGCTCGTAATCGGTGCCGCGGCGGCGCGCGATCGGCGTGATCGTGTTATGCGGCTCCCCGTTCGTTTCGGCATAGATCCCCGCGTCGGGATCGGAATACCCTCTCCACGCAGTGAGAATGCGATCGGCAAGCGCAATGAGCGCGTCGCGATCCGACGAGGTGATACGGATCACCGACATCGGCCAACGAACGATCCCCGCGCGCACGTTATCAAAGCCCTCAAAATGCAACTCTTGCTCAAGCGCGGCACGCTCCATCGCAAAGGTGTAGTGTCCGCCCTGCATGTGGTCGTGCGTCAGGATCGATCCGCCAACGATCGGCAGGTCGGCATTGGAGCCGAGGAAATAGTGCGGGAACAGCGTAACGAAATCCAGAAGCTTAACAAAGCTGTCGCGGTCGATCTTCATGGGTGTGTGCGAGGAGGAAAGTGCGATGCAGTGCTCGTTGTAGTAAACGTAGGGAGAATACTGCAAAAACCAATCCTGCTCTGCCATGCGGATCGGGATCAGTCGGTGCGATTGACGTGCTGCCTGCGTCATACTTCCCGCAAAGCCCTCGTTTTCGCGGCAGATGGCACACTTGGGATAGCCCGTTTGCTTTTGCGTTTTCGCAGCGGCAATCGCCTTGGGATCCTTTTCGGGCTTGGAGAGATTCACCGTGATATCCAGCTCCCCGTATTTTCCGCTGTAGACCCATTTCAGATCCTTTTTCACGCGGTAGGTACGGATATAATCCGATGCGCAGCTCAGGTGATAGTAATAATCGGTTGCCGCCTCGGGAGAGATGGCATAAAGGCGCTCAAACTCACGCACGACCTCGGAGGGACGGGGGGTCAGAATTCCCATTAAACGTGTATCGAACAGATCTCTGCCCGTGATGCCGCAATCGGGAATGATCTCGGCTTCGATTGCCGCGTCGCAAAGCGCGCCGAGGATCTCCTCCAGCGGTTTTTCCTCAGCAACAGGCGAATCGGGCGTGTAATCCGAGACCTGCATCTCGTCCATCAATCGATTGATGTAAAACACACGGTCAAAGGGGTCGGAAAGCCCCTCGCGCTCCGCATAGGCTACCAGATCCCGAATCAAATTGCATACGTTTTGTTTCATTTTCGTCTCCATTCCGTCCATTCGGACACACTCTTTATCATCACTTTATATTATATCATGTGTTTCATTTTTTGTAAATGGTGATTTTGTCTTTTTTTCATTTTTTTGCAAAAAAAGGGGGGACTCAAATGCGATCGTGCATTTGGTCGCCCCCTGCGTTCTTGGCTTTGACGGCAAAATCGCCGCCGCGATGTCGCTTCGACGGTGAAAACCGCAAAAGCCCGCCGTCGCTTTTAAAAAGTGAGTGAAAAACGGTTTTTGTTTTTTCCTGTGCGAACAATTTCGACAGTGGTCGGAGACGTGCGGTCCCCAAAAGTGCAATCAGTGCAGATTGACCTTGATCGGATTGTTGGAGTAGGCCTCGTATAAGGAATCCGAAAGCCTTTCGATCGCCAGCTTATAGAAGGCATCTTCCGAACGCAGCTTCAAAAACTCCTTGCCGCTGATATTCAAATTTCTTTCAAGCAACGCCTTGGCTGTTTTGGGTAACACGTTGCATAGAACTGCCGAATAGATCTCGTTCCGCTTCTCAAGATCCAAGTTTTCGGCTTTTTCAGCAGGCTCAAACTTGATTCCGCAAAGATAAAAGCCGAGGAAAGTGCTGTCGCTCTCCTCCCATGCGGCAGGAGACAGCAGATATTGGAAGGGATTGTTTTTTTCCTTGGCACACAGATGGGCAAGCATCAACCAAAGCGTTGTCGTTGCCATCGATTGTAAGGTCCTTCGGCGGATCGCAGTGTGAACGACCGCCTTGCCGCGCGCAACAAGATCGTCGTCACGGCGGTGGTAGGAGATGTAGAAGCGGATAAACCGATCGTAGACCTCGGCTAATTTACGCACGTTTGCCCGTCGGCTTCTCAAAAAGGGCTTGAGGAAATCCCTGAGCGCGTCGGCAAGCTCAAATTGCCCTTGGTTGACCAAACGGCTGGTAGAGTCGTCAAGGATCCGAATGACGGTGCTTTGCGCCACAAAGCTCATTGCATTGCGTTTTTCACCGCCTTTTTTCAGAGCCCCCCAAAGCGGCTCAAAGGCAGGATCGTCGTACAGGATCTCTTTTTTTGCCATTTTTTCAAGGAGACGGCGCGCGTAATTCCAATACACCGAATAATATTCGACCGTCGTATCGACCTTCCCCGTCAACGCGACCTCCAGAAGCGAGCCGATTGCCGAGGTGCTGTAGGACGCGACTGCAGGAAGTCCCAAAAGCTTTTCGGCAAGCTGGATATAGGTTGTTGAGTCTACCCCCACCGTCTTCATCTTCTCGTACACCTCGGCGTATGCGGTCAGTGCCGCACGATCGGCGCCGAAATTCGCGCAGGTATCGCCGTAGGCGATCATGGCGGCAAGGATATCGTGGTGTCCTTCCGGCCGTAGGCGACGCAAAACCCGCACCACATCGCGTGCCTGATCGATCGCCTCACGGTTCCGGAACTGATTGTTGATCAGCACGGCGACCTGTAGGTTGGACAGCGACTGCACGGAGATCGCGTTCATGTCTACGTGTTCCACCAGCTCTCCCGCGCTCTTGCGAACGGTTGCCTCGGGGAAAAGGCGCAACACCTGCAAAACACCGCTCACAGCCTGACCCGCGGAGGTCAGCGTGGTCTGATTTTCAAGCCGCGCCTGATAGAGCCGAACTGCCGCCTCAATAACCGATTCGGCACTCAACTGCCCGTCGGTGACGTAGCGATCCGCCTCACCGAAGATCAACCGAAGCGACAGTGCCATCGGGTCGTTGTCGGGCAGTTGCTCGGCAAGTGACGAAAAACGAGCCGCACGCATTGCGAGAATCGGGTGGAAGATCTGACTTCTGAAAATGGATCCATAGCGATCCTCGTTGATATCGGAGACTAAATTTTTCGTTTTTTGGTAGTAATCGTTCGCGTTTTTGACAGAAAGCATGGACGAGGCGCTCAAAACGACCTCCAGATACAGGAGCGCGCCGTTTGCGGCACCCTCGCGTCGCCGCATGCGGAGATAGGCTTTGGCACGACGATACATGGTTTTCGCATTTTCGCTGGCGTGCATATAATACGTGCAAAGATCGAGCATCACGGCGTCGTCCTTTTGCGCGATCGCCGCGTCCATCGCCTTATCCAACGCACGCAACAGGAAGGGACGGTATTTTTCAATTCCCATAATATGGCCAAGCGTTACCGAAAGCGAGCGCATGACCCACTTGTAATCGCGGGCATTGCTCTCCAGCGTACCAAGATACTTGTCCAGAATATCGGTGCGCGTGGGATATTGCTCCAAAACGATCATATCCGCGTGTGCCGCAATGAGAGAGCGTTCGCTGTCATTGTCGATCCGTTCTGCCAAAGCGGTCACTTTTTCGGCAGTTCGCTCAACGCTTCCAAGCAGGTGGTTGATCTCAACAAAACGGTTCCAGAGCACGTGCGAAAGCTGACGGCTTCCCCCCGCCAGAACGTAACAGGCATAATAAAGGGCGTCCTCCAGATCCGATGCGTCGGCATAGGTCATACGCGTGCGGAGCGATTCGGCGGAGCTTGCCAGATATTCGATCATCTCGGCTGTGTTCTCCTCGGTTGGCACAAGCAGGCTCGCAACCAAGCGCGAAAGAATGGGGTGCAGATACAAATATTCGCGGATCTCGCCGTCACATTGCTTTTTTTGCAACTCGACCCAACCGCTCGCCGTGAGCGTGAGGATCTCGTTTCGGTTGCGCAGTCCGAGAATCCGCATCAGATCGTCCAGCGGAACCGTGCCGTTGCCAAGCAAGGACATGGAACGCAAAATGCGGCAACAGCCCTCGTCAAAGCCGCTGATGTCGAACAGCTTTTTCAGATGCCCCAGAACCGTGTCGGCATCGCCGTATTCATTGTGTCGAAAATCGACCTTGGCATCAAAGCTCTCCAGCTCACCGAGTGAATCCATCAGCTCTCGGAACGACAATCGGTGAAGTGCCATCATTCGCGCCATGATGCAAAGAGTGATGGTATGTCCGCCCACAAGCGTGTAAAGCGGTTCGAAGGAAGCGACATCAACCGATGCCGCGCTGATCTCGCAAAACATTTCGTGCGCCTGCTCCCTCGGAAGACAGCCGATCGGAATCACGGCAACCGACTCCGATACCCGGTCGAGGCGCGCGCGAGTGGTGATCAGGAGACGGCACTTGAGTTTGGAAAGGATCTCGGCAAGCGCACGCTCGGAGAGCGCGTTGTAGTTATCCACGATCAAAAGCACCGTTTCGGGAAGTGCCGCCAAAACCGCCAGCTTGCGCTCATATTTATCGCGTTCGGACAAGGACGCTAAGCTGTCGTACACACTTTTTTCGTAGCTTACGGAGGATACAAGCGCACCAAGCCCGCTCTCCCCTCCGCCAAGCTCGCGAATATGCACCGTCTGCGGACAGTGCAAAAAGCCAAGCTCCTCGCACCTGCGCGCGATCTCACCTGCAAGCACCGTTTTTCCGATGCCGCCAAGTCCCGACAGCACCACCGCGCGTTTTCCTGCCGCAAATGCCGCCAACACCGTTTCGATCTCGCACTCACGCCCCTTGAAAACGTCGCGCTCCAGCAATTTTTCGGTGGTGATCTCAAGCCGCGGTGCCTGCGAGATCTCGGGGGTCCCCGCCAAACGCTTCTCCACAAACGAGCCGCAACGCGAGCAGACCTCCTCCAGCGTTTTCTCGCTCAGTCCGCCATCGGCATTCACAACACCGCGCACCTGCGAAAAGCCGCGCGTGTGCGTATAGAAAAACCACCCCACGGTGTCGTGATAATCATGGAACGGCTGATCGAATGCAAAAAAGTCGGACAAGCAAAGGATCACAATATTCAGCTCATTCCTTGCCTCCAGCTCGCACGCGAGCGAACACTCGCGGCGCACCTCTGTCAAGGTCCCCACTCCGCTGACCGTGGGATTATTGCGCAAATGATCGCTCAGGATCATCAGATAAACGCGGCTTTCGTCCAGCGCCTCGCAAAAATCGTCGCGAAAATGGCCCTTGCAATACAGATCGCTGTCATAGCATCGCAGTCCCATCTCCTCAAGTCTTACACGAATGCTGTTTTTCAACTCGCGGTCGGCTCCTGTGAAACTCAGAAACACGTCATATAAATAGTCTTTCATCATGCGTCCTCCTTTGTCACTCTCACTGAGGTTATTGTATCATATTTCTGCTTTTTTTGCAAGACCTTTTTCAGTTGCAAAACAGGACCGGACACCGAGGACCTCCCCCCGCGTGATCCGCTCCTGTTTCCGCGTTTTATTTGTATTCCTCCAGCACTTGCTTCAAAAGCTCGGGATCATCGGTCATGATACAATCGCAACCGAGCTCGATCAGCCGCCGCATCTCATCGGCGTCATTGATCGTCCAATATTGCACCGCAATGTTACGGCGGTGCGCACGGTCGATCAAAGTCTTTTTATCCAGACTCAATTCAAATCCGATGTCATAGCGCATCGGAATTTGCAGGCAGGCAAAATCGCCGCTATCGAACAGATTGACTCCCAAAAATTGTGTCAAGATAAACTTTGCCGCACTGCCCGTGGGCGCGCCGCGCATCAGGTCGGGATACTTTTCGCGCAATTCCCGCTCAATCTCATCGTGAAAGGTTCCCACAACGATGCGGTCACGGTAGAGAGGATACGAATTCAGCACGTCGTTCAGAATTTCGCATGCACGGTATCCCATTTCACCCGCGTTTTTGATTTCAACGATAAAGAGCAGATCGGGGTGACTCTCATAAAATTCGGCAAAGAGCTGATCCACGGTGGCAATCTGCAAGCCCATAGCCTCCAGCTCGGTTTCATCGCGGTAAATGCGCTCACCCTCGTCATTTTCAAAATAATAGCCGAAATTGTACTGTTGCAGCTCGGCAAGCGTCATATCCGAAATGTAGTGGCGGCGCGACGGTTCCTCGCAAAGCGTCTCCACCGCCTCCCGTGTCAGGTCGCCGTTGACGTTGCAGGTCTCGTCAACGTACGCATCGTGGTTATACACCAGATATCCGTCACTTGTGAGGTAGAGATCGCTCTCAATGATCTGCACGCCCACGTCCTGCACGGCATGACGGAAAGCGCGCATCGTGTTTTCAGGCTCATTCGCACCGCCTCCGCGGTGTGCCGCGATCATCGGCAGTTCCCCACCCTCGACAATAAAGGGATTCTCCGCCACGCTTTTCTTCGGCGGGATCAGATTGATCGCAAGCATAAACAGCAGAACCGATGCCAGCACGATCCCCAAAATTTTCAATGCCCTGTGTTTTTTCATGATAAAGCTCCTTCTATGATAAATTATCCGAATACCTCTGCCGCCGCGATTACCTCAATGGCATCGGGGTTGATCCGATCGCGCCCGTAAGCGTCAAAAAAGAGATCGCGATAGGCGTCGGTATGCAGGTTGAAGCCAAGCGTCCAAGCCCCCCAAAAGAGGTCAACGTGGCGATCTCCTACCCCCGCGTTTCCAAGGTCGATAAAGCCGCTGGGACGCCAATCGTCCAACAGGAAATTCGGCAGGCAGTAATCACCATGGATCAAGGTATCGTTGCGCAAAAGCGACGCGCCCTCGATTGCAACGCGATATGCCTCCTCGGCGGTGGCATATTTGGCAAAAGACAGATCAAACTGCCTCTTTTCAAAGTTCTGTCGAACGGTTTCAAAATAGGTATGCATGCGATCCGGAACAGGACAACCGTCATGCGGCAGCTCATGCAAGCTGCGCAAAAGCTCCCCCGACAGCCGCGCGAGACGCCGGGGATCGGCAAGATAGCGTGCCGCGGTTGCGTCCTCCCCGCGCACACGGCGGGTCAGAAGCCAATCGCGCTCAAGAGAACGATAGGAAAGCACCTCGGCGGTCAGTCCGCGCCGATGAAAATAAGCTGCCAGCTCGGCTTCCCGCGCAAGCGTATGGCGCGCGGCACACTTGAGAAACAAGCCGCCGTCACGTTCGATATAAAACACACGTGCCTCGGGAGAACAACTGCTGTCATAAACGTCCGCGCCCGATAGGAGCCCGCGAAATTCCGCGGGAAACAGCGATGGATCGGGCTTGATCTTGACTCGTGTCATCGCACACCTCAATATGGGAAAAACTGCGCGCGCTCCCGCCCCGCCTTATTGGGGGAATGCAGAGAGATCATGCGCGTGCCGTCCAAGCGCTCAAACAGCATGGCGTGTCCGCCGTCGAAGGCAAAACGACTTCCGAAATGCGTCCACGGTGCAGTTATTCCGTCACTTTCCGCCTCCAATACAAGATATCTGCCCTCATAAAAGCTCGACCAGATCATCTTCAGCTTGCCGCCCTCCGAGAACAGGAAGGGGCCGTCGGTCACGTAGCACGCGGGGCGGCATTCGGTGACGTATGGATTGTCCGAAGCGCGGAACAGGAGAAAAGGTGCCCCCTTAGGAGCCGCGAGATCCTCGGTCATGGGCATTGCCCATATCTCACCGTCCCGGACCTGCAGCCATTCGTGGCAGAACACAAAATACGGTACCCCATCCTCAATCCAGAGCGTGCCGTCCAAGCACTCCCAATCCACGGGAGTGCGCGCGGTTTCGGAAAGCGGCAGGAACGCGCCGGTTGGCGTATCGCTGACAAAAATCTGCGTGGCACGGCATTTGTCCTTTGCCTTGCAGCTTCCAAACAAATAGTACTTGCCCCGATAAATATGTACCTCGGGTGCCCAAAAATCATATTCGCCCCAAAAACCGCACGTGTCGGGATCCATTACAACGATCGGATCCTCAAAATTTTCCAGATCGTAGGTCTTATACACCGAAAACGTGTTGGTTGCCGAAATTGAGCCCTCCTTGAGCGCTGTTGTTCCGTACATATAATAGCAGTTGTTGGCGGGATCGGGGAGAATAAACGGATCTCGGATGCGGATCTCTTCACGTTTTAACATAATCGGTCTCCTTTTTTTATTTACAGCATAAACTTATCGTTCTCATTCAGATCCAAAAGATCAATCGCGCGTGTAAAAATATCACGCGTTTTGGAAAATGCCTTTGGATGGTGCGCGTCACTGCCAAGATAGAATTTGCATCCGCATGCCTTCGCGATATGGAACATCCGAAGCACCGTGTCGGCTTCATGATCCGCAAAGCTCATGTCGGATTGATTCAATTCGATTCCGCACCCGCGCTCCGCCGCTTTGGCAAACAAACGTGCCATTTCGTCCTCCGGGATTCGGCTGAGCGTTTCGAGATACGCGTCACGCGAAATATTGCAGAGCAAGGAACAGGCAAGGTGCGCGATTCCAACCTTATGAAATGGCAGAGGCATGTCAAGAACCGCGTCCAAACGGCGCCCCCAGAGGGCAGAACGCTTGGCGATCTGCTCTTTGGGACTCTCGTCTCCCACAAGATCAATCATATTTTTCATGTGCAGATGTGTTGTGGGAATGATTATAAAATCAAAATCATCGGCGCGCGAGAGCGGCATGCCGAGCGTGAAATGCTTGTCCATGTCGGTCTCACACCCAAACAGAAATTGCACTCCGTCCGCCTGCGGCAGAGGCAGAGATTGGCTGACGTGCGCAAAATCCTGCGGCTGATACCATGAGGACGCCCCCGCAACGGCGGTGTCCCAATAATGGTCGGTCACACAGATGCGCGAGAGCTGATTTTCACGTGCGTACTGCAAAATGCGCGCGGTCGTTTGCTCGGGATCGCGTGAGCAGGACGAAAGCTGTGAATGGATATGATAATCATGATCGATCTGAAATTTCATGTTGCAGCCCTCTTTTTCATAAATATTTGTATGTCAAAAGATCGTCCACGGCATTTCGAACCGCCAAATAATCGTTGGTGAGCACCGTGTCGATGCCCATTTCCAAATAACGGCGCGCCTCATCGGGATCGTCTGCCCAAAAAACATTGCAGCGGATTCCGTGCGCATGCGCCCGATCCACGCTTTCCTGATTGAAATAGGGCTTGAAAAGCTGGACCTTATCCGCTCCCAACGCAATGGCGCGGTCAACGATCGACAAGGGCTCGCGGTTTCCGTCCCAGCCCACGCAAACGGCAATGTCGGGGGCGTACGCGCGCACACGGACAATCATAGCATCGTTCGTTGTCATAAAATACACGTGATCCGCGCAATCGTATCTGCGAATCAACTCCACGATCTGCTCCATCATCGGATCCTCGGCATTTCGATCCCAGATCTTGACGTGAATGTTCATGATCACACGTCCCGCAAATTTTTGCAGGATCTCCTCAAAGGTGGGAATTTTCAGACCCTTGAACGTTTCGGCATGCTTTTCGCCAAAGTCAAGCGCCTGTAATTCCGCATACGTATGGTCGTAAATTTTTCCGCTTCCGTTGCTGACGCGGTCAAGCGTGCTGTCATGGCAGGAAACCAGCACCCCATCCTTGGTTGCCCACAGATCCAATTCGATCTCCTCAGCCCCCAGTGCAACCGCCGCGCCAAACGCGGGCATGCTGTTTTCGGGCGCAACGGTATTAAAGCCGCGATGCGCGCAAAGACGCGGATATGGCATGCGTGTGTCGGGCAATACCACCGATGCGCCGCCGTTTCGATAGAGCCAAGGACGGCGCCCCTCCTCCACGTAGGCATAGTGCGATTTCGGCACGCCCATATGCCCCGCGGGCTTGTAATATTTTTCGTGCGGATCGATCTCACAAATTCCCAATCCAACACGGCTCTTCATGTTGAGCAGCTCCTCCCCGCGCGGTGAAACGACCATGCTGCATCCGCAAAGCGGAGAATCCTCGGCAAGCGAGACCGACGCGCGCACCAGATACGCGTTGGTGTTGTAGCAAAGAAAGCGATTGATGATGGAAAGTGCCTCGTGCGTATCGGTACGTTGCAGCGAACAGCCCACGATCACGTCCACGTTCTCCCGCGCGATCCTTGCGAAATTCTCATAGAAATAAAAATCGTAGCAGGTCAGAAAAGCGAAGCGAAGCCCTTCAAGCTCCAGAATGTAGGGAGCAGCTACGTCATAGCTGTATGCCACGTCGAGCTCGTGTCCGCCCTCCGCGTCGGTTTTGACCTCACTCGGAGCCGGATGCGCCTTGAAATATTTGCCAACGATCTCACCCTCGCGGTTGATCGCATACGTCGTGTTGCGCACACCGTTGGGCATAACACAGCCCGCATTGACAAAAACCAATGCACGACAGCGCATTGCCGTTTCCCGCGCCTTTTGCAGCAGGACGGCATTGTTTTTCTCAACCGCCGAATAAAAGCCATCCTTACCCTGCACGTCAGCAGGGGCATCGCTGTACTCGGGCAGAACGATCATGTCCATGCTCTCGTCACAGCGATCCAGCCACGACAGCAGAGCGGCAAAGCAGGCATCAAGATCACGCGCATCAAAGGAATAGTGCGGCTGAATCAAACAAATTTTCATTTCAATCTCCTTTACAATGTTCCATTCCTGCGGTTTTAGCCGAATCGCTTTTCGTCGGCAAAATCCTCGCCCTGCCCCGTGGCAGCGCGGCGGTGTTGCGACAGGAGCCAACGAAAGACCTCATAATTGCGATAGGTGGGAGTCCACGCATTGTGCTTGGTGTCGGGATAGATCGTCAAGCGCGCGTGTCCGCCCTTTTGATTGACACCATTGACCATTTTTTTCGACTCCTCCGCGAAAACAACGTGATCGTCCTCGCCGTGGAACGCCCAAATGGGGAGCTCGGTAAGAGTGCCCGTATTCCAATACATACCACCGCCGCAGATCGGAACGACCGCCGCAAAATAGGTGGGCATACTCATCGCGAGCTGCCAGGCGCCGTATCCGCCCATACTGTTTCCCACCAAATAAAGGCGGTCTCGGTCGGTAAATGCGGCGTCGGCGATCATTCGCACAAATGCCTGCAAGCGCTCGAAGCAGTCAAACCACGTGCCGCTCGCGCAATGCGGTGCAACCGAGATAAAGGGGAACTCGGCGTGCTCGTCGGTAACCACAAAAAACGCGTTTTGCTCCAACACGCCAATGTCGTTGCCGCGCGTGCCCGCACCATGCAAAAAGAGGATCACGGGATAACGATTCCCCTTTTCATAGCCTGCGGGATAGCGTACCAAATATTGCAGTCCTTCAAAATTCAAGCATTCCATCTCAGCGTCTCCTTCTCTATGTCGAATCAAAATTTATTTCTGTTACAAGTCGCGCGGATCAAACAAGATCCTTTTCATGTAAGACCACGCCCCGACTTTGCAAAACGCTTTGCAGTGCCGACACGTCCAACGCCGCAAAATCGTCGGTCATTGCCGCCGCGGTTCCAGCCGCTTCGCCTGTGACCGCACAACACGGGATCACGCGCATGACGTCCCACAGCGTTTCATTGACCGAGGTGCAACGCCCCGCCACAATGAGATTTTTCACGGTTTTGCTGTAAAGCGTTCGGAAGGGTACCTCATACACGGGACCGCGCCTTTTCCAATTGGAGACCATTCCAATCGAATCCTCGAAATAGGTATGCGCTTCGGTATCCGACAGCTCATATTCGCCCACGAGCTTACGCGTCATTCGGATTTGCGGAACCGTTGCAAGCGTGGAAAGGACCGCACTCGGATCGGTTTCGCGTTTTTTAAGCCAATGCTCAAGCGTGGCTTTGTGCGAAAGGCAGACCATTTCCGAAAGCTCCTTGCCGTCAATGCCCGTAAAGCGGCGATCGATCAGGGGCTTTTTCTCTTTTCCTGTTTTTTCGGCATCGGGTATATCGGACGCGCCCACCGGCTGCAAACGATACCCGCTCTCATCGGTGTAATAATACCATGCCGCAAGCACGTTTCCCTGACGGAAGGTCTCGGTAGGAGCGTTTGCGAATTTCGCAACGTCACAATCTCCCGTTGCATCCACAACCGATCCAACCGCATACGCAAGCCTTCCCGTTTTGTTTTCTACGTAAAGCGTTTTTATCTTTTCCTCGCACATCGCCACGTCCACCACGTACGTGCCGTAAAGGATCTCCACGCCGTGCTCCAAGAGCAAACGCTCGGCTAAAATGGCAAACAGCTGCGCGTTGTACTGCACCATGAAACGCGGGTCCGTTTCTCCGCGCCCGCCTTTCCCGTCCAGCCAATTTTCGGGATAGCGCGCCTCGGCACCGTAGCGGATCGAAAGCCGCAAAAGCTCCTCCGCGATTCCAAATGAGACCTGATGCCCATAACCGTCACAAAGCGGCAGATAAATGGTGATCAGCCCCGCCGTGCCAAGTCCGCCGAGCAGATATTGCTTTTCAAACAAGACGACTCGTTTTCCCGCGCGCGCGGCAGCCAATGCCGCGGAAATTCCCGCAAAGCCGCCGCCACAAACGGCAACGTCATAGATACGGTCGTGCATAGTATCCATCTTTTCTCTCTCTTTCACCTGTAATCCAAAATCAACGCTCTCACCCTGCCAAAAGGAAGCTTATAACGCGCCCATCGGTTACCGTTAACGTTCCGACCTGTCCAACCTCAAAGCCGCCGTACAGATCCTCTTCAACCTCTATTTCGCGTATTTGTCCGCCGTCGTCTTGAAAAGCCACAACGAAATGCTTCACCGCAATCGGGATCTTGGTTTCGGTCCGCGTGATAAAACAGCGTTGCTCCACCACCCTCGCACGGTAGGTCAATGTGGACGGCGCAAGCTCCGCATTCGGAACCTCTGCCGCACCGCCCGAAGCGTTTCGTTTTCGATGCCGTATCAGCACAGACAGTACAGCCGCCAACAACAGGGCAAACAAAAGCCCCAAGACGAGCCACATTTTTTGAATTTCTGTCATAGTGGACCTCCTTTGATGATCGCGTGAAAAGCAGTCTGCTCATGGCAAGGACATGCGTAAAAAGCGTAAAAAACGCGATCCATCACGCTCGAACGCATTGTATTTACGGTTTTACCTCAAACGCTACGAAACCGAATGGCGGAATATCCGAAAGATACGCTTGGTTGCCGTCCAGATGCCCTTCACAGTTGATGCATCGAATGGCAGAATATGCTTTATCCAATTGCACCGTGGGGGAGAACACCGTATCCGCAAAGAAATTCCATAACCCAACCGCCAACGCGCCGTCCCCTTGCTTACACTGGATATACAAAGAGGGGGACCCGTAAACGTATGCCGGTAACGCACCGCCTCCAAGCCAAGCTGCCTGCTCTGCATATTGGCGGCCTCTTGCATAGTGCTTGAGAAGATTATCGTTCATGGAACGCGTGTTTAGGTTTATGATCAAAAAGCGCTGACGGTTTGCATTTTCATAGCGGTATGATACCGGAACCGTCCCGCTTGCCGTGTCGAGCACACTCAATACCTCGGCGGATTTTCTGAGCTTGAGGGGATAGCTGATCGCACCATTTGTCAGAATTCGATTGCCGTCCTCTAAAAACCGCTCACAGTCACCGCTCACCGCATCCCCAATCGATTCGATTCCCACGTCGATTCCGCGTTCGGTGAGAATTTCTGCCGCAGCCACGTCAAGAATCAACCCCTTGCGAAACGCTTCTGCAGGGAGGTTTCTTGCGTTCTCGTCAAATACGATGCCACATACGCCTTCCCCCTCATAGGTTGTCGGAATGGAATTATACGCCAACGTTCCGGCGGCTTTTGAAAAGAACAGTTTTTCGATATTGACATCGCTGTTCACCTTCGTCGGCATCACCATATTGCTGATTTTTTTCATCGATTCATAAACCCGGATACCGCAAGGGACTTTGCCGCCAAACAGGCTGTCAATTGCCTTGTAGGTTTCGCGGTTTCGCTCGTGAAACTGCGCATATCCCGTTTCGTATTCGATATTGGAGAAATAATCAATACCGTACTTTAAAATGCCGTCCGTACAGCCGGATGCTCGGATCGCAGTGTCAAAGCCCTCAAGATATGCGGCGGGACATAGGATTCGGGGTCTGGGATAGACATCACCTTCTGCCATAATTTCGATGCCCTCAGCCCGTGTCCAGGAGCTTTCCATACGCTCAAGCTCAATCACGTCCTGTAAGGAATTGCCCCAGCTCTTTTTCACCGCCCAATAGGGCGCGCCGATTAAACGCAGCAAGGGCTTTGTTCCGCCTGCCAAAATGGTGGCAAGCTCTTTTGCGTTGGTTCCGTCAATATCCCACGAGGACATACAGGTACACAGACTGATTCGGATATTTGGATTTACCTCATCCACAGCACGCCTGACCGCCGCCGCAAAGCTTCTGAAAGCATCGCCGTTTGCTTTTAAAAACGCATCGCGAAACTTATTTTTCGCGCCGGACGTAATATATTTCTCCAGCTCTTGCCGTGTGGAGTGCTCACCGGTGATGCGGTTGATGGCGGCAATGTGACCGTCACAAAGGCAGGCGGGAGAATCGCTTAAAAATCCATACCGAAAATCATCGTCAAACTGAATGATATCCACACCGCACTCGGCAATGTCTTTTATGTAATCGGTGGCAAATGCAACAAAGCGTTCGTCGGTGGGACACATAAACTTTTTAATTTCCGTGCCTTTGATGGAACGCATGTTTCGAAACGTTGTGTTGTTATGGATCCAAAAAGTCCAGATCCATGCGCCAACTTCAAAGTTGTGGTCTTTGAAAAATTGACAATTGTCTGCCAAAGCTTCCAGCGCGATCCTTCTTTTATCCGGATCAAGCTCATACGTACCAAGTGCCAAAAACACACGGTTTGCATCAAATCGTTTTATTTCTTTCAGTACTTTTTCTCTGTCATTTTTTGTTGTGTTGGCGTTCATGATCGGAACCGAAATCTTGTACATTTTGATCACCTTACCCTTCAAATCAGATATCCATACATTATACGGATCCGTTGCTTTCGGTTACCCGATAAACAAATTGTTTTCCCACCGACCAAACTTACAGAATCCGTGGTTGACCTTCATTCCGTAGCCGTTCATTTGACTGTTTTCAAACATACCGACGTAAAAAGAGCCGTCGGGATACAAATAGATGCCTGCTCCTTTGGCATATCCGTTTTCGTACTGTCCGATATATTTCACGCCGCTGGCATAGCACTGCACACCCGCATAATGAAAATATCCGTTGCATAGCGGTGCAAAATAGACCGAGCCATTGAAGGTACCCATCTGCAAAGGATCGGTCATGCGCTCGGCAAGGAAGCGGTAATCGAGATTTTCAGTGTTCCCGAGCGGTTGCTTCCGTATGCCATTTTCAAACACGCCAAAGCACGCGTTACGGTTCGAATCGATCTCCATGCCGTAGCCGTTCAGATTGCGGTCGAGGAACTGCCCCGCATAAACGCGTTTGGCATCAATTGCAAAATGCAGCCCCCATCCACTGCGCCGCCCGTCCCGAAATTGCCCGACATAAACATCGCCATTGGGATACAGAGCGTATCCGAATCCGTTGGGAATGTCAAGGATAACCTCACCTGCATAAAACCAATCCTGCAGGTTCAAGCCCTTTGACTCGCGGAACGGATAGAGCTTCGACGTTTCTTTTTCATCCAGCAGCCTTTTTTCCACCAAAACGTTCTGATCATAGACCTGCTCCTCAATCTCTCCGCCGATATAATACAGCAGCGAACGCCCCTGCCATTTTCCCTCTACACAAGTGCCCTCCAAGCGGTTGCCGATCACGTAATAGAAGGTTCCCTTTCCGTGAAACAGACCGTTCTCGAATTCCCCCTCATAGTGGTTGCCGTTCATAAAATAAAGCGCTCCGCGTCCGGTTTTTTTGTTGTCTACGAAATCGCCCTCGTATCGGTCACCGTTGGGATAGGTGTAAACGCCTTTTCCGTGGAAGAAGCCATTTACGAAGTCACCTTCGTATCTGCTGCCGTCCGAATAGATATAAATGCCTTTTCCGTGGCATTTTCCATTCACAAACGTGCCTTCACAGCTCTCTCCACCATAATAAGTCCATTTTCCGTAGCCATTCCAGTCATCATTTTTAAATTCGCCCTCATATTCAAAGCTGTCGTACCAATAATGCCCATGCCCCTCGCACCTGTCGTTTACAAAATTGCCCTCGTAGACCTTTTTGCCGTTCACATCGTATCGAATACCGAAGCCGTGTTTTTTTCCGTTTTGGAAGTTCCCCTCATATCGCCCATAAGAGGTCTCGCGAACACCGTATCCGTCAAACTGACCGTTTTTAAATTCGCCCTCATAACGGCTGTCTGCGTCCGTGAGAATACCGGTCCCGTCATACTGACCGTTTTTAAATTCGCCCTCATAACGGCTGTTTGCGTCCGTGAGAACACCGGTCCCGTGAAATTTTCCCTTTTGAAAAGAACCCTCGTAGACGTTCCCATTGGCAAAATACAGCTTTCCGGCCCCCGTCATTTCATCATTACGGAACTCACCCACGTATCGGTCACCGTTTTTGTAGCGGTACTCACCCTTGCCGTCACGTTTTCCGTTCTTGAGGGGACCGATGTAGGTATCCCCGTTTGGAAGGACAGGGCTACTGTTGCCGGCGGCTTTGGGTGCTTCCCTTTTGGGCTCCTCACGTTGAGACACAACCGACGGTCTCAAAGACGGGCGCGCGGACACAGTCGTCTTTCTTGGCTCCGTGGAAACGGGAGTCTGTTTGGGCTCCGTGGAAACGGAAGTCCGCTTCGGCTCCGTGGATATAGTAGTCCGCTTCGGTTCTGTGAAAACGGCGCTCCCGACATACGTTGAGGTTCCGCTCGAATACGAACTTGTAGTTTGGGGAGCAGACGCCTTTGGAGGCGGTGCCGCGGTCACGGGCGGCTTTTTTTCTTCGTCCTTGTATTGGCTCAATTCCGCGCCGTAGGTTTGCAAGCATTCGTCAACGTAACGCTGTTCAATGCTCGGATAGTCATACAAAACAGAATCCACGGTCCAATAGTGGCACAGACCGTCCAGCACACCCGTGGAGGTTTGGAGTGCCTCATACGAATGGCGGTAGTCGACCAGCTTCGACAAATGATACCGCGTGACCCTGTAATCCGCAAAGCTGGTTCCATTCAGCTCTTCTTGATCATAGTAGCGGTTCCAATGGGACGAGATCGTCACCTTAAACAGCACGTAGCAATCGTCGGTGTCATTTACAACGAAATCGCAGGTTCTTGTGCACGTATATTCCAACGTACGCCCCTTCACTCTCGCCTCAACGTTCGGATATTCTTTTCTCAGGTTGGCGTATTCTTCAATTGCCAGGTTTCTGTTCACGTTGACGTCAAGCTGCAACTTATATTTCCCGGGCTTTAAGGACAATGAGAGCTTATCGCTGAAAGATCTTCACCCTCTGACCGTTGATGTAGATCGCCCCGAAGGAAACCGTGCCGTCGTAAGAACTGAATGGCATGTATTTGCTGTCATTGATACCTGCCAAGGGGATCAGATGAAAATTGTATTTTTGGTCTTTTCTTCTCAACCGATCAATATAGGCAAGCGCAATATTTTTTTCATGCTCGGCTTTTTGCATGATCCTCTGATATTCTGCTTCCTGTTTCTTTTTTGAACCAAACATTCTGTTCTCCCTCACAATTCAGTTAATCATTCTGTAAATACGAACCTGCTGTAACATAAACTTTCGAGTTTTGTCAAACTCACATTTGTCCCTACTGAAAAAATTGAATCATTTTTTGATTTAAGCATCTATTTTTGTAGGGATCGGCGTCCTCGACGGGCTACAATAACGGCTTGTATTTTTTGGACCGTCCGGGAGGCCGGTCCCTACAAATTATTGCGATTTTCGCGTCAGACAAAGGACACTCTCAACGTGGGTCAAGACGACAAAAGGTATAAAAATCGGCTAAAAATGGGGGTTGTGAAAGCAAAAAGTCTCACTTTTCAATCTCTCCCGACCAAAAGGTACGCAGAAAAGTAAGATTATTCTTGTTCTTTCGAAAACAAATATAACTGTCTTTCCTAAAGCGATCAAATTTATGTATGCTACTATCTACCAAATATATAAAATTGCCCTCACGCCAAGCATGCTGAATCTTTACTTTTCCAATGGATTCAATAGGACATTCTTTATAAAAGCCGCATATCAATCCCTTGCGTTTCACAACATCATCTTCGATCCAAACCACGCATGCTGATCTATTCAAAAACCATAAGAAAAAGCAGGAAAGAAAAAGAAACACACAAAAGTCCAAATATCCCGCTCCCTTTTCCTCAACAAAGCCGAACATCTCAAACCCGATAGCAATAATCGAAAATGCGAAAAAAAGAATACACCAAAAGGATAGTATTATTAAAGCAAGCAAACTTGAAGAAATAATTCTTTTCATTGTGTCACCTCCTTGTGAGACAAACGACACTCTCGACGTGGGTCAAGATTACAAAAGGTATAAAAATCGGCTAAAAATGGGGGTTGTAAAGCCAAAAGGTATATTTTTAAAGAATATTCTATACACAGTTCAACTCATATCATACGTTGTAAAACCAAACGATTCTATTTGCTTTTGTAAATCGTGAAAACGTTGAACGGTATTTCTCTTTGAGAAAAACTCCTTAATTTTGCTATTTGGCAAGAAGACTATATGAGTGGTTTTAGGTGCTGTGTAAAATCCAAACGACGGGTTCGTTCCTGTTATGTCTCGTTCCGCCACACAAGTACCTTTACCACCATGAACTTGTTGAAAGTTGTAGGCACATTCCCTGAAATTAATGAATTTCATATTCTTTAGCGATATGCCGTTTGGAGAAATGCCTGCAATCTCATTTTCGGTATAAGAATCGTAATCATCAAATGCAACTGTTGGTGTTTGAGGAATGCAATCACCTAAATCGGTGGCTTTGTCTGTGAGACTATACCATTCGTTACAAAAGGCAGAAAAACCGTCTTGGTCAAATTGGTCTTCAAATTGTCTTGGCGGATTTTGATGATAAAAATCTTCTATCTGCTTTGCATAAGAGAGAACGGACGCTTTATAATCTTCAAAGGTTACTGCATATGTAG
This sequence comes from Oscillospiraceae bacterium, assembly GCA_015063585.1. Lineage (GTDB taxonomy): Bacteria > Bacillota > Clostridia > Oscillospirales > CAG-272 > UMGS1865. Next base: position 54,765 of record SVTW01000009.1, read on the forward strand.
TGCCGTCCTGTGTGCGAATGATAATATTGTTATCTTCATGTATGATGTCAAAATCTATTCCATTTGGACAACCGCTGATGGTCACACTCGTTTTATCTTGTGATGGAATTAAAAAGTGTCCGCAACAAGGAATCATTTGTTCTTCAGCACCAAGAAAATGATTTTCAAATAACGAGCGTAAAAAGCGATATGCAGAAGCACTTACACACCAATCCGAATCGTCGTTTGACAGATTGCAACCATCAATTTTGAAAATCACTTTTCCGTGTACGCAATAGTCATAAACCTGATCTTTTTGTGTGTCGCCTAAAAAATGCAAATCTGTTGCATATAGCTCCATTTGATCACTTCCTTTCTCGATATGTTATATTAAACTGCTGTAAAACGAATTTTTGAATTGCGCTCGAAACTCACATTTGTCCCAACGAATTAGTGAAGTTTTTGCTTCGCAAAAGTGAAGTTGTTCGTTACGCTCACAGTGAAGTTTTGCTCGTTCCACTCGCAAAGTGAAGTTAAGTTCGCCCTAAACTACTATTCACTTGCGCCGTAAGCGGCGCAAACTTCACTTTGGCGATAGTCAAAACTTCACTGCTTGCAACTTCACTCGCCGTAGGCGAACTTAGTTGTCGAGTCGTCGTGTGAGACACACGACAGACTCGACGTGCCCCGTCCTCGGGAACATATCGACAGGCGTCACCTCGCCAATTTCATATCCCAGCTCCTTGAAGATCCCGCAGTCACGTGCCAACGTGTCGGGATTGCAGGAAACGTATACCACGCGGCAAAAATCACGCTTGGAGATGTATTCGATCAACGCCCTTGTGCTTCCCTTTCGGGGCGGGTCAAATATAACGGTCGTGTTTTTCGAATCCAGCGCGCCATGCATACGCTCGGCATTTTCCAACAGCTTTTCAGCATCCGATGCGTCTCCGCAGTAAAACGAGGCATGTGCGATCGCATTCCGCTCGGCGTTCTCCGCGGCGCGCTTCACCGCCTCCTCCACGATCTCGATCCCGATCACTTCCTTTGCGCGATCCGCCATCGAAAGTCCGATCGTGCCGATCCCGCAATACAGATCCAAAAGTGTTTCCTGCCCCGTGAGGGCAGCTTTCTCCTTCGCAATGCCGTACAAAAGCTCGCAGGCATCGTGATTGACCTGATAAAACGCGCCAGCCGAGATTCGGAAACGCAAACCGCACAGCACGTCCTCGATATAGTCACGTCCGCCAAGCAACCGATCGGTATCCCCCAGCACGACGTTTGTATTTTCGCGGTTGCAATTGAGCATCACGCTCACCACCGTGGGGTAGCGCGCCATCACCGATTCGGCAAGCTCGCGCTCGTGGGGCAGGCGATCCCCGTTGACCACAAGGCAGAGCATGATCTCGCCCGTCGATTGTCCGCATCGCAGATAGATATGACGGAGCAATCCGTCCCCACGCTCTTCCTCGTAAGCCGAGATCCCGTAACGGTTACAAAAATCACACACGAATCGCGTCAATTCGGCAAACACGGGCGGTTGCAGATTGCAGGCGTCGGCAGGCACGATGCGATGTGTTCCCGTGGCAAAAAAACCGACCTCCATGCCGTTCTTTCCGCGTCTGACGGGATACTGCGCCTTGTTGCGGTAGGCATTCAACTGCCCCGTATGGCGGACCGACTCCACAGCCACGTCAGCAAGCCCTGCC
>SVTW01000075.1 GCA_015063585.1 Oscillospiraceae bacterium
TTTTTGCTTTGCGGCTAAACACCGCAATTTTCGACTGCTTTGCAGTCGAAAACCGCAAATTCCGCGCTACAAAAAAGCCTACCGTCGGCTTTTTTGAGCAGAGGCTGCGCCAATGACGCAGCCTCCCCTATTTTATCCCACGCCGAGCAGACGGCTGACAGTAACCGGCTCAAAACCGCGCTCGATCAGCTTCGGAAGCAGGATCTCCAATGCCTCGGGGGTTTTGCTTTCACGTCCGATATAATCGTGCATCAGTATGATATCTCCCGGCTTGACGTTTGACAGCACGCTTTCAACGATCGCGTCGGTATTGCGGCACTCCCAATCCCTTGTGTCCAGACTCCAGAGAATCATGGTATAGTCGTGATGCTCGGTGCAATTCTCCACAAAGGTACTCACCGCGCCTTGCGGCGGTCTGAAAAGGTGCGGACGGTACTCAAAAAGCTCCTCCAAAACATCTTCGCAGAGTCCGATCTCCCGTGAGATCGCGTCCCCCGAAAGATTTTTGAGGCGGTCGTGAGAATAAGTGTGATTCCCGACCTCGTGTCCTCGCGCGATCACCTCGGCTGCAACCGTTGGATAATTGACCACGTTCACACCCACCATAAAAAAGGTTGCTTTCACCGCGTAACGGTCCAAAATTTCCATAATTCGCTGGGTTTGTGTGGGGTGCGGACCGTCGTCAAATGTGAGCGCGATCTGCATACCGTCGGTTTTGACCGATCTGTAAACCTCGATTTGCGCGGAGGTATGAAGAAAAAAGCATTGTAACACCGCCAAAACACAAAGAAGGAGCGAGAGCAGTTGCGTTCCAAATCGTTTTTTTCGCGTCATATCACGCCCGCCCCGCAGTCAACTCGTCAAGGGTTCCGAATCGGTAACCCTGTGCCTTGGCTTCACGAATGATGTCTCCGAGAATTGCAGCATTGGTTGCCGACGTTGGATGGAGCAGCATCACTTCCCCGTTGTGAAGATTTTCCAATACGATCTTTCGAGCGGCAGCCTCGGTCATCTGCCGTCCGTTGTCCCAATCGGGATAGGCGAAGCTCCAAAAAATGGTTTTATATCCGTTCTTTTGCGCGCAGATCAGATTCTCGCGGCTGAAACGACCTTCGGGGGGGCGGTAATAAGCCGCTAATTTGCCTCCCGTTGTATCCTGATAAAGTGTTTCAAGCGCACGCAATTCGGATAGAAAATCCGAATCCGACGCATGCGACATATCACGGTGCCGCAGTGTGTGATTGCAAACAAGATGCCCTTCCTCTGCCATACGCTGAACCAGCGCGGGGGCAGTTTTGATCAGACCTCCGAGAATGAAAAAGGCAGCCGGAACAGCCTCGTCTCGCAAAATGTCGAGTATTTTCGCAACGTTTCCGTTTTCATATCCCGCGTCAAAGGTCAGGTATAACACTTTGTCCTCGGCATCGGGACGCGTATGATTATGATCGATATAGTAGCCGCCATGCTCCTCCACATAGCGCAGGGCGGCATCTGCCTGCGGTTGTGCGTGATCCTTCACGTGTTTGCAATACCAGCTTTGCGCCTCGCTCTCGGCAAACGAGGAAAGCGAGAACGCGGCAATTAAAACAGATAATGCGATAAAAAAGGATAAAATTTTTTTCACGGGTTGATCTCCTTTCAAAAGAAACTCCAATAAGAGTTTGCGCCGTTTGAAAGTTGGTCAACCCGTGAAATTTTTTGTTGATTTTGAAAGTTTTGAAAAAATCAGGCTTCGAAGCGCGGTCGCCCGCACATCATACATTTGCGCTCCTGTGCGGCATTGATACTGCCGCACCGCCAGCAAACCATTGCGCGATCCTGCGGTGCGTCAAGCAAAAAGGGATATGGAATGGCAGGCATCATACCAACGCGATCATTCTTGCGGTAGTAGGGCTCGTATTTCGGATCCAACAATACACAGTAAAGCTTTTCGTTTTCAGTGCGAATCGACAGTACGAGAAAATTCTTCATCGTCGCCATTCTGATATTGGTTTCATGATTGACCACACGTGTCTCAACCGTAGTTTTTTCAATCACACCAACGTATGGCTTTTCGAAAATTAAACCTTTCGGCTTGGAGGAATAGGTCCAAACCGCGCAAATCAATCCAACCGCCAGCATGGTTGGAAAAACGATCTGCGGTTTATGCATCTGCGAGAGAGACAAAAACGTAAGTCCCAGCAAAAGCGCGTCGGTGAGGATCACACGCAAGAGCTTCCCAAGCTTTTTACGGCGTACGTAGGAAACAATTTCGGGATATTGCGCCTTCATATGTTGCAGAAATTCGGTTTCAGTCATGGAATATCCTCCCCGTCGTGTCGATGCCGAGACGATCGATGTAGCGTAGGAACGCGTTTCCCGTATAGATGCTGTATTCACCCATGCGGTCTCCGTTGTCCATTTCCGCAAGGAGCGTACCGTGCTTCTTTCGTACACGGCGCGGTACGGGATTGAGCAGAATCACCTTTTCACCGTCGGCTTCAAAGGTATAATCGATTTCGGAGGTAAAGCCGAAGATCTCAAGCTCATCGCCGTTTCCGTAATCCGCCGTTTGCACAAAGCCGCGTACGCTTACCGCGCGAGGCGGCTTGGGCATGTGGATCATCCTTGCACGGGTGAGAATCCCATCATCGGAAAAGGTATATTTATTTCCGCGGTTGACACACGCGATCAGACGGCAATAAAAGGTTTTGGTGCCAACCTTTACGGCAATATGATAGCTGTTGCCGTCATGGAAGATCGAGCGGTATGGCTTTTTTAATTCGAGCAACTCAAAATTGCGCTCCTTGCAGATCTTTTTGAGCTTGCGGATCAGCTTGACGCGCGAGCGAATGGCTCGCAAATAAAAGAACGCTATGACCGCAAGAATGATGGCTAAGATACTCGGCGTGAAGATCAAAAGCGCCATAACGCCCACCATGCTGAAGCCCGCCACAATGACGTAGGTAATGATCAGTCCTCCGGCGGCGTAAAGCAAGGTAGAGCCTGCAAGCCGCAGCAGCATGCGCCAATAGCTGTATACCCTCTTTTTCTTTTCGTCCAGTGACACCGTGAGTGATTTTTTCATAAGCTTACGCGGAAGCTCATGCCAATAGTCGCGCGCGTCGATTGCCGAAAAGAGCTTCAGCCCGATCAGCGCCCCCAAATATCCAAGCAAGAGGACTGCATGCGCAAGAGTGGGTGAAACCGATAAAAGAAAGGATCTGAGAATGTTTTGATAATTCACGTAAAAACCGAAGGAGATCAGGCACAATCCGAACACGGCGGTCTCGGTCCAAAAATACGCGGATTTCAACAAAAGACGCCGCTCCGTAGCCTTTTCATAAGTAGAGGGATGCTCTGCGAGAAATGCCTCGCGGTCACGGCGATAATAGATCGCAAACGTGCCGAGCACCGTATTGAGCATTAATATAGAAAGGAGCAGCTCACAGAGAAACATAATGGCGATATCCCATTTTACGATATCCTCGGTTGTGGAGTAAAAGGCGCTTCGGAAGTGCGGCAGAACGATTGCCGACATCAGCGCGAACACGGCGTACGACAGCACGCCCCGAATCACCGAGAGAACGTAAGGGTACGCGCGGTGCGAGACGATCTCATTCCTCGTTTTTTCGAAATCAAACTCCATATATACCTCCTATATGGTAGAAAAAGCGGGCCCTGCAACGATGTGCAAAGCCCGCGCTCCTTCACGTCACCATTGTAATTGGTTGAATCTTATTTTGCTTCTTGATCAACGGCTCCCTGCGCAATCTCCTTGACGCTGGTTACAAGGCCCGCAAGACCCTGAATTTCGGAAGGAATGATAATCTTGGTTGCCTTACCGTCGGCAGCCTTTGCAAATGCCTCCAGACCCTTGATTGCAATTACACCCTCGCTCGGGCTTGCTTCGTTGATCATACGGATACCGTCGGCCGTTGCCTTTTGAATCGAGAGAATTGCGGCAGCTTCACCTTCTGCCTCGCGGATCTTGGATTCCTTTACGGCCTCTGCGCGCAAAATCTGTGACTGCTTCTCTGCCTCTGCCTCCAGAATCATGGATTCCTTCTTACCCTGTGCTACAAGAATGGTGGAGTTCTTTTCACCCTCGGCGCGCAGGATCGCCTCACGGCGCTCACGCTCAGCCTTCATCTGCTTTTCCATCGCATCCTGAATTTCCTTGGGAGGAATAATATTTTTAAGCTCCACACGGGTCACCTTAATTCCCCAAGGGTCGGTTGCATCGTCAAGGATCGAGCGCATTTTGGTGTTGATGATATCACGAGAGGTGAGCGTGTTATCAAGCTCCAACTCACCAATGATGTTACGAATGGTGGTTGCGGTCAGGTTTTCAATTGCCATCATGGGGTTGGTGTGGCCGTATGCGTAGAGCTTACAGTCGGTGATCTGGAAAAAGACGACCGTGTCGATCTGCATACGAACGTTATCCTTTGTAATAACGGGCTGAGGCGGAAAGTCAACCACCTGCTCCATCAGGTTTACCTTTTTGGCAATTCTATCAAAGAAAGGAACCTTTACGTGGAGTCCGGTCTTCCAGGTTTGGTGGTATGCGCCGAGACGCTCAATTACAATTGCTCTCGACTGCGGAACTACGTGGATATTGGAAACAACAATGACCAACAACACAACGATTAAAATTGCTAATACAACAAAAACTTCCATAATAATCTCCTTTTTTCTGTGTTAAAAATGGGCGTGCTTACTTCTTTTCGGTCTCATGGCTCGGCTCGCGTGCCGCGCAGATCAGCTTCACGCCGGAGATCTCTTTGATCGTAACCAAAGTTCCAACGGGAAGAATAACCGAATCATCGGTTGAGCGGGCGGTCCAAATCAACGCATTGACCTTTACGCTTCCCGTTTCACGCAGGTTGTTGATTTCTTCCACCACAACACCGTGATCCTCGATCAGCGCATCCGCATTCATGCGCGTGGACGTATGTTGAGGCAAATGCTTTTTGAATACTGTTTTTGTAAGAACAAGTGTCAGTACAGACAAAGCAAGGAATACCGCAACCTGAACCCACACCGCTTCCACAAAAAAGGATACGAGCATTGCCGCAAGTGCGCCCGGAACAAACCAGATCGCCACCAGACCAAACGTCATTCCCTCGGTGATTGCCGCAGCGATTGCAACAAAAAGCCAAAAGAACGCCGGTCCTTTTTCAACAAAAAACTGTCCCCAATCCATCTCAGTTCATCTCCTTTCTTGTTTTCTTGATTCGATTATACCACACAATCACGTGATTGTCAATAGTAATTTTCAAATTTTTTCAAAATATTTTTGGATTTTTTATTAAATTCTTTATTCCAATCAATCTCAATTTGAAAAATGTGTCAAAAGAGATTCAATTGCCATCGTTCCGTCGGCAAGAATGCGAACAGAAAGCGTTTGCGGGCGAATCCCGTCGCTCCCCACGTCGCGGCGGAAGCTGCCGTCATTTTGATGGATCATGTACTCCAAACGGTAGGTGATCAGTCGCGAACCGTCGTTTTGGGATTGCTCGGAGACAAAATATAAAGTGGTATTGTAAACCATTTGCTGGTTAAAATCAGCTTTCGGCTTTTGCGTGCGGTAATAGGTAGCATTAAAAAAGGAATTGTATTTTTCGGCATCGCCATGCGTAATGGACTGGACGTACTGATACAAAAACCAAACGCTCGGGTCAAACTCATCGTAATTTTCAATGCTTATCTCGATGGAAAGACCGTCACCCGTGGGAGAATTGCAATAGCTGAAGGATCGATCGAGCGCGAGGTATTCCTCGGCAAAAAAGATACTTCCTTCATATGGCGGATAAAACTCAAAGCTTCCCTCGGGAACATTGGTATCGACTTGGGGAGTAAGCAAAAAGTCACAGATCAGGATCAACGCGAGGATCAGCACCATCGCGCCCACGATCACAGCAAGTGCGATCAGCACCTTTTTTCGCATTTTTCTGGATTGTTCCCGCATTGCCTCAAAGTGCTGCTGCGGCGACTGATGTTCGGAATTCATACGTGAGTAGTCCTTTCATTTTCAGATAATCAATATAATAGCGTTATTTTTATTATTCTATCATATTCTATCGTGCTTTGCAAGAAAAAATTTGATTGTTTACATCTTTCCCTGTTATTTCTTCATTTCTTCCGAAAATTTCAGAAAAAATTCAAAAATATCATAAAAAATATCAATGAATCGCTCTTGTACTTTTTCGGAAAATATGCTATAATATAGAATGGTTTATTATATATGATTCCGCGCGGAGAGACCGCGAAGGAAAAGGAAAGGACTCCCCCTATGAAATATCTTGTTTTGATTCCCGATGGAATGGCTGATGAAAAGATCGAAGCGCTCGGCAACCGTACCCCTATGGAAGCGGCAAATAAGCCGATGATGGACGCGCTCGCGAAAAAAGCGCTGGTTGGAACCGTTTCAAACGTGCCCGTTGGTATGGTGCCCGAAAGTGATACGGCAAATATGGCGATCCTCTCCTTTGACCCCAAGGTTTATTCCAAGGGTCGCTCCCCTCTTGAAGCCGTGAGTATGGGAATTGAAATGCAACCCGACGAGACGGCTTACCGTTGCAACGTGGTCACGCTCTCGGACGAGGGAGAAGCCTATGAGGATAAGATCATTCTTGACCACAGTGCAGACGAGATCACAACAGCCGAGGCGGATGAGCTCATTCGCGCACTTCAGGAAAAGCTTGGAAATGAAAATCGCCGCTTTTACACCGGTGTAAGCTACCGCCACTGCTTGATCCGCAAAAACGGAAATGACCGCTATCCTTTCATGCGCCCGCACGATATTCTCGGTCAGCGCATCGGCGATCATCTCCCCAAGGTCGAAGACGGCGGCGAGGAATTTTATCAAATGATGCGCGATAGCTTTGAAATTCTCAATCATCACCCCGTAAATGAGGCAAGACGCGCACGCGGACTCAAGCCGGCAAACTCGGCATGGTTCTGGAGCCCCGGCAAAAAGCCGCAACTCCCCAATTTTCATGAAAAATGGGGACTCGACGGCGCGGTGATCTCTGCGGTTGACCTGATCAAGGGAATCGGTCTTTGCGCGGGCATGCGCTCGATCGACGTGGAGGGCGCCACCGGAAACGTTCACACCAACTATGACGGCAAGGCACAAGCCGCGATCAAAGCCTTTCAGGACGGTCACAACTACGTTTACATTCACGTAGAAGCGCCCGACGAATGCGGACATCGCGCCGAGCTTGAAAACAAGGTTCTTTCGGTGGAATTGATCGACCAAAAGATCCTCAAGCCTGTTTACGAGTATCTTGCAGAGAGCGGAGAGGATTTTCGCATAATGGTTCTGCCGGACCACCCAACCCCCATTCGTTTGCGTACCCATACCTCCCTGCCCGTTCCCTTTTTCATTTATGATTCCACCCGTGAGGAAAACGGTGTGGAGGGCTTTTCCGAGAGATCTGCCGCCGCGAAAGACTTTTATATCGAAAACGGATTTACGCTCATGGAGCATTTGATCCGTTGAATCACAATCAAACAGAAAGGAGCATCCTCCGATGACTCATGAGCCGCATCCTTCCGATGAGCGTTCTCAAGCAGACTGCCTTGATCCCCAAAAAGAGGACGGCATTCTTGCCGCCCCCAACACCCCGTCCGAGCAGCCCGCTGAGGAATGCAACATAGAAGCCTTGGAGCCGGATAATACGCCGACTCCCCCTGAAGAAGAAAAAAAAGAAGGCTTTGTTTCCACGCTGTTTGATATTTTGGAAATGTTTGCGTGGTCGGTCTTTGTTGTTATGATCCTCTTTACGTTTGTCATTCGGCTCTGCCGAGTGGAAGGACAGTCCATGGAGAATACCCTGTATGAGGGCGAAAATCTCCTGCTGTACAGTCTGGGCTATACGCCGAAGCAGAACGACGTGATCGTATTCCATCTCACCGAAACCG
>SVTW01000010.1 GCA_015063585.1 Oscillospiraceae bacterium
ACACCCGTTGGGGACGCCGCACGTCACAGCCCTTCGGACTTTCGCAATGGCTTCCCGCATGGCCCTGCGCCTTCCGACTTGAAAATCTCCGTTGGCACAAGGATTGGAGCTTTTTTGATGAGGGGCTGACGGAAATTGAAGGAAAGATCCAATAACCCGTGAAAATTCTCGGATCCTGATCGGAGAAGACCGGGAAGGCGGGTTGTGTACTTGATATGCAACGTTCCTTCTCCACCAACAAAAAACGCACTTTTGTCTACCGACAAAGGTGCGTTTTTTGAATGATGTTTGCCTACGGCAAATGATGTTGGCTCCGCCAATGATGACGGCTTCGCCTAATGATGTGTGCCTGACGGCACATTGAGGCAAACATCGCATCATTGCGACCAACGGGAGCAACATCATTTTGAGCGAAGCAAAAACGTCGGGGGTGAGTACCAAATGCATTTTTGCATTTGACTCACCCCCTTGTTCTCTTTTCATTAAGTTCTACAACCTATATAAACAATGTTTTCTTTGGGGTCAGTATCTGTTTTGTAGTTTTCTCCTAAAAACTGTAGTGCAACTGAAGCCCAAGGGACATTAAGCAGAATATCTTTTTCAACTACTAAAAAAATTGCCTTTCCTCCCTCAATACCACAAAGATAATTATCTATACCGTGATCGCTACTCTTGTATCCTTCTTTGCGTAAGGATATATCCGCTAAATTTAAAAAGTATTTATCTTCGTTCTTCGTAACAACCGCGAAAGCATCTGTTAGCCATTCCACCTCATAGCCATATGCACGCAATACGGTAACGAATGGTACGCAAACCTCGTCATCGATTACTTGGATCTGTGTGGTTGGGATTTCTTGGTTCAAAACAACTAATTTCCACGGCTTGTTGTTTGGTGTGTTATTTTGGCAGGAATTGAATACAATCAAAAAGCTCAAAAGAGTCAAAAATATAACTATTATAAAATTTTTCTTCATAACACTTACCTCCATTTTTAATGTTCAGGAACACAAATATAATCGAAATATACGTTTTGATCTCCGCCCGATTTCGGGCGAGGCAACGCTTTATTAACACACGTGCCACGCGCCAAGCTTTTGTTTTTCCAAACGGAGATCATACTGCTCAATTCTTGTTTGGAATTTTTCAAAATCAAGCGGGAAAAACGATATGGATAACGGTGATAGGAGTTCCTTTATTGTGGTATAGTTTTTGGTGGTCACACGAATCACAATCTGTTTTTTCGTATGAAAGGTTAATGCCAAATGTTTTCCCTCTATCGGCTCTTTCGACAAAACAATATAGTATGCACCTATATCGGCACCATAGTTGCGTGATTTTACAAAGCTGACATATTGAATGTCCTCATAAGATAACCTAAGGATTGTTTTTTTTACAAAAACGCTCTCGATATAATTGTTTCTGTAAAATCGCACAACAAAAACGCCACGGTATGAAAGACAAAAAGTCAAAAAGATAATTAGAAAAATCCCACCCCAAGCAATATAAAGAGTCCAATAATATGGAAATGGGGAAAAAATGTGATAGAAAATGATAACTCCCAAACCACAAACCAATATGCAAAACATAATAATGGTGTCTATTAAATGCGGCGGTGAAACAGGAAATACATTTCTTCTCATTTTACTTCTCCCCTCCAACTATTATAAAATTTTCTTCATAACACTTACCTCTGTTTCGTCAAATAAGCCGGAACGCAAACATAGTCAAAATACACATTCTGATCCCCGCCCGAGGGCGGGGGCGCAGGGACACGGAAAACTGTCACCGATGTTCACAGAGAAAACCAGCACTCACGCTTTATTTCTTACGAAATAAATTATTACGTTCAGAAGCAATAAACACTGGAACACCAATCCCTATCAATTGGAGTCCAATAATTTCCGAACGATAAGAATCCAAAATATTCATTGCGTTAAAAACAAAAACACTAACAAATAAAAGGAAGTACAGAATAATGTTAACATAGTAAAACCAATATAGCATTTCCGACTTTGGAATCACATCAGAAAAGCGTCGATAGAAGAGCCAATCAACAAAACTTTGCCCCTTTTTTCTATCTTCTCTGTGCCGATTTTTTTTGATTTTTGAACAAATGTAAAGAGCTAATGCTCCTCGAATCAGAAAAAACAAAAGAAGAAACTGTAATGTAATTGCAAATATAGTAATTAGCATGCAGAGCCCCCTCCCTAATTATAAATAGCATCATAAATAGCATCATTAACATCTGCGGCTGCGTCTGTAAATAGTGCCTTATAGTATATCGTTTTGGTTTGAGAATAATAGTACTTTACTGCCTTTTTTAAAGACTTTCTACCAAGATTTTTGGTGAGTTGTCGCCCCAAGAACCAAGGCTGTAGGCAATTTACTGCAATCGGCTTGTCCGTGCGGTGTCCACCCCCACCCGAGGGCGGGGGCGAGGACACAGAGAAGTAACTGCCCTTTGTAATCTTTAAAAAATTAGCAAAATAAGAAAAAGAATAATCCAAAATCTTCTTTTCCAACTTTTATATGCAATCGCACGGGCATTTTCATAGAAACTCTCATCATTGTCTGGTGGAACTTCTCTCCAAGCATTGGATGATAATATAAACGCATTTACAGCTCGAAGAAATAACCATGCAAAAAGGCAAACAGAAATCCAAACAAAAATCCCGACAATTTCTGTTTTTTTAGTCGGAACAATATAAGCGCATAGTGCAGCCATATACCACGAAACCAAAGAAATCAAGAAATAATACATTGTCGGAACTTCGTGATATTTTTGTGGCACTTGAATTTTTCGTCCACAAACCGAACATTGTCCTATATCGGTTTTCTTATCATAAAGTGAGTGCATGCGAAAGAAAAAATCCCAAAAGCGTCCGAGTCGAGTAGTCTTTTTACTTGGAGTTTGAAATTCACAAATGTTTTGCATACGAATCCTCCTTAATAAAGCTGTTTTTCAACATATGTAGTAACATAGAACTCTGCATCATATTCTCGTAGCATCCAAAGCTCTTCTCCCCTTCTGACATCCCACCATATATAATAACTAGTGGTAGTATACTCTGTGCGCATACATATATCATCCGCCCTCTTCAATCGGTAAAAAGTTTCTGTCACTTTATACTGATCATAGTCTTTGGGAACAATAGGATACTTTTCATGAAAAATATTAGTCGAAATATCCCATATTTGAGTTGGTAAGTCGATTACATCTAAAATAATGCCTAAAGGAGTACAGGAAATGCATTATAGGTGATATTGGATCCGTTAAATTGTGTAAGCTGATCGCCCCAAGAGCTGACCTCCACTGGCGACAGCTCTTAGGGCTTGTGTGTTGGGTCTAGTATGGGAATGTGTACTCAACGATCCTTTTTGCCAAAAGCAACAAACCCGAGCAACAATATGCAGTAAAATCCGCGAATCGCTAACCCGAGATGGTTCAGAGTAAATAAAGGATCATCGGAATACAGCATCCAAAAGCATACATAGATCGAAAAGGACAGGTCTGCTCCCGCGGTCACAAAAAACGGAACACTGGTTTTATTTTTTAGAAGAACAACAAACGAAGCAATCAGTGAAATCAGAATTACAACAAACCAAATAACAAATAGAATCTTTATGGTGGGGGACCCGATTAAATTTGCCAGAATCAGGGATTGTGTCAATGAGCTGATTCCCAAAAACGGATATGCAGGAATTTGAAAAAGCCAAAGGAAAGCACCTAAAAAAGTTAACGCAACGTAAAGTGCAAAAAAAGTTTTTATTTTCTTCAAAACAATTCTACCCAAACCTTTCCTAATTTTTTAATATAGTTACTTTAAAATTTTAAAAGAATCCATAACAAAAGGTTTAAAACAAAAATTACAACGTTCATCAAAAAGCCACCCATAAATGTTATGAATTTAGGTTTTATGTGCCTCTCTTTTATCAGAATTGAATAGTTGCAACAATACGCAATAATGGAAGCACCTAATAAAAGCAACGGTAAATACGTCATTAGATAATCAGCGGGACGGTCTATTTTTTTTGAATGTTCACCCAACCAACAAAAAATGTTAAAGAAGGTTCCCACCCCGCCGGCAAAAAGAAAATCCCAATATGCTTCCCTTAAAGTCCTTTTGAAAAAAAGCCTTGGTTGAGTCATTTCTCGTCTGTAATTAGTTGTTTTCAAACTCATGTTGAATTTCCTCCCCTATAAGATGGATTGGTTGAAAAAACATAAGATAGCAAAATGTCAACCATATGCATTAAACTATCCTGCATAGAAACATCCGAAATCGTAGGAAACGACGTCTATGCTTCGTCTTTTCTTACGATTTTTCGGTTTGGAGGGGAGCGTAGCGGAACGGAAAACCGAAAAATCGCGCCGCCGCTTTGAGGGGCTTACTGCGAGTTTGCGTGACGGTATGCCACGGGACTCATATAACCCAAGGTACTATGCAGACGTTTTCTGTTATAGAAAAGCTCTATGTAGCGGTACAGATCCGTCTTTCCATCTTCTATTGTAGCATGTTTTCTCCGAAATGTCAATTCTTTTTGAGCGTAGCAAAAAAGCTTTCCACGCAAGAATTTTTGAATCTTTGTTTTTGTACTTGACATTGCTTGATCGGTGTAGTAAAATATTAAATGAACAGGTTCACAAACGGAGGGCTTGCGATTGAAACGATTGAAACATAAAAAAATTATAATATGGATCACGGCGGTCTCCTTGCTGTTGGCTTTGACCGTTGGCGGCTGCGCTTTCTACGTTTCGGATTATTACCGCGCGGATCTTGCCGCAATCGAAGCCTTTTCCGAGGGCGTCGATCCGGTTACAAAAACGCTCCTATCGGACGGAATGGTTGCATACGGCGAGCCGGATTTTGACGTTGGGTTCATCTTCTATCCCGGCGGAAAGGTGGAATACACGGCATACGAGCCCTTGATGCGTCAGCTTGCGGCGCGCGGGGTACTGTGCGTCTTAATTGAGATGCCATTCAACCTCGCCGTCCTGGATATGAATGCCGCTGACGGCGTGTGCGCGCGATACCCTGACGTGGACAGATGGTATATCGGCGGGCACTCGCTCGGCGGCTCGATGGCGGCGTCCTATCTTGCCAAGCACGCCGAGGATTTCGACGGTATTGTTTTGCTCGGCGCGTATTCCACTGCCGATCTTTCCGCCAAGCCGCTTCGCGCGCTCTCGCTTTACGGGAGCGAGGATACGGTGATGAACCGAGAAAAATATGAGCGATATCGCAAAAATCTGCCGCTTGATTTGACCGAGGCGGAGATCGAGGGCGGCTGCCACGCGTATTTCGGAATGTACGGCAAGCAGGCGGGCGACGGAACCCCTACGCTTACCGCTGCGGAACAGATCTGCCGGACGGCGGAATATATTTTACGTTTTGTTGCGAAAGGAGAGGACTAAGTGCCGAAGATCATTGAAAACGTGCGCGAGCAATTATTGGCGGAAGCCAAAAAACAGATTTTGGAACGCGGTTATGCCGATACCACGATCCGCTCGGTTTCGAGCGCGTGCGGTCTGGGGATCGGCACGGTATATAACTACTTCAAATCGAAGGAGCTTCTGATCGCAACGGTTGTATATGAGGATTGGAAAAAATATTTGTACGAAATGCATCGTCTACCCTGTCATGAGCCCCGCGTGCTTTTGAAGGGGATTTATGACGCGCTGATTCGCTTTGCAGCGGAAAACGAAAAGCTCTTTTCCGACTCCGATGCGGCAAAGCACGCGTCGGTTGGCTCGTCCAAGCGTCACAAAATGCTGCGAGGGCAGATCGCGGGCTTTATCGTTCCCATTTGTGAGAGCACTTTTTGCGCGGAATTTGTTGCGGAATCGCTCATCTGTTGGTCAATGGAGAATGCCGATTTCGAAACCGTATACCCCCTGCTTGAAAAATTAATTCATAAATAAAATATAAAAATAAAAAGGAGAAAATCCAATGAGCAGCTTTGAAAATCTTCGTGTCGTGGATAACTTCTATCAGACCTCTCTGTTTTTCCCGATGCCCACCGTTATCATCTCCACACTCTGTGAAGACGGTAAAACGAACCTTGGTCCCTATTCCTTGGTTCAGCCTTATTACGTAGCCGGAAAGGATTATTACGCAATGCTTCTGTGTTGCCGTAACTCGTCCAACACCGCGCAGAACATTCTTCGCAACGGCAAATGCACCCTCAACTTTATCGACGATAAGCCCGCTACCTTTCAGGAAGCCGTTAAGCTTTCGTGGCCGGGCGACAAGCCGGAGGAAAAGATGCCCAAGTGCAAATTCAAGCTTGAGAAGAGCATGATTGAGGAAGAAACGGGCGAGGCACGTCCCATGGTGCTCACCGATGCGATTGAGGCAATCGAATGCACGTGGATGCGCGAGCTGGACGGCGCGGACAAGGACGCGGCGGGTGAATTGAACGGGTATGAGCCTCCCTACCATGATTTCAATGGAATCACCTCCAAATTCGGCGCGCACTTTATCCTTCGCGTGGACAAGATCCTCATGAAAAAGAAATACAGCGACGCGATCATCAACGGAGTCAGGGCAAAGGACTTCCCCGCGCTTCCCGTTGACTACGGCTACCGTGATTCCAAGAACTTCTGGTTCCACAGAAAAACCAGAATGAGAGCCGAGCTTCTTCAAGTGCGTCAGGCGAGCCTTGCGTCTGTCCGCTATGCGGCAGACCGCGTGGACGATACCGTAAAATTTACCGATGAGGCGCTGATGACCATTCTCGGCGTTCCGAGAATATTTCTTTCGGTCGTGCTCAAGGGCTGCGTGGCATGGGCAAAGGAAAACGGCGTAACGCTTGTTACCGCCGAGCATATGCAGATCATAAACGACAAGCGTTCCAAAGAAAAAAACAAAAAATAAAACGACAAAAATAAAGGAGACAGAAAAAATGAAAGTTGTACTTGCGGGTGCCTTTGGAAATCTCGGTGCCGAAATTTTGAAGTGCCTTTGCGCGGGCGGTCACGAGGTTGTTGCCGCGGATCTGCGCGAAACGGCTGTTGAGGGCTGCGAAGGAAAATACACCTTCCGAGCAATTGATGCAACCAATCCCGAAACGCTCAAGGGTCTGTGCGACGGCGCGGACATCGTAATTACCACCGTTGGTCTTACGGGTGCCTCTACGAAAGTAACCTCTTATGACATCGACTACAAGGGTAATATGAACCTGTATGCCGAGGCAAAGGCGGCAGGGGTGCGGAAATTCAACTACGTGTCGGTCATTTCCTGCGATGAAAAGGGTGCGGAAAAGGTTCCCATGCTTCACGCAAAATACCTCGTTGAGGAGGAGATCAAAAAGCAGGAGATGGATTGGGTGATCTACCGCCCCACGGGCTACTTCTATGACATCGCAAAGGTGTTCAAGCCCTATGTTGACAAGGGAGAGATGCAGCTGCTCAAGGGATTTGGCGGTGTGAAGGCAAACGTGGTCGACTGCCCCGATTTCGCGCAGTTTATCGTAGAGCATATGAACGACACCAATGTCACCTACAATGTGGGCGGCAAAGAGACCTATACCTATGAGGAAATGGCAAAGCTCTGCTTTGACGCGGCAGGAAAGCCGCTCGCGATCAAATGGGCGCCGATCTGGCTCTTTGGCATTCTCGCAAACCTGCCGAAGATCAAAAAGGCGGGAAAGCACGATATCATTCTGTTCTCGAAGTGGACGCTCAGCCACGATCTGGTTGGTGACACCGTAGTGGGCGACAAGAGCTTTGGAGCATACATCCAATCCTACTTTGGAAAGGAGAACAACTGATATGCCTTGGTCATTGCTTGGAATTCTGCTTGCGGTCTGTGCCGTTGCCTGTGCCGTCGGATTTTATAAGTTCGTCTATTTTCTTTCCATTGGATATGGCTTTGCCGTCGCCCTCGGTGGCATTGCCGTTCTCGTGATGTATCTGATCAACCCCACCGCAACGCCCCTTTGGATCGTCCTTGTCCAAACCGCGCTCTTTATCGCTTACGGCGCGCGCCTGTCGGGCTTCCTTCTGATTCGCGAGTTCAAAAACGCGACTTTCAAAAAGACCGACGTGGCAAAGGACACCCTGGCGAAAAACGGCGAGAAAAAGATGCCCGTTTTTGTTCTCGCAACCATTTGGGTAACCGTTTCCGTTTTGTACGTGGCGCAGGTCAGCCCCATGCTCTTCCGTTACAGCAACGCGGCGACCGATCGGATCGTTCCCGTTGCAGGCTTTGCGATCTCGGTGTTCGGCTTGATCCTCGAATCGATCGCGGATAAGCAAAAATCCGCGCAAAAAAAGGAACGCCCCGATATGGTGGCAACCAAAGGACTTTACAAAATCTGCCGTTGCCCCAACTACCTCGGTGAAATTCTGTTCTGGACGGGTGTATTTGTCAGCGGCATCACCGCATACCAAACGGTTGGTCAGTGGATCACCGCAATTGTTGCATACATCTGCATTGTATTTATCATGTTCAACGGCGCACAGAGACTTGAAAAGCGTCAGATGGCGCGCTACGGTGCAAATGAGGAATACAATCGTTACGCAAACAAAACGCCCATCATCATTCCCCTGCTTCCCATCTACCACCTCAACAAGAAAAAATAAGGGCATAAGGAGAGATACGGATGAACGACTTTTCGATTTCTATGGCGCTTGCGGACTATATCCCCGTGCTTTTCTTTGGGATTGCGGCGTGCATTCTTTTGCGTGACCTTTACCAAAAAATGAGCAAGAGCGCTTTCGCGCTTTTCTCGGCAGGCATGATTGACGTTGCCATCGCGGGGGCACTCAAGGCGACCTGGAAGCTGCTTTATGCCGCGGGAGCGTGTAACTTTGAAGCACTTGACGCGATCTTCTTCCCCGTTCAATCCATCGGGTTTCTCTTCGCGGGCATCGGAATGCTCTTGATGCTTGTGCAAAAGCCGATGAAAAACGCGCTGGCAGCAGTCGCTCCGCCCGTTTTCTCGGGGACCTTTGTTTTCGTAGGGCTGATGGTTGCGGGGCTTGGCATTCTGGACGTGGCTCTTTGCATTTTATCCGCCAAGTTGAAAAAGTCCCCACTCATTGCAATTTTTGTCCTTTCCTTCCTTTGCTCCCTCTGCATGGGCTATCTCTCCGCGCAGGATTTCGCGCAAGCCTCCATGAATTGGATCGCAGAAGGTGTGAACGTGGTTGGACAAGGTACGTTTTTGATCGGTACGATCCTGCTTCATAAGCACGGTCTTACAAACCTGAAGCTTCATGGAGGTGTGCGGCATGACGGATAAGCTTTTGAAGAGCCTTGGTGAAAAATATCCGCTGTCTGAGCTGGACGTTGGTGAATTTGCAACACTCAAGGCAAACGGAATGAAATTCTGTGTCAAAGCCTATCACGCCGAGGGGCTCGGGCACGTTTCGGTCATGCGCGCAAAGGGCTTTTTCGGTCT
This sequence comes from Oscillospiraceae bacterium, assembly GCA_015063585.1. Lineage (GTDB taxonomy): Bacteria > Bacillota > Clostridia > Oscillospirales > CAG-272 > UMGS1865. The sequence continues at coordinate 9,409 of SVTW01000010.1, forward strand.
GATGAAAATGGACACGCTCATGATTGTTCCAAAAGAAAAGGATCTGCCGCTCTACTCCTATGACCGTATCTATGCCATGGGAAACGATACGCTGATCACCGAGCTCTACGACACCCTCACGGGGGATGCCGATCTATCGGAGCTGGATGCGGTAAAAGCAAAATTTTCTCATCTTCCCGAACGCGACCCCGGAGCGCATTGGTACGACTCTATCAAGCTCCCGCAGAGCATTTCGAAAAAAGGAAAAAAGGCTCAAACGTCCGATCTTGATGCTTTTACCATGGAGCACTTCAAGGCTTATCGGAACATTTCCGTTGCAAACGCTCCGGATAAAAGCAAAAAGGCAGAGCGTTCCGCCCTCTACGTAAACGGTCTCCTGGAGCAGGGGGGGCCATCGACCGATGTGTTCAAAAAAGCGCTTGGGGAAGAAAAGACTGCAAGGCTTTTCAAAAACGTGCTGTTTGGAACCGAAAGAAATTAAATATCACGGGGCTGCGTCATTGACGCAGCCTCTGCTCAAAAAAGCCGACGGTAGGCTTTTTTGTAGCGCGGAATTTGCGGTTTTCGACTGCAAAGCAGTCGAAAATTGCGGTGTTTAGCCGCAAAGCAAAAACGTCAGGGGTCAGTACCAAATGCATTTTTGCATTTGACTCACCCCCGTTAATCTTTGTTTTCTGCGAATCAAGTTGAATTGAACTTCCTTATGAGAAGGAGCCCTTTCCAACCGTTTTTTCGTTTGGCGGAAAAAACCGACACGGTCAAAAAACACGAACACAGAACCGATTCTGAAAAAATGACAGGAGGATTTCAGTATGAAAAAAGCATTGCGGATCGGATTTCACCGCTATGATACCGACGAACATTTCGAGGAGCATTTGCGCTTTATCCAAAAAAATGCAGCGCATATCGACGAGATCACGCTTTTTGCAGAGTTCTCACATTACGGTTATTGGGATCTTGAAACGTCGGCGCAAAACGCGGCGCTCCTCAAGCACCGCATTGCCGATTATCGGGCAGCGGGGATCCCGCGTGTCGGAATCAACCTGCTCACCACGATCGGACATCTTGACGAGGGCTGGGGCGTTCTCCCCCCCGCGCCTTTTCCCTATCAGGTCCATGCCGACGGCAGCCCTTCCAAGGGTCAGCTTTGCTTTGCAAACGAGGCATTTTTAGAGCATACGGCGCGGCGTTACACGCTTTACGCCAAAACCGGTGCCGATTTTATTTGGATGGACGATGATATCCGCGTGGAAGGATACGGCTGTCTTTGTGACGGCTGCATTCGATCTTTTAACGAGGAACAGCATGCCGCTTGGGATCGCGCCTCCCTTGTAAAGGCACTTCCGGAGAACGCCGCACTGTGCGACGCGTGGATGCGCCGCCAGAATGATGCGATCCAACGGGTGATCGCAACCGTGCGCAAAAGCGTACAGGCAGTCGATCCGCGTATTGCGATCGGTTACATGTCGATCAACGGAAACAAGAAACCGAATTGGATCGAGGAGAGTCGCGCTGTCATGGGCCGCCCGGGTGGCGGATTTTACGACGAGCGTTCCCCTTGGCGTATTTTGGAAAAAGGCTTCCGCGTGCAGCAGCAGATTGCCGCGTATCCCGCCCGCATCACAGACATTCAATATGAATATGAAGCGTTCAACTACCAAACCCTCAACCGCTCGCGCCGTTTTACCGAGCTGGAAACCGCCCTTGCGCTGATGTCGGGCTGCACGGGTGTGCTCTACAACAACGACATCTTCCGCGACAGTCAAGCCCTGCTTGATATGCTCGCCGAACACACAGCGGGCTGGTCGGCTTTGACCGAGCGAAACCGCGGCGCTCTTCCCACGGGTGTCTATTGCTGCGACTGCCGTTCCGCAAATACCTTGGCTGAGCTGGGACTCCCCGTAACGGCACACCTCTCTGCCGCCGTTGCCGCATTTGCAACCGGTAAGGAGCTTGCACGCTGTTCGGATGCCGAGCTGCGCGCATTGCTTGACACGGGGCTTTTCACCGACGGCGCGGGACTGGGGCTGCTTTGTGACCGCGGATATGCGGAGCGTTGCGGCGGAACGATCGCAAAGGTGCATGAAAGCGGCATGGCAGAACGCTTTACCGATCACGCGGTCAACGGAAAATATCCGCGCTTTTACCGCGATGCCTTTATGAACTTTTCCTATTATATCGACAACACGGGGCCTGCCTACACCCTTGCGCCCGCAAAAGATGCCGCGATCATTTCCAATTTGGAAACCATTACGCACCAACCGATGGGTTGCAGCTGCTATCTCTATGAAGGCGCGGACGGAACATGCTTTGCGGCAGACGGCTATCTGTTCCCCAAATCGCTCAACTCACAGGAAAAACGCGAGCAGATCACCAATTTGATCGATCGCATCGCGCATGGAAGACTCCCCGTGCGCACAGATGCCCCCGTAAAGCTGATGACAAGTGTAACACTTGGAGGCGACGGCGGCATGCAGATCCTGCTTGCAAATCTCTCGCTTGATGACAGCGGCTCGTTCACCTGCAGAATACGCAGCCACGTAACCTGCTGTCGGATCACGCCGTCGGGTGCGCTTCTCCCCATGCCGCAAGCATACGCGGACGGCGAGACGCTTGTTCCCGTTGATCATCTGCGCCCGTTTGAATACCTGCTCCTGACCTGCACGCCCGTTTGACCGACAAGAGCTGCCTTTTTCGTTTCTCTCTGAAATTTCTATTGACATTCCTCGAAAAGTATGATATCATTTGTATATCATGCATGAAAGGAGGATATTTCAATGGATACCAATAATGTAGTTCGTTTTCTGCTGACATTTTTCCTTGGTTGGATCGGAAGCCTGATCATCAACCACACCTCGCTCAAGCCCGCAGGATTTAAGTCCAGAACGTTGGCGTACATTTTCCTGACGATGATCACCTTCGGAATCTACGGTCTCGTTGCATCGATCTGCAACCTTGTATTTGACCCCTCCAAGGCAAGAAACATCGGTTACGTAAAAGAATAATTCCCCCGATTCTGACAAAACAGGATATCCCAAGTGCTTGCATGCGGGATATCCTGTTTTGTGCCCCATGGATTTTTTCTGCAAGCAACTTGCATAAACAGAGATCCTATGATATAATAACATAAAATAAGCATAGTGAAAGAAAGCAGAATCGACTGACCCAAAAACAGTGCCGATTCTATCAATCGTAGAGAAAAAACCACCGTTTGCGTCTTGCTCATAACGCGGCGTCATGTGATATAATAAAGGAGAAAAAGGAGGTGCGTGCAATGCCCGATCAAATGACCCCCCATACACAAACGTACACAACGGGAGATGTGGCTCGGCTCTGCGGCATTTCGGTGCGTACCGTGCAGTATTACGACACACGCGGTCTGCTTTGCCCAAGTACGCTCAGCGAGGGCGGCAGGCGGCTTTACTCTCGGGAGGACCTGCACCGCATGCGGATCGTTTGTTATCTGCGCGAGCTGGGGCTCTCGGTCGATGCCGTGCGCGATCTGATGCGCGAGGACAACGCCGCGCAGGTATTGGAGCTTTTGCTGGAGGAGCAGGAACATGCTCTGCTGGACGGGATCGCCGAAAAGCGTGCGCAATTGAACCGCATTGCCGCTCTGCGCCATGCCATGCAGGAGACCGATCCCTTTACGCTCGATTCGATCAGCGACGTTGCGCATATTGTGGAAGGAAAAAAGCAACTGCGGCGTCTGCACATCCTGCTGATCCTGTTCGGTCTTCCGATCACGGTGATGGAGTGGTCGGCGATCATTCTTTGGGTCACGGTTGGGATATGGTGGCCCTGCGTGCTCTACGCGGCCATTCTGATCCCGTTTGCGGTATGGATCTCCCACTTTTACTTTGCGCGTGTGAACTATATCTGCCCCAAATGCCACACGTGCTTCAAGCCCAATCTGCGCCAAGCATTTTGGGCAAATCACACGCCCACCACGCGAAAGCTGACCTGCCCTCATTGCGGACATCACGGCTTTTGTGTGGAAACCTATCATAAAAAAGGAGAATAATCATGGAACAAATCAAAGAGTTTTTGCCCTTTCTGCTCCCCCTCGTCATTGCGCAGTTCGCGCTTTTGGGATACACGCTCTATCACATTCTTACACATAAAACCTACAAAAGAGGCTCGCGCGCGCTTTGGCTCGTAGTCGTGCTCCTGCTGATGAATTACGTTGGCCCGATCCTCTATTTCGTGCTTGGAAAAGAGGACTCGTAAGATGGATATTCTTGCGATCCACGGTCTGCAAAAACGCTTTGGAGACCGGCAGGTCCTTTGCGGGCTCGATCTTTCGATCCCCTCGCAAAGCGTGTTCGGCTTCGTCGGAAAAAACGGTGCGGGAAAGACCACGACCATGAAAGCGATCCTGGGGCTTTTGCGAACCGACGGCGGTAAAATTGAGGTTTTGGGCGAGCCCGTCCGCTTTGGCGAGACGACAACCAACCGCCACGTTGGGTATCTGCCCGACGTGCCCGCCTTTTACCCCTTTCTGACAGCACGGGAATATCTTGCGCTCTGCGGCGAGCTCGCGTGCATGGACCGAAACGCGATCCGCACGCGAAGCGATGAACTGCTCACGCTTGTGGGTCTTGGCAAGGAAACGGCACGCATCGGCGGCTTTTCGCGCGGCATGAAGCAACGCCTCGGCATTGCGCAGGCACTGCTCGGCAGACCCAAACTCCTGATCTGCGACGAACCCACCTCGGCGCTCGATCCGATCGGCAGACGCGAGATCTTGGACATTCTGCTTGCCGTGCGCGAACAGACTACCGTCCTGTTCTCCACCCACATTCTTTCGGATATCGAGCGGATCTGCACCGACGTTGCCATTTTGGAGGGCGGCAGGATCGCGTTGCGCGGAACGGTGGAGGAGCTCCGCCGCGCGCACAGTACACACGAGCTGACCCTGACGCTCCGCGAGAATGCCGATGCCGAGCACCTGCTTGCGCATTTCCAAACGCTCACCCGTTGCGCGGACGGAGCCCTGCGCTTTTCGGGTGACGAAGCCGCCCGTGCAGCCCTTTTATCGCATATTGCCACGCACGGCATTGATTTTTTGTCCATTGAACATGCCGAGCCCTCGCTCGAAGCCCTGTTTATGGAGGTGATCGGACAATGAGGACGTATTTCGCATTCCTTAAAAAAGAACTGCTTGCCTGCGCGCGCAACGGTCAGCTCCTGTTACTCTCGATCCTCTTTCTCGCGCTCGGCATTATGAACCCCGCCATTGCAAAGCTCACCCCTTGGCTGATGGAAACGCTCTCGGATTCGCTTGCCGATATGGGCATGAGCATTCAAAACGTCCGGGTTGACGCGCTCACGTCGTGGACGCAGTTTTTCAAAAATATTCCCTTAGGACTGATCGCGTATGTCCTGCTCCGCGGCGGCAGCTTTACGGGAGAATACGAATCGGGCACCCTGATCCTGCTGCTCACCAAAGGGCTCCCGCGCCGCCAGGTCCTGCTTGCAAAGGCAAGCGTCTCTCTCGGACTCTGGACGCTCGGCTATTGGCTCTGCTTTGCCGTCACCTATCTTTACAACGACTTCTTTTGGGAGAATGCCATCGCGGTTGGTCTGATGCCCGCCGCGCTTTTGTGGTGGCTCTTTAGCATTTGGGTGCTCTGCCTGCAAATTCTGTTTTCCACGCTCTCGCGGCAATACGCCGGCGTTCTGCTCGGCACGGGTACCTGCGTTTTGGCGGTCTACCTGATCGGGCTGTTGCCCAAGGCGGCAACTTGGACGCCCACCGTGCTGATGGACAGCGCGTCGCTTCTCATCGGCGTGCGCACACCGCGCGATCTCATGGCGGCGATCCTGATCACCGTCGCCACGGCACTCGCATCTCTTCTGCTCGCACTTCCCATTCTCAATAAAAAACAGCTTTGACAGATCAAGAAAGCAGAGGCTGCGTCATTGGCGCAGCCTCTGCTCAAAAAAGCCGACGGTAGGCTTTTTTGTAGCGCGGAAATTGCGGTGTTTAGCCGCAAAGCAAAAACGTCGGGGGTGAGTACCAAATGCATTTTTGCATTTGACTCACCCCCTTTTTGGTTGTACGAATGTAGCGGAACGTTGCCCGTCAGCGCACCCCGAGCCGCTTCAGAATTGCGATCGCTTCGGCGGGGTCGTCGCTGGTGAACATATGGCACCCCATCTCCAACGCTTGCTTGTAAGCACTGTCGACATCGGGCACAAGAATGCAGCAAAGCAGGTCGCGCTCCTTGGCAAAGGCATAGTCCTCGGCAAAGCCCGCCACGGCGTCCTCGGTCTTGTTCCAGATCACCGACCAATCCAAAAAGCTTTCAAGCGGCTTTTGGGCAAAGTCCTTGGGCTTTTTATAATGCATGTATCCGTGGATCGCAAAGCGATGCGGCCATTTTGTGTCCACGTATTCGAGCAGAAGCTCGGAGTAAGAATTCATAATGCTCCGATCCGCCATGCCGTAACGGTCGATCAGCTCCACCAGCGCGTCCACGCAGGCATAGGCGCGCTCACCCAGCTCCTTTGGATACTCCTTGAGCTCCCAATTGACGATCACATCGGTCTTGCTGACATAGGCGAGAAATTCTTCCACCGTGGGAATCCGTGCGCCTGTAAAGGCAGGGGCCTTCCAAAAGCCCGCGTCGAGTGTGCGCAGCTCGGCAAGCGTCATCTGATCCACAAATCCGCTGGCGTTTGTGGTGCGTAGCACGTCGCGGTCATGGATCAGCACAAGCTGACCGTCCGCCGTCATGCGCACGTCGGTCTCGATCGCGTCACAGCCCATTTCCACTGCCGCGCGAAAGGCTTCCATCGTATTTTCGGGATAATGCTTGCGGTCGCCTCTATGTGCGCCGAGCAGTATGCGACTGCCGTCTAACTTCGGATTGTAAGTTCTCATTTTGATACCGTCCAATGCAGAAAAATTGCCGTTTTTCAGGCGATATCATTATAGCACAAAGAGAGGGAGAAGTCAAGTCATTCGCGGGCTTTTCCCCACCCTTCTCCGTTGATCGCATGGGCGCGATGGACCGTGACAAACGCGGTGGGATCGGCCTCGCGTACGATCTGCATGAGATGCGCATACTGCCGCATGGAAAAGCTGACCGAAACCATGCGGCAGGGCTGACCGCTGTATCCGCCGATTGCCTCAAAGAGCGTGGTGGTGCGACCGAGATGCGCGATCACCCCCTGCGTGATCGCCTCCGCCTCCTTGGTAACGATCTCGGCTACGAGCCCCGCCGAACCGCCAAGAAAGAGCTTCTCGATCACAACGGCGGTCACCATAGCCGAAAAAATGCCCAGCATGGAGCGCAAGAGGTCGCCGATCGCAAACACGCCGAGCAGGATCACGGCAGCATCTATGACAAAGATCGCCCGCGCGCTTTTCAGGCGCGGGAAAAGACGGCAAAGCGTAAAGGCGAGCACGTCGGTTCCGCCCGTGGACCCGCCGCCCAGAAAGGTGACGGCACAGCCCGCGCCGATTGCCGCTCCGCCCATGGTAGCCGATAAAATGAGCGCCAGCTCGGGATAGGTGCTCTCGCGCAGGTAGAAAAGACCGCCGGCTACGTCGGGCGAGGCGAGGCGGTGAAAGAGCGCGACCAGAGGCGGATAGGCGAGCGTGGAGAGCAGGGTCTTTATGGCAAAACTACGTCCGAGCACAAAAAAACCAAGCAAAAAAAGTGACCACGTCAGCACCATAAGGATCCGATCGACCGTAAGCACTTCCGCCGTGATCAGCGCGTCGATCACGATCGCCATGCCCGACACACCGCCCACGATCAGGTCAAACGGAAGAATAAAAACGGCGGTTCCGAATGCGAGAAGCAGGGTTCCGAGCAGGGTCAGCCCCATGCCGTATAGCAGGCGCTTCCATTGCACGCCCTCTGTTTGTTTCATATGCCACCTCCGCGGATGCGTTGCCTTTTACCTCTATTGTACCGCTACGCGCGTGAAAAAATCCCTTTGATGCGAAAAATAAAAAGTACGCGTTGACTTTTTTCGCATCTTGTGATATACTGCTTTGTAAGAGGGGAAGACAGCGGACAAAAGCGCTGTCCCAACAGAACGATAAGATCAAACGGAGGTTTGCCATGAACCGAGAGGAAACCAATTGGGAGCAAAGCGTAGCAGGGGTGGTGATCCGAGACGGTTGCGTCCTGCTCGCGCGGCACACTTACGGCGCGGGGTTGGGAAAGCGGATCGTGCCGGGTGGATATGTCAACCGAGGCGAGACACCGCAGGAGGCGCTCAAGCGCGAATTTCTGGAGAAAACGGGCATTTCGGTAGAGCCGCGTGATCTGATCGGAATACGCTTTAATATGCACGATTGGTACGCGGTTTTCCGTGCCGATTACGTTGCGGGCGAGGCGCGCTCCGACGGGGACGAAAACAGTGAGGTGGTCTGGCTGCCGATTCAGGACGCGCTCGCCGCCGATGACGTCCCCGATCTGACCAAAAAGCTGATCGAATCCGCGATCGCGGGGCGCGACGGTTTGCGCCGCCGCGACTACGTAGGAAGCACCCAATACGCGCCGCTCTCCTTTTACGGTGTCTGACGGTGTCTTTCCGCACTGCCAAAGTTGGAAAAGCAAAAGGCAAAAGGGGCTGTCGACCAAATGCACAGTGCATTTGGGACAGCCCCTTTTTCGACGCCTTTTGAGGGGAGTCGAAGTGCTCTTTCTTTTATTCGATCGATGCGATCTCAACGCGCGCGATGCCGAGTCGGCAAAGCGTGTTTCCGTCAACCGCGTCGCCGCGACAGTAGGCAAGAAGCAGATGCCCGTCGTTGGTTTGGAAAACAGACGGATAGCAATATCCGCGCGTGGGATCGTCTTCCACGAGATTGACCGGTCCGTAGGTCTCGCCGCCATCGGTGCTCTTTCGGATCACGATGGGGGTGCGATCCCAGGTTCCCTCCGCCGAAACGCGGCCGTTGTAGCGCGGTACGGGATTGTAGATCGCGTAGGTCACACCGTCAAAGCGCTTGACCTGCATGGGCGATGGAGGCGAGGTGAATTGGCTCGCGTGCGGCGTGGTAAAACGGTTGACGTCGCCGTCGGATTCACATTCGTATTGGCAATAATAGTTGGTGCGCATCCAAAGGTAGAGCGAGCCGTCCTCCCGCTCCAGCACACCGGGCTCCTGTAAGCCATAGCGCATATTCTGTTTGTCGGTGGTGGTAAAATCAAAGTCCGCCTTGAAAAAGCTTGCACCGTCGTCCTCCGACACCAAAAGCGTGGTGATGTAGGGAACACGCATGTCAGACACCGCCTGCTCGGGCTCAACGTATGCCGCGGGCGCCAGAATGCGGCCGTCACGCAGACGGACAAGGCGGTCGTTGTTCACCACGTAATAATGGCGGGGAAAATCGGCACGGCAACGCTCGTTGCAAAAATGGATACCGTCCGCGCTCACCGATCTGCCAAGCGTGGTGCTGCAATCGGTCTCCTTGATCAGATAATAAAAGGCGAGATCACCGTTTTTCTGCTCCAGTGCCGAAACACTCATGATATTTCCAACCCCGAATTCCGATGCGTACGCAATGATGCGCGGCTCGCTCCAGGTGTTTCCTTCGTCCCACGAAACCGTGAGTGCGATGTTGCAATTTGCGTGGTCGTGGTTGCTCTCGCCCTGATAGCGGCTGTAGGCGAACAGGATCTCTCCCTTCTTGCCGCGCAAAAAAGCCCCCTCGCTGTTTCGCGGGTTCTTCTCACCGGGTGCAAATTGTTGCGTCAGAGTTATATTCATGACTGTATTTCTCCTTCATTCCGAAACTCCGATCCGATCGGTATTGTTCATATTATAAATCTTTTTTTCGCTTATTACAATATCTATCAGAGACATTTTTTCAAAAAAATGTCCGTTTTTTATATTGAAATGGAGGAATATTTGTATTATAATGTCCTTATAAACAATAAAACAAAGACAAAGGAGCTACTTATATGACACCGAAAGAAAAATTTGGCGGTATCTATCCCGCTCTGATTACCCCCTTTGATGAAAATGACCGTGTAAATACCGCGGCTCTTACACAGCTCGTGGAAAAGCTCATCGCCGATGGCGTGGACGGCTTTTACGTAAACGGAAGCACGGGCGAAGCCTTTTTGCTCGATGACGAGGAGCGCCGCCTGGTTTACAAAACCGTTGCCGACGCCAATCGCGGACGTGTGCGTCTGATCGCGCAGATCGGCGCGATCTCCACCAAAAAAGCGATCGAATTTGCAAAATACGCCGAGGCTTGCGGCTACGATGCCATTTCCTCCCTCGCGCCCTTTTACTATAAGTTCTCGTTTGAACAGGTAAAGAAATACTATTTTGATATCGTGGACGCGGTCAACGTTCCCATGATCATTTATAACATTCCGCTTTATTCGGGTGTGAGCATGAGCGTGGATCAGATCGGTCAATTCCTCTCGGACGACCGCTTCATCGGAATCAAGCACACGGCAAACGATTATTTCGCGCTCCAGCAGTTCAAGCGCGTGTTCCCCGACAAGGTAATGTACAACGGCTTTGACGAAATGTTCATCGCAGGTCTTTCAATGGGCGCTGACGGCGCGATCGGAAGCACCTATAACTTTATGGCGGGAAAGGTGATCGCCCTCCTCAAGGCATTCCGCGAGGATCGCATCGCCGAAGCGCAAAAGCTGCAGGGTGAGGTCAGCAACATCATCGCAAAAATGGTTAAGGTTGGCGTAATGGAAGCCATCAAAGAGACCCTGAACCAACAGGGAATCCCCGTTGGACGCGTGCGCGCGCCCTTCTCGGAGCTTACCGACGAGCAAAAAGCATACGTCAGAGACGAAATTCTCCCCTTGCTCTGATCGGTTGCCACCATGCGTGAACTTCTATGTAAGCTTGATTTGGGCGAGGTCCGCCTAACTGCCGTCCTCTTTGACCAAGCCTTTTCCCTCAACGGAAAATACGGCTCGCGTTGGTCGATGGCACGGCTGGAAAGCGCGCATCAGCACTCTACCTATGAGCTTTTCATCGTCACGGGCGGTGAAATCAGCATCATGACCGAACAGGAAACGCTGGTTTGTCGGAACGAGCTCGTGGTGATCCCGCCCTTCATCAATCACTACACCGTGTTGGAGGGGGCGGAGGGCTGTTGTATGTATTTCTCCTTAGAACCGCCCGCAAAGCCGAGCGGCTCACGCTATGCCGTTTTGCAGGCTGCACTTTCGCGTGGGATCGTTACCCTGCCCCTGAACCATGACGAGCAGTTTTATACCTCCCACCTTTTTGAGTGCTTCCGCGAGGATATCCCCAAAGAAATCAACCACCACCTGCTCGCTCTGCTTTTCTATGAGCTGTTCTCCAGAATCGCTCCGCAAAAAGCCGAGAGTCGCGCCGTTTCCAAAAAATACGGCACCTACATCAATACGGTGGAGGCATATATCTCAGAGCACTACAATGAGAATATTACGCTGAGTGACCTTTCCGAGCAGCTTTACCTCTGCACCAAGCAGATCTCACGCATTATTCGCCGCGCTTATAATTGCTCGCTCTCCGAGCTTGTAAACCGTAAACGGTTGGCGGTGGCATGCATGCTGCTCAAATATACCAACCTGCCGATCAGCGAGATCTCGGCAAACGTGGGTTACGGACACGAAAACTATTTCTTTACGCTCTTTCGTCGTACATACGGCCGCTCACCTCGCGCCTACCGCAAGGAAATGACCGCCGCCCCCGAGCCCTCAAACAAACTCGACAATCCCATCACCAATCACACAAAACCGTCCAACTGATACAGCAGGACGATTTCGGGGGGAGTCAAATGCATTTTTGCATTTGACTCCCCCCCTCTCTCTTTTTCGGCAGTGCCGGCAGGGTTGTTTATAACTCTGAATACAACCCCTTTTCCGGGTCATCCTGAGCGAAGGGGCGAAGCCCCGAGTCGAAGTTTTGCGTAGGTGAGGCATGCCGAACGGAGCAAAACCAACGAAAACAACCAAAGGTTGTTTGAGGCAGGGATCTACGAAAAATAACCATTGGCTTGCCGTATGAGAGTTGCTTTTTTGAAAAAGGCAAAACCTTTAAAAGAATGTTTCAAGATTCTTCGCACGCTTGCGCGGCTCAGAATGACTCGAATAAAGAAAACGGTTTCGTATCGGCAGTGCCGGCAGGGTCTCCTTGTTCTGTGACAGGGTCCCCAAAGCCTTCCTCTGGGAGGAAGGTGGCACGACGAAGTCGTGACGGAAAGAGCATGCGTATGAGTGACTTCGTTCCCGTTTTTGGGAATTGTAAGGCACAGCCATCGCCGGCTCCTTCCGGCTTTTGCTACGCAAAACCCACCTCCCTCCCGGAGGGAGGCTGTGGAAAATCTCACTTTTTCGCGAGTGCCGGCAGGGTCTTGGTGGCGCCTGACGGCAATCGGCAGTACCTAAGTCCTGAGACGACAGACACTCCATCACACTATAAAAATTGGTTCGGGAAAGTTCTTGAAAGGTGTCGGAAAACTTCTTTCAAGAAGTTTTCTGACAAAAAACTCGTCTCCCGTGTTGCTCTCGGTACTCCACAGCCGATTTTTCTTTGCAAGAAGGAGGCGCAAAGAAAAATCTATCAAAAAGAAACGCCGATAGAAGGATTTCGCGCTCTGCGGAGCGCGCCAAGGGCTACTCGCCCTTGACCTCGCAAGCTTTTGAAAAAGCTTGACCAAAACTTTTTCGAAAGAGCTTTCGGTTTTTCCGCGAGTGCCGACGCGCACCCCATCACACTATAAAAATCGTGCGGAAAGGTGTAAGAAACGTATTCAAGCGTTCCCCGCTAAAAACGAGTCGATTGCGCGAGCGGCGGTTTTGCCTGCACCCATCGCAGAGATCACAGTTGCGGCGCCTGTCACGGCATCGCCTCCCGCATAAACAGCGTTGCGCGAGGTCAGCCCGTCCTCATTGACGATGATACCGCCACGCGAGTTGACCTCCAACCCCTCTGTGGTGCTCTTGATCAGGGGATTTGGCGAGGTGCCGATCGAGATCACAACGGTATCCACCTCCAACTCAAATTCCGATCCGACGATCGGGATCGGGCGGCGTCGACCCTTGGCATCGGGCTCACCAAGCTCCATACGAATGCAACGCATGGCACGAACAAAGCCGTTTTTGGGATCGCGCGGGTCGTCCGGATTCTGATAGCCGAGGATCTCAACGGGATTGTTGAGCAAACGGAATTCGATTCCCTCCTCCTCGGCATGCTCAACCTCCTCGCGGCGGGCGGGCAGCTCCTCCATGGAACGGCGATAGACGATATAGACCTTCTCCGCTCCCAAGCGCAGAGCCGTACGCGCGGCATCCATTGCCACGTTTCCGCCGCCTACCACTGCCACACGTCCCCCCTTCATGATCGGAGTCTGCGGATCGGCGCGATATGCCTTCATCAAGTTGCTGCGCGTGAGAAATTCGTTTGCCGAATACACGCCCTTGAGCGATTCGCCCGGAATCCCCATGAATGCGGGCAATCCCGCACCCGAACCGATAAAGACCGCTTCAAAGCCCATTTCGAATAACTCGTCAACCGTTAAGGTTTTACCGATCACCACGTTGGTTTCGATCTGCACACCGAGCGCCCGAAGCGTCTCTACTTCTTTTGCCACGATCGCCTTGGGCAAGCGGAATTCGGGAATTCCGTATACCAACACACCGCCCGCGGTGTGCAAAGCCTCGTAAACCGTGACCTCGTAGCCCTTTTTCGCAAGATCGCCCGCGCAGGTAAGACCCGAAGGCCCCGACCCAACGACCGCAACGCGATGCCCGTTGGAGGTGGGCTTTTGCGGTGTCTCGGTGACGTTTGCGTTGTGCCAATCGGCAACAAAACGCTCCAGCCTGCCAATGCCGACCGGTTCCATCTTGATTCCCAGCGTGCATCGGCTCTCGCATTGCGTTTCCTGCGGACAAACGCGTCCGCAAACGGCGGGCAAGGAGGAGGACAGCGTAATAATACGGTACGCCCCCTCGTAATCGCCTTCCTTGATTCTGCCGATAAAATCGGGGATCTGAATATTTACGGGACACGCGCTCACACAGGGCTTGTTTTTACAGTTGAGACAACGCTCTGCCTCGGCACGCGCCACAGCTTCGGGATATCCCGTTGCCACCTCGTCAAAATTATGCGCGCGCACCTCGGGTGCCTGCGTTGGCATGCTGTTCTTTTTCGGATTGATTGCCATAATCGTTTCTCCCTTACTGTTTGCGGAACAAATTGCAGCCCGCCTCGTAGGCGTGGCGCTCAAAATCGGCGTACATTCTGCCGCGTGACATCGCCTCATCAAAATCGACTTCGTAGCCGTTGAACTCGGGGCCGTCGACACAGGCGAATTTCGTGACCCGCTCTCCATCTCTGCAAAGCGTGAGACGGCAGCCGCCGCACATACCCGTACCGTCGATCATGACGGGATTCATGGAAACCGTAACGGGGATACCATAGGGCTTTGCGGTTGCAACCACGTATTTCATCATGACAAGCGGTCCGATCGCAATGATCTTATCAAATTTTTCACCGCGTGCAAGCATCTCACCGAGCGGCAAAGTAACGTTTCCCGCTCTGCCGTAGGAACCGTCATCGGTCATAACCGTGAGCGTATCCGAGCAGGCACGGAATTCCTCCTCCAAAATCAGAAGGTCGGAATTGCGGAAGCCGACGATTGCCGTAACGTGCGCACCCAAGCGGTGAAATTCCTCGGCAACGGGAAGCGCGATCGCACATCCGACACCGCCGCCCACAATGCACACGCGCTCGATACCATCGGTCGGGGTTGCCATGCCGAGCGGACCTACAAAATCGCAAATCGCGTCGCCTGCCTCCTTTTGACCGAGTGCCAGCGTTGTCGCGCCCACGATCTGAAAGATGATCTTGACCGTTCCGCGTTCCGCATCGCATCCCGCAACCGTCAAGGGGATCCGCTCCCCTTCCTCATCCACACGCAAAATGATGAATTGTCCGGGTTTTGCCTTTTTTGCAACCAACGGTGCCTCAATTTCCATCTGTGTGACCGTTGGGTTGAGAATTTTTTTCGTTACGATGCGATACATATCTGCCTCCGCGTAAAATCTAAAGAATAATGGATTTTAATATTATATCAAAAAAAATGCGTTCTGTCAATGCACGAATGAAGAAAACCGAAAAAAGGGGGTGAGTCAAATGCAAAAATGCATTTGGTACTCACCCCCGACGTTTTTGCTTTGCGGCGAAACGCCGCAATATTCGATTGCCCTGCAGTCGAAAACCGCAAATTCCGCGCTCCAAAAAAGCCTACCGTCGGCTTTTTTGAGCAGAGGCTGCGCCAATGACGCAGCCTCCCGTTTTGTTCTTAACGGTTTTGAGAATGATAGACAGCAGCGTGTCGGTCGTGCGAGACAAGGATCGGCAGATCAGAGAGGAATCGCACCGAAAAGGCGGCGTTCTCGGGGATCCCCTGCTCCGCAAGAGAGAGCCAGTTGAAGGGGAGCGCATCGGAGTTCACCTCGTCTCCCACGATCGAGATGCGCCGCATCTTGAGCGGGGACAGGTCTACCTTGATATGGCGTACCCACCTCGATCTATCCTCAAAAAACAGCTCGATCCAAACGGTTGTCGGAACGTGAGTGCTATTGAGCAGTGTGAAAACGAAGTCACTCGGCTCGGAGGTGCAGAGGCCGTCAAAAAACCACATTTTGGCACCGCAGTTGTCCTGCCCCGCGAGATAGCTGCGACGGAGTGCCTCCTTTGCGTAGGACGGCGGCGTGTACGGCAGCTCGATCGTCCGCGTGGGGGTTCCCGTGATCAGCTCGTCGATCGGTGCCTGTGTCATCAGATAGCGCGTTCCCTCTCGGTGCGCGCAAAACGCGGTGTAGGCATTGTAATCCGAAACAGGCAGAAAGCACACGCGCGGTTGGATCCGCTCGTATCCTCGGATCTCCCCCTCGGCAGTGCCCGATTGAAATCCGTGATGCGGGATCTGCAAAATATCCGCCTTGAGGTAGTCTCCATATTTTTCGGGAAGTCGCATAACACTCATCGGTGCGTCGGTTGCCCAGAAAATAACCTGACCGCCAAGCTCCATGCGGATCACAAGCGAAGCGGCGTTGATATTTTGGGTTGCGTGGAGGGTGTCGTCCATACAACCGAGGATCTCGCAAACCGCGTCTCCGATGCGGTAGATCTGCCCCGTATGGGGACGGTAAATCGGCAAACCGAGTCGCTCGATGCGCTCGTGAAGCTTTCGAATATAGGTCGTCTCGGAGTTGTCGTAGTCAAATCGGGGATCGGACTTCTCCAGCTTTGGATAGTGCGCAAGATCATCCGCCTCGGGGAACAAAAAGAACATTTTCTCGATCACCACGTCCTCGGCATACTGATCGACAAAGCCGACGAACAGATGAAAATGATCGGCATGGGGATGTGAGAGGATCCATGCGGCAATGATCGGCTTTTCATGCACGGAGGCGGCGCGGAGATGAAGAAAGAGATGTTCGCGGTCGATCGCAAAATCGCGTCCGCCGTCGATGACGATAAAGCGTCCGTCGGAGAGACGGATCACGTAGCTCATTCCAAAATCCGCAATCTCCATCTGGGTGATCTGCGGTATAACGGTGGCATCGGTGGGGTGGTCGGTATAAGTAAAATAAGGAGAATCCGTCTCCACCACAAGGGTAAGCTCACGCACCGCACCGAAATAATTGAGAAAAATCGCCTCTGCATCCTTGACATACGCCGCATAAAGATGTGTGTCTGTCCGCCGTTGCTCCATTTGGGTGTAACCCTGCTCGGCAAACAGGTCACAGTAGGCGGAAAACGCGTTGGCATCGACATTCGAGATCATATACACGACCGAGCGGTCATTTTCGCGGTTCTCAAAGTATTCTGACTCGCCAAACGCGGGAATTTGCAGTTTTTTCATAGTCGTTTTCTCCATATCCAATGAATTGATTATATTATAACACAGACGCTAAAAAAGTCAAGCGGTGCGGCTCAATGAATCCTTGAAACCTCCACTTTTTGGAAAACCCATTGACCTTCCCCACCGCCGCGTTATAATATGCATAATGAAAAAACGGAGAGTTTGGCAATCTATGCAACTGACAAGAGACAGAGGCTTTTATCAAAATTTCTTCTCGCTTTGCTCCATTCTGATCTTGAACAACGGGATCATCCTCGGCGTGAACCTTGCCGACAACATCATGCTCGGAAACTTCAGTGAGGCGGCACGCTCTTCTTTATTTGACACGAACCTTGCGTCCGCGCAGCTTTCGGCGGCATTGGCGGATCTCCTCCTCCAGCTCCTGCCGCTTCGCCCCATCCAGTCCGGGCTCGGCAAGCTCGGAAAGCAACAGGCCAAGTCGAAACTCTTCTCGGGTAACGATCTCCGCCGTATGCGGGACCGCCCATCGGTTTACGCGATAACGGATCGACCACGCCCGCGCGTCGGGAACTACCATCAGCTCCAACGCCTCGCATCCCGAAAACAGCAGATCCCCCGTTGTGACGCGTCGATTCGGGAAAAGAACGGTCTTCAACGCGGTGCAATCGGCAAACGCGCCCGACCCGATCTGCTCCACGGCGGGGGGCAGACTGATCTCCTTCAGCGCCTCACACTCGGAAAAAGCATGCGCGCCAATTCTTTTTAGCTCACTCGACAGCCAAAGCTCGGAAAGCGCGATACAGCGCTGAAAAGCACCGTCACCGATTCGGATAACCGTGTCGGGAAGCTCCACTTCGGTCAAAGACAGACAGCCGCGGAAGGTCTGCTCCTCAATTGCAAGAATACTCTCCGACAGTGTGATCGTCTTCAGTGCCGTGCAAAAGGCAAAGGCACGCTTACCGATCTCACGCACGGTGTCGGGGATTTCGACTTTTTCAAGACGGGAGCAATTGAAAAACGCGGCGGGAGCAATGCGCTCCAGCTTGCGCGGCAATCGGATCTCGAATAAATTCTGGCAGGCGCAAAAAGCGTAAACGCCGATATAGGACACGCTGTCGGGTAGCTCCACCTGTTCCAGCTGATCGCAGCGCGAAAAGGCATAGTCACCCACAAAACGGACCCGCGGCGGCACGCGGAACTGACGCAGACTGCAACACTCCGAAAAAGCACCGCTACCGAGATAGACCACGCTATCGGGGAGCGTTACCTCGGTAAGCGACTCGCAGGAGCCGAAGCAATAGCGCCCGATCGTTCGCAGCTCGGCGGGAAAGGTCACGCGCGCAAGAGAGTGGCAGTTGAAAAAGGTGCCGCGGTGAAGGACCGACAGGGTGTCGGGGATCTCTACCTCCTCCAAGGACTCACAATCGCAGAACGCGAAAGAACCCAGCTCCTCAAGTCCCTCGGTCAGAACAAGGGTGGAAAGCGAGCGACAACCGCGAAACGCGCCGTTTCCGATCGACACGACCGCGCGCGGCAAAACAAAGGAGACCAGAGAACGGCAACCGCGAAAGGCATCCGCTCCGATAAAACGCAAAGACACGGGCGGTATGACCGACTTCAGTTCACTGCAATCACGGAACGCATTTGTCTGGATCGTTGTGACCTGCCGTCCCAAAACGACCTTTGTCAACACGTGATTTCCACGAAACGCGCCGTCGGCTATGGTTTTTACCGTGTCGGGAATCGTAACCTCGGTGTCCTTACCAAGATACCGGATCAATTCTCCGTTTCGGATCTCAAAATTTCGCGCGAGCTGTTTTTTCTCGCGCGCAAGGTTTTCGTTCGCACCCTTCTCCCGTTTCATCTCGGATCTCCTTTGTATCATACTTTGACTTTGGGGAAGAGGCTTTTTTGCCCCTTCCCCGAATCGGTTTTCAATTTGTATTATTTACGTTGTATTATTTATGCGTTTTCGTCGGAATTGCTCTCCGCCTCATGCACAACGGGTGCCGACGCGGGCGCCGCTGCGATCTTGCCTCCGACCACTCCTGCGAGAAGAGCCGCGAGATCGAGCCCCGTCGATTCCTTCATGCCCTCCATGATCTGGCTTGCACTGCTCATAACGTCCTTGACGATCTTCGTTGCATTTCCGTCGCCGTACATAACGATGCGATCGGTCTGCGAGAGAGGCGAAGCGGCGTTCTTGACGACCTCGGGCAATGCGGTCAGGTACATTTCCAGCACCGATGCCTCACCCATCTTCTTCTGCGCCTCGGCTTTTTTCTCAATTGCCTCTGCCTCCGCAAGACCCTTGGCGCGGATACCCGCAGCCTCCTGCTCCATCATGTAGCGCAAAGCTTCCGCTTCGGCACGCTTTGCCTCTGCCGCCTGAATCGCGCGGTATTTTTCCGCCTCGGCTTCTTTTTGCTGCTTGATCAAAGCCGCCTCGGCTTCCTTTTCCATCTGATATTTCAGCGCATCGGCTTTCTTGCGAATGTCGGCGTCAAGCTGACGCTCCTTGAGGGCAATTTCCTTTTCGGCAAGCTCGGCTTCCTTTTCCTTGCGGGCAATGTCGGCATTTGCGCGCGTGACCTCGATGGTCTTACGCTGATTTTCCTGCTGGATCGAGTATGCCGCGTCCGCCTCCGCGCGCTTGGTCTCGGACTTGACCTTCATATCCGCCTGCTGAACGGCAAGCTCCGCATCTTGCTCCGCAATCTTCTTCTCTGCCTCAACGCGCACAGCGTTTGCTTCCTGCTGCGCGTTTGCGGTTGCGATCGAAATATCTCTCTGGGCATTTGCCTTCGCGATCTGCGCGTTCTTGCGGATCTGCTCCACGTTATCAATACCCATGTTTTCAATCGTGCCCGCGCCGTCCTTAAAGTTCTGAATGTTGAAGTTTACCACCTCAATACCCAGCTTTTCCATATCGGGTACAACGTTTTCGGTGATCTTTTTCGCAACACCCTGACGGTCCTGCACCATTTCCTTCAGCCCCACCGAGCCAACGATCTCACGCATGTTACCCTCCAGCACCTGTGTGACAAGCGTAACAAGCTCTGCCTGACGCAGATTGAGCAATGCCTCGGACGCGCGCTCAAGCAGCTCGGGATCGGACGAGATCTTGATGTTGGCAACACCGTCTACCGTGACGTTGATGAATTCGTTGGTAGGCACTGCTTCGCTGGTCTTGACGTCCACCTGCATAACGCGCAGAGAAAGCTTATCCACACGCTCGAAGAACAGGATTCTCCACCCCGCTCTACCGATCAGAATGCGCTTTTTCCCCAAGCCCGAAATGATGTAGGCGGTGTCGGGCGGTGCTTTGAGATAGCCACCCACGCCAAAGAGCAAGAGAATTCCTCCCACAACGGCAAGCAAAATCCATACGAGTTCCATAAAAAGTTCCTCCTAAAATATTTTTTCGACGCCGGTACCGCATCTTGATTATATTATATCACGCGGTCACGTGACTGTCAATAGCTTTCTTGAAATTTTTTAAAAAATTTTTTGATATTTTTTTGGTGAAGGAATCATTCCTCAATGCCCATCTGCCGCATCAGCTTTTTGTTGAACTCCTCGGCTGTGTTATAGCCCATGCGCTTGAGGCGGTTATTCATGGCGGCGATCTCCAAAATGATGGCGAGATTTCGTCCGGGTCGAACGGGAACGGTAATGGAAGGGATCTCGATGCCCAAAATATTAATGGTCTCCTCGTCCATGCCCATGCGGTCGTACATCTTGCCCTCCACCCAATTTTCAAGCTGGATCACAAGGTCAACGCGCTCGGTCTCCTTAACCGCGCCCATACCGAACAAACGGCGCACGTCCACGATACCGATGCCGCGCATTTCCACGTAGTGGCGAATGATCTCGGGAGCGGCGCCCACCAGCGTGCGGTCGGATACGCGCTTGATCTCCACGGCGTCGTCGGCGATCAGGCGGTGTCCGCGCTTGACAAGCTCGATCGCGGTCTCACTCTTACCGATGCCGCTGTCTCCCAAAAGGAGCAGACCCTCACCGTAAACCTCCACCAAGCCGCCGTGACGCGTGATACGCGGTGCAAGGTGTGTATTCAGATAAGAAATCAGCGCCGCCATAACCGGGCTGGTCTTGTTTTGCGTGCGCAGGATCGGCACCTGTTGCATACGCGCGCGCTCGATCACAACGTCGTCGATCGGCAGTCCCGTGGTATAAAGGATCGCCACGGGCTTTGCCTCCACTAACTTTTGCAGCATCAGCCGTTTGGTACTTGGCTCAAGTGAATTCAGATAGCGTGTTTCGGCTTTTCCGATCAGTTGGATCCGATCTTCCTCAAAAACCTCGTAAAACCCCGCCAGCGCAAGCCCCGGGCGATTGACCTCGGGGGTATCGATCAGGGTCTCCTCGTAGCAATCGGGTCTGACCACGACCTCAAAATGCTGATCCTCCACAATTTTGGAGAGCGGAATGGTATAGATCTTTTTCATAAAGGATTTTTTATCGCTCCTTTCGCGGTTCTTTTGCGTTACCTATATTTTAGCATAAAAAGTGCATAAAGAAAATACCTTTTTGAAAATTTCGTCGCTTTTTTTGAAAGTATTCATAAAAAAGACACATGTATCATGTATAATGTAAGAAAATATAAAACTCAGAGGGCTTCATTCATGAAAAAAATCATTCGCTTGACCGCTTTGATCCTCTCGCTCGTCATGCTTTGCACGCTCTGCCTCGCCTGCTCATCGGCAAAAAAGCGTGAGCAAGCCGTGATCGGCACCTGCGCCGGCTTTGACGTGCTGTACGAGGAGCTTCGCTACGTAACGCTCACCTATAAGGATATTCTCGCCGCAAATTACGGTGCGGATATCTGGAGCGATCCCGAAACCGCCGAACGCTACCGCGAGGAGCTGGAAACCGTGGTTTGGGATATGATGCTCAACAATTACGCCGTGCTTGCCACCTGTCTGGAAAACGGCATGACACGCGAATCGATGTACTCCGACGCGATCGACGACGCGATCGAGCGCCAGCTTGACGAGGCGATCGATGCCTATGGGGGCAAGAGTGCCTTCCGCGATGCGATGAAGGACATGTACATGACCGAAAATCTGATGCGTTTTTGCTTGCGCGTGGCATATCTTGAAAACGAGCTGAAATTTATTCTGACCAAGGACCTCGGCTTTATCGAAACCGATCTGGAGGTCTTTCTGGATTGGCTGGAGGACGGAAACTCGGTTTACGTGCAGCATATTCTGATCCGCAACGACAAGGGGGATGACGTTGACGCAAACCGCGCGCTGGCAGAAGAGATCCGCAGGCAGATCGCCAACGGAGAAGCCCGCATCGAGGATTTTGTAGGGGATAAGGTCAACGAGGAGCTGGAAAATCTCGCGCCCTATTTCCTTGTGCGTGACGTTTACATCGAGGAGATCGAAAATGCCGCGTTTGCGCTTGCGGCATCGGGTGACGTGAGCGAGGTGGTCGACACGGGCGACGGCTTCTATATCTTCGTGCGTCAGGACTATGCAGAGTCCGACCTGCTGCTTCAGGCAAATGATCTGCTCGATTCCTATCAGTGGGCGGTTGCCGAAAAGATCGCCATGTCCAAAAAAGCCGATCTTTCGATCGAGCTGAACGAGTACGGAAAAACGATCGACCTGCTCGCCATTACCTGATCGTTTCTTATCATTCTTTTGAAGGGAGGTCCGCGCGCCGTGTTTTTGAACTTTCATAGCCGCCGTCATCGCACCCGCGTTGGAAAGCTGCACCCCGCAGCCATCGTTGCGATCACGCTTGCCGCGGCGATCCTTTTGACGCTTCTGATCGGAAACCTGCTGTATGATTGGCTGGACGACGAAACCTACCGCAAGCTCACCGACGGGGAGGACGAGACCGAACCGGCAAGCCCGATCATAAACGTGCCGTCCCGCAAGGTCAACGCCTATCCCTTCGCGCTCGGCGACGATCTCGGTGAGGTGCTCGGAAGCCCCGCGCTTTCGGTGGCAATCAACACCCCCGACGGCAAGGTTGCCTATACGTCCGCCGTGACCGCCTATCTCGGATTGCCCGACACGCCCGACGTCCCGCTGATCGAAACCATGGGCGAGCTTTGCTCCTACATTCCCCATGCCTCGGGCGTTTTTTACGCGCAGGCATTTTCGCAAACCGACCCCGACCTCTTTTATGCCGCCGCGCTTGCCGATGCCGCTCTGCTGCGTGAATTCGCGAACGCGGGCGCGGACGAGCTCTTGCTCTGCGGTCTGCCGTGCGAGCCTGCCGCGCTTGACCGCGTGATGCTCTACCTCCGCGCGATCAAAACCAACCTGCCCAAAATTGCGGTGGGGGTTGCCGTCCCGCTCGACGCCGCCGAAGCGGAGGGGAGCTGGGAGATCCTTTCTTCCATGCTCACGGTCTGCGACTTTTGCGCCCTGGACCTCTCGCGTGAGCCGATCGACAGCACAGACACCGCCGAGGGTGAGCTCTCCCCCTCTGCCGTGGCGTTGCTTTCCGAGGTCTCCTTTTATCTCGACGCATACGGAATGCGAATCCTGATCGCCGCCGATCAAGCCGCGCTTCTGACCGTGCTGGAATTGCAAATGTATCCCAATTATCAGGTTCTTCCCCCCATAAAACAGGACGAAATATAATCTCAAAGAAAGCCAGGATACCAAAACGATGCTCAAACGCTTTTTAAGTTACTACAAGCCGCACAAAACACTCTTTGCGCTCGATATGCTCGCCTCTCTGGTCGTTGCCCTGATCGGCGTGGTCTACCCGATGGTCACGCGCACCATGCTCAATGATCTGATCCCCAACCAGAATTACCGCATGATCGTGATCGCGGGGCTCGGGCTTCTCCTGCTCTATGCTGTGCGCATGATGCTCAACTTCTTCATTCAGTATCAAGGTCACGTGATGGGCGTGCGCATGCAGGCACAGATGCGCAGCGACCTGTTCAACCATCTGCAAAAGCTCCCCTTCAGCTTTTATGACAAGCATGAAACGGGTAAGATCATGTCGCGCCTGACAAACGACCTGTTTGAGGTTGTGGAGTTGGCGCATCACGGCCCCGAAAACCTGATCATCTGCGGTATCTCGGTCATCATTTCCTTTGTCTATCTTTCCACCATTAATATCTATCTCTCGCTCATCATTTTCGCATGCGTGCCGCTTCTTGTTGCCGTCTCGCTTTTCACCCGTCGCCGCATGCAAAGTGCCTTTCAGGAGCGCCGCGTTTCCACTGCCGCCATCAATGCCTCGGTGGAGAGCAGTATTTCGGGTATCCGCGTGACAAAAGCCTTTACGAACGCCAAAAAGGAAGCCGAAAAATTTGAGGTTGGAAACGAGCAGTTCCAGGACGCCAGCAAAAAAGCTTACAAGGCGATGGGGCAGTTCCACTCGGCAACCACCTTTGTCACCGACGTGTTCAACGTGGTGGTGCTGATCGCGGGCGGTCTCTTTCTCTACAACGGCAAGATCACCTTTGCCGACTACTCGGCATTTATCGTTTCGATCAATCTCTTCCTCGGCCCCGTCAATACGCTCATTCGCTTTGTGGAGCAATATCAGAACGGCGTTGCGGGCTTTGAACGCTTTGTTGAAATTATGGACGTGGAGCCCGAACCCGACGGCGCAAATGCCACCGACGTGGCGCGCCTGCGCGGGGAGATCGAATTTACCGACCTCTCCTACGGCTATGAGACCGACCGCGAGGTGCTCCGCAACATCAGCTTGAAAATTGAGGAGGGCAAAACCTTTGCGCTCGTTGGACCGAGCGGCGGCGGTAAAACCACGCTCTGCCACCTGATCCCGCATTTTTATGACGTGCGTTCGGGCAGTCTCCGCATCGACGGCATCGAGATCCACGACATCACGCTTGCCTCGCTCCGCCGCAACATCGGAATCGTACAGCAGGACATCTACCTTTTCAATGCCAGCATTCGCGACAACATTCTCTACGGACGGCTTGATGCCACCGAGGAGGAAGTGATCGAGGCGGCAAAGCGTGCCAATATCCACGACTACATCATGTCGCTCGACGAGGGCTACGACACCGTGATCGGCGAACGCGGCGTGCGTCTCTCGGGCGGTCAGAAGCAACGTCTCTGCATCGCGCGCGTATTCCTGAAAAATCCGCCGATCCTGATTCTCGACGAGGCAACGAGCGCGCTCGACAATGCCACGGAAATTCTGATCCAACAGGCACTTGACGAGCTCTGCCGCGGCAGAACCACGCTCGTGGTCGCGCACCGACTCTCCACCATTAAAAACGCCGACGAGATCGCCGTGGTTTCGGAAGGCAGGATCGTGGAGCGCGGCGACCACAACGCTCTGATCGAGCAAAACGGAATTTACGCAAGCCTCTACCGCCAACAGTTCCGTGAGGCAAACTGATACAAACGCACCAAGGAGGGATTTCTCTTGTCGATCCGCTTTGATCCGTCGCAACGGCACGACTTTGAATATGACGGCACCGTTATCACCCGATACTGCGGTGAGGGCGGCGACCTTGTGATCCCTGCGGGTGTCACCGACCTTTTCTTTGAGGTCTTCTCTGCCAATTCTCAACTCACGGGGGTGCAGATTCCGGGAAGCATGCCCGCTGTCACCGCATTTGTGTTCGAGGGCTGCAAGAATCTCCACCGCGTGACGCTGGCAGAGGGTGTGCGCGAGATCTCCTGCGCCGCCTTTCGCGACTGCGCCGCGCTGACCGTGCTTGACCTGCCCCGCAGCCTGACCAAGCTCGATAAATTTGCATTTGCAGGTTGCTCCGCGCTGACCGCGATCCGCTTCGGCGGCTCTCCCGCAGAGTGGGCGCGTGTGCAAAAATGCGAGGGTTGGGATGCCGACACGGGAAACTACACCCTGATCTGCAAGGAGACATAACCGGTCTACGGACCGCAACGACCAAAAGGAGCATACCATGACAAACATTCAGCTGAATTTCAACCAAGGTGCGGGCAGGATCAAGCCGATGCACGCGGTCAACAACGGTCCCGTCGGCTCGCGCGTCCGACAGGGAAACAGTACGTTTGCTTACTTTGAGGAGGCGGGTATTCCCTACGCACGCAATCATGACGCGTCCTTCTGCGAAAGCTACGGCGGCGAATACACCGTGGACGTTCATCGCATCTTCCGCGATTTTGACGCCGATCCCGATGACCCCGCAAGCTATGATTTCGAATGCACCGACCAATGCGTTGCCGATACGCTTTCGACGGGAACGCAGGTCTATTACCGTCTCGGCTCGCGCATTGAGCACGGCAAAAAGGTTGGCACCTTCCCGCCTAAGGATTTTACCAAATGGGCAAAGATCTGTGAGCACATCATTCGCCACTACAATGAGGGCTGGGCAAACGGCTTTACCTACGGCATTGCATATTGGGAGATCTGGAATGAGCCCGATTGCCGCAACGCCGACGGCTCCACCCCCTGCTGGCAAGGCACCCCTGCGGAATTTGTGGAGTTCTTCTGCACCGCGCAGAGCTACCTCAAGGAAAAATTCCCGCATCTCAAGATCGGCGGTCCCGCTTTTTGTACGCTGAACCTGACAAATCCCGAGCAGGAACGCTTTGTCAAGCTCTTTTTCAACACCCTGCGCGAGCGCAAGATCCCGCTCGATTTCTTCTCCTTTCACCGCTATACCAACGAGCCGCACAAAATGCGTGCGCGTATTGCGGACGCGCGTCGGCTCTGTGATGAATACGGATACAAAAATGCCGAGATCCATCTCAATGAATGGAACTACATCCGCAGCTTTCTGGGCGAGGATTGGACCTACAGCCTGCATGCGGAAAAGGGGCTCAAGGGGGCATCCTTCACAACGGGCTGCATGTGTGTGGGTCAGGACGCTCCGCTCGATATGCTTATGTATTATGACGCGCGCCCCTGCTCGATGAACGGCATGTTCGACACCGATTTTTATACGCCCCTCAAGGGCTACTACCCCTTCCGATTCTTCGGCGCGCTCTACCGCATGGGAGAATACGTCAAGCCGAGCTACACAGAGGCACCGATCTACTGCGTCGCGGCAAAGGGAACCCGAAAAATGGGGGTTCTGCTCACGCATTTCACCGACGACGACAACGCGCCTGCCGAGGCAGTAACACTCAACATGGAGGGCGTGGCAGGCAAAACCGCACGGATCTATCTGCTTGACCGCGATACCGATGCCGCGCAAGTGGAAACACGTACACTCGGCGACCGCCTCACACTTGAGCTCCCGCTGTATGCGGTGTATTATATCGAGATCGAATAAGCGGCTCTGTCTCAGGCTTTTTCTGCAAGAATTTGCTCGTTTTTCTCGATATGGGGATTTTTTTCACCCTTCCTTTGGAAATTGACAAAAATTTCACATGCAAAGCCTTTGAAATTTTCAAAAAGCCCTTTACATTTTGAAAAAAATGTGGTATTATGTAAGTTGGTAAAGATAAATTCTATCTTCAATAAATCTCAGGAGGATTACACAAACATGGCTATTGAAAGAAAAAAGATTTCCATGGATGGTAACACCGCCGCGGCGCACGTGTCCTACGCGTTCACCGAGGTTGCTGCCATCTACCCGATCACTCCCTCGTCTCCGATGGCGGAAGTGACCGACACATGGGCTGCTACCGACAAGAACATTTTCGGTGAGCCGGCGAGAAACATTCTCGGCGACACCGTTAAGGTGATGGAGATGCAGTCCGAGGCAGGTGCCGCAGGTGCCGTTCACGGCTCTCTTGCTGCAGGTGCTCTTACCACGACCTACACCGCATCGCAGGGTCTGCTTCTGATGATCCCCAACATGTACAAGATCGCGGGTGAGCTTCTCCCCTGCGTGATCCATGTTTCGGCTCGTTGCGTTGCTTCTCACGCGCTCAATATTTTCGGTGACCACTCCGACGTTTACGCCTGCCGCCAGACCGGTTTCGCTATGATGGCTGAAACCAACCAGCAGGAGATCATGGACCTGGGTGCAGTTGCACACCTGGCAACCATTAAGAGCCGCGTTCCTTTCCTGAACTTCTTCGACGGCTTCCGTACCTCTCACGAGGTTCAGAAGATCGAGGCTTGGGATTACAAGGATCTGGCTGAAATGGTTGATATGGACGCGCTCAAGGCATTCCGCTCCCGCGCACTCAACCCCGAGCATCCCGTACTCCGCGGCTCGGCTGAGAACGGAGACATCTTCTTCCAGCACAGAGAGGCTTGCAACCCCTACTATGAGGCACTTCCCGCAATTGTGGAAGAGTACATGGATAAGGTAAATGCAAAGCTCGGAACCGATTATAAGCTCTTCAACTACTACGGTGCTCCCGATGCCGAAAAGGTAATCGTTGCTATGGGCTCTGTTTGCGACGTGATCGAAGAAGTGATCGACTACATGCTCGCAGCAGGCGAGAAGGTCGGTCTTGTAAAGGTTCGCCTCTACAGACCCTTCGTTGCTGAGAAGCTCGCTGAGGCTCTGCCCAAGACCGTGAAGAAGATCGCAGTTCTTGACAGAACCAAGGAGCCCGGCGCTCTTGGCGAACCCCTCTACCTCGACGTGGTTGCAGCGCTCGCAGCTACCGGCGTGAACGCAAAGGTTGTTGGCGGCCGCTACGGTCTGGGTTCGAAGGACACCACTCCCGCATCGGTATTCGCTGTTTACACAAACCTTGATCAGGCTGAGCCCAAGAACGGCTTCACCATCGGAATCGTGGACGACCTCACCGGTCACTCGCTCCCCGAGACCGTATCTGCCGACACCGCTCCCGCAGGCACCGTTGCATGCAAGTTCTGGGGTCTGGGCGGCGACGGAACGGTTGGCGCAAACAAGAACTCGATCAAGATCATCGGTGACTACACCGATAAGTTCATTCAGGCATACTATCAGTATGACTCCAAGAAGACCAACGGCGTTACCATCTCGCACCTGCGTTTCGGTGACAAGGCTATCAAGTCTCCTTACTATATCACCAAGGCAGATTTCGTTGCCTGCCACGTTCCCGCCTACATTCTCAAGGGCTACAAGATCGTTCAGGACGTAAAGCCCGGCGGAACCTTCCTGCTCAACTGCCAGTGGACGGCGGATGAGTTGGACGCACACCTTCCCAACTCGGTTAAGAGCTACATCGCAAAGAACAACATTCAGTTCTACATCATCAACGCGATCGACAAGGCTCGTGAGATCGGTATGGGCAAGCGCACCAACACCATTCTTCAGTCCGCATTCTTCAAGCTGGCTAACATTATGCCCATCGAAGAGGCGGTTGACCACATGAAGTACATGGCTAAGAAGTCCTACCTCAAGAAGGGCGAAGCCATCGTTGAAATGAACTACAAGGCAATCGACGCCGGCGTTGACGCAACCGTTAAGGTTGACGTTCCCGCTGCTTGGGCAACCCTCGCGGACGAGGCTGCTGAGGCTCCCGCAACCGGCGCTCGCGCAGATCTTGTTGACTTCGTAAATAACATCGTTCGTCCCGTTAACGCAATGGGCGGCGACGCACTCCCCGTTTCGGCATTCAAGGATTGCGCAGACGGTACCTTCCCGCAGGGCTCCGCAGCTTATGAGAAGCGCGGCGTTGCAGTGGACGTTCCCGTTTGGTACGCGGAAAACTGCATCCAGTGTAACAACTGTGCATTCGTATGTCCTCATGCCGCTATCCGTCCCTTCGCTATGACCGAGGAAGAGGCTGCTGCAGCTCCCGCTTCCACGAAGTTTACCGCGAAGCCGGTGATCAAGACCACCTATAAGTTCACCATGGCAATCAGCCCGCTCGACTGTATGGGTTGTACCCTCTGCGTAAAGGCATGCCCTGTAACCGTAAAGGCTCTCAAGGACGGCAACCCCGAAAAGGCTGCTCTCGTGATGACCTCTCAGGCAAGCCAGCTCGATCAGCAGGATGCTTGGAACTACGCCGTTTCCAAGGTTTCCGAAAAGAAGGAACTCGTGAACTTCACCGTTAAGGGCAGCCAGTTCAAGCAGCCCCTGCTTGAGTTCTCGGGCTCCTGCGCAGGCTGTGCTGAGACCTCTTACGCACGCCTCGTAACCCAGCTCTTCGGTGAGAGAATGTATATCTCCAACGCAACCGGATGCTCCTCTATCTGGGGTGGTTCGGCTCCCGCAACTCCTTACACCGTAAACCGCGAATCTGGCTGCGGTCCCGCTTGGGGCAACTCACTCTTCGAGGACAACGCTGAGCACGGTCTCGGTATCGCTCTCGGTCAGAAGACCATTCGTCAGAGACTGATGGGCAAGGTAAAGGAAATGGCTGCTTCCGACAAGGCATCGGCTGAGTTCAAGGCAGCGGCAGACGCTTACTTTGCAACCGCTGAGGACGGCGAGAAGAACACCGAGGCTACCAAGGCTCTGATCGTTGAGCTCGAAAAGGCAGCAGCGGAAGGCTGTCCCACCGCTCCCGCAATCCTTGCAGAGCGTGAATACCTCTCCAAGAAGTCGGTATGGATCTTCGGTGGTGACGGTTGGGCATACGACATCGGCTTCGGCGGCTTGGACCACGTACTCGCTTCGGGTGAGGATGTAAACGTATTCGTATTCGATACCGAGGTTTACTCCAACACCGGCGGACAGGCATCTAAGGCATCGAGCATCGGTCAGGTTGCTCAGTTCGCAGCAGCAGGTAAGGCAATCGGCAAGAAGAACCTTGCTGAGATCGCAATGTCCTACGGCTACGTTTACGTTGCACAGGTTGCTATGGGCGCAGATATGAACCAGCTCCTCAAGGCTCTCAAGGAAGCAGAAGCTTACCATGGTCCTTCGCTGATCATCGGTTACGCTCCTTGCGAAATGCACGGTCTGAAGGGCGGCATGCAGAACTGCCAGCTCGAAATGAAGAAGGCTGTGGAAGCAGGCTACTGGCAGATGTTCCGTTACAACCCGACTCTCGAGTCCAACAAGCTCAGCATCGACTCCAAGGAGCCCAGCGCTGACTACGTTGACTTCATCAAGACCGAGACTCGTTACGCTCGTCTGGCTCAGTCCTTCCCCGAAAGAGCTGCTGACCTCTTCGCAAAAGCAGACGCAAATGCAAAGGCGAAGTATCAGAGACTGCTCAAGATGGGCAAGCTTTACGAATAATTCCAAAAAATAATTGGGGCAGTCTCAAATTTGAGACTGCCCCTTATTGGATCGACCAAACGAGCTCGATTTTGCGTGAGGGGGTTCATTCGCTTTTTCGTTTGACTGCACAGTCGAAAAATGCATACCTCACAAATATCTTTTTATTTTAGGTTGACAATATCCTAAAATTTAGGTATAATATAAGAGACAAGAACGGAAGGAGCGAAAAAATGAACCTCAAAGCAAGTCAGATCGTTTCGATCTCCGAAGCAAATCAGAATTTTTCACGCGTGGCGCGTCTGGCGGATAAGCACGGCGAGCTTTACATCTTTAAAAACAACAAGCCCAAATACCGATTGGTAGACCTTGAGAGCGATACCTCGATCGAAATGACCGACGACGAAAAGATCGACTTCGTGGCGGCACGCATTCTCCGGCTCTACCGTCCCGCCTTTGAAGAGCTTGCGAAATAAGGGGGGAATGAGAATGATAAAGCTGAGCGAGGAAAAGGTCCTCTTACTGCATCGCTTGATCACGGCGGAAACGGGCGGCGATCCCAATATACGGGACGCGGCTCTGCTCAACAGCGCGCTTGAATCGGCGTTTGCGACCTTTGACGGACAGGAGCTCTACCCCACAAGGCAGGAAAAAGGCGCGCGGCTCGGCTATGCGCTGATCTCCAACCACGCCTTTGTGGACGGCAACAAGCGGATCGGCATGTTTGTGATGCTCGTCTTTTTGGAATTAAACGGCATCAAGCTCCGACCTGCCAATGAGGAGGTTGCGCGCGTTGGGCTTGCGGTTGCCGCGGGCAAAATGAAATATCACGATTTGCTTCAATGGATTTTGGAAAATGAATGAGCAATGGGGAGCACGCATGCGCCGATGTATGCGTCTCCCCTTTTTCGTTTTGAGCGCCGATTCTATGGTTCACCGATTTCCTGCCATGCCTCGAAATTGCAATGAAAAATTCGTCAGATTTTATTTCTTACGTTTGGAAAACGCAAAAAAACTTGACAAAGCGGTAGGAGGCGGCTATAATGAGAGGTAGAAATGACGCGATCGCATACGCATCATTATACTGAAAATGAAAGGAATTACCGACATGACAAAAACACAGTTGAATCAAATTATCGGCTCCAAGCCCTGCGCACGCCATCTCTGCGGCGACGGTGCCGAAATGCTCCGCTTCAATTCGGTGATTGCCGATACTTATAAGGCACTTTGCGCGGCATACGAGGAGCAGGGATATACGCTCTACTGCGAGGATCCCCGCCTCGGCGGCTTTCTGCCGGAATCCCGAACCTACGTCAAGGGCGATGAATACGCTGTTCTGTTCTTCTTCCGTTGGGAATATCAGCTCCACGTCACGATCTCCAAGAAAGGCGCGAAGAAGCTGCCCGACCCGAACATGGTGGAGGGTGTTGCCGCAATCTGCCCCATGACCCTGACGCAGCCCAAGACCGAACAGCAGGGTATGTGCGAGATCTTCCGTCTCACCGACGGTTCCTTCCTGATCTTTGATGCCTGCAACTACGGCGCGCACCATACGATCTATCAAACGCTCTGCAAGCTGAATGGCTCTGCTGAGAACATTCGCGTTCGCGTTTGGATGATGACCCACGTTCACGGCGACCACTACGGCGGATTTATTGATTTTGCAAAAACCTATGCCAATGCGATCACGCTTGACACCGTTCTCTACGCGCCTGTCAACCGCGATGTGATCGCAACCATCGCCTCCTATAAGAACTCCTGGGATTCGATCGACTATTTCTTCAACGACGGCTTTGCCGATTTTGTCAAGACGCACTTCCCGAACACCGTGCTTTGCGCGGTCCATGCGGGACAACGCTTCAAGCTTCCCGGCGCGGAGCTTCGTATTCTCTATACCCCCGAGCATCTGTATATTGAACGGATCCCCGTAAACATGAACCACGGCACGATCGTAACGCAGGTGATCGGCGAGGAGGGCAAGGCGCTGATCATGGGTGACAGCGAGCATTGCTCGACCTATTGGGTGATCAAAACCCATCAGGACGCACTCAAGAGCGATATTTTCCAATACCCGCACCACGGAAGCGGACGCGTACCCGACCTGGTTACCACGGTCCTCTCGCATTCTCGCGCGGTCCTCATTCCCTGCACCTCGGCTTATTACGAGCGCAACAGCAACCACCTGACGCATGCGGTGGAAAATTGGGAATGGACCGAGGCGCACTACGTCATGGGCGACGGAACCGTGACCCTGCGCATGAACGGCGAGCGGGTTGACTAAAAACGGATTCCGCCAAACGACCAATCAAATGAGGGTGAGTCAAATGCATTTTTGCATTTGACTCACCCCCTTTTTATTTCCGTTCACCAATCGGTCAATCCTCTGTTTTTTGATATTCGTTCTTGCGGATTCCCGGATATTTCTGATCCAGATATTCCTCGCGGTAAGGATTGACGCCGTCGGAAACCGTTTCGGGCGTATTGGAGAGCGTCCAGCTCTTTTTGCGGAAGAAGGGATTTTGAAATTTATTCTCGATCCGATCGGCCTTTTCAAGCACGTTCATGCAGGCGCGGATACAGCCCTTCGCTCCGCAGATCGCGAAATATCCCGTATGGTTCAAGATGTAATCATAATATCCCACAACCGCACTGTCGTCGGGCTTGCGGCCCCAGCTCCCCTTTGCAACGGTGTAAGACAGAATATACGCTTCCTCCTCGGTCATCTCGCTGTTGCGCACGTCGAACGCCATGTTTGGAAATTCCTTTTTCAGGAAGGGCGAGCATTCGTTATTCATGCCGTGGTGCGAGAGGGTGCAGCGTCCCATTCTCACGTCGCCGTACCAAACCTCTTTCTCACCGTAATTGACGTAAAGACGCTTCTTTTCGTCCCCGACCGACGGGATCGCGTTTCCGGGGCACGCGCGCGCACAGGCACCGCAGTGTGTGCAAATGGTACCCGTATCAAGAATCGGATCGGGCTCCAGCTCACAGTCGGTAAAGATCAAGCCGAGTCTGACGCGCGGTCCGAACTTTTTTGTCAGAAAGACCTTGGAAAAGCCCACCTCGCCAAGTCCGCAGCCTGCCGCGATCAAACGGACGCTGCAAACTACGTCTGCCGGAACACGCCCCTCGGCAACAGGCTCGCGCGTGGTGCCGTTGCCCTCGGGAACGGCGGGATAGTGCGCAACCGCCTCCCAGCCGTGGTCCTCAATAAAGCAGCAGAGCTCATAAGAAAGGCGCGGACGGAACAGGCTGTTGAGCTTGTTGTAGGAATAAAAGGTATAATTATGCCAATGCGTACCCTCCTCTATGCCGCGGTAGGTTCCGCGCGGAATTCGCATGGCAACGGCAATCACCGATTTCGCGTTTGGAAAATAGGTTTTGGGCGACATCAGAACAGGGGCATTCTCAAACCGCTCGATGTTGCCGATCGCAACGCAGTCGATCCCAAGCTCCGTCGCCTTGTCCTTGATCATTTGGGACGTTAATTTCATTAGCGTGCCCTCCTGTCTCCGTCCTTCGAAAAGCTTCCGCCAAGCACGTTTGCGGCATCTGTATTTCTGCTTTCAGCGGGGCGGTTTTCACCGATGCTCCAGGCGTCGCGAGTTCGGAAGGGACGTTCAAATTGATTTGTGAGCGACCCCATTTCGTCCAAATGGCACATGCAGCTGCGGTTGCAAAGAGCGGCAACTCTGTCGGGTCTTGCCGAGGCGTGCATACGGTTCACACACGCGCCGTTTTTGCAGACTTTGCAAAGATCGTAGTTGATCGAGGCAACCTGCATCACCTTTCCGCAAACGTGGATCTCCACGGGTCGGCTGAAGTCGATCGCGCCCAAGGGGCAGCTCTCAGCGCACTTTCCGCAACCGTCGCAGACACTGCCGCTGAACAGAGGCGTCTCCTCGATCTCGGCATCGGTGATGATCATATGGAATCTCTGGCGGGAACCAAACGCGGGGGTCAAAAACAAGCCGTTGCGTCCGATCTCCCCCAGCCCGCAGGCAACCGCGGCATAGTCAAAATCGGGATATACGTTCGGCTCGGGGCGCCCCTGCGCAACCGATACGCCCTGCGGTCCAAGCTCGGAGGGGTTGGGGAAAATGGGGCATGCCTCCCAACCGTTATCCTCGATCATTCTCACAAGATCGTAGCACGCAAGCGAAAGGAACTCGTCCTCCAGCCAGTTTTTGCCGAAGAGCGCATAGTCGCCAAAGTTGGTTCCTTCCTCGATTCCGCGAAGCGCGCCGCGGCAAATGCGTTTTCCAACCATGATCACGGTTTTGCCCTCGGGAAAAATCGAAAAAGGATTGTGCTGTGCGTCAACCGAATCGAACCGCGATTTGGACGCAAAACCGATCAGATCAATGCCGATCTTCTTTGCGGCAGCGAGAATCTCCGCCTTAAAATTTTGATCACTCATGTTTTATCTCCTTATAAATTAAAATATAGATCGTTCATAGCAAAAACGGTCATACCGTTTCAGAAAGGCAACGGAAAATACGGATCACCAACGACAGCCCACCTCATATCTTCCCCAGCCTGCTCGCTCATAGTTTCCGTCAATCGGCATCACACGGCGCAAAAGCGCGGCGGAATAGGTGGCGGCTTTAATCCCCTTCATGTCGTGAATCTCTTCAAATCCACCCACGCCCATGAGCAAAATGATCGGAAAACCTTTGGAAAGCGTGTGCCACGTGGTGTGCATGTATCCCATAACCGCGCCGCTCTTTGCCGTGATAAGCGCGGTGTCGATCTGCGCGCGTCCTTCGTCCCACGGGCAGAACAGACAATCAAACCCTGCCTTTTTGAAAACCGAGACGGTTTCCACCGGTGCCTCGGGGGCGCGGTATTGCCAATCCGCCATTACAATCTGCCGATCCAGATGCCCCAGCAGGTACTGCTCCGCCTCACGTGTGGGCGCGTTGCAGGTATAGCGGTTGTTGGGATTGTAATGCTCGTAACGGTACAGGAACATGTCGCCCCACAGAATGGCACGGCGTCCCCGGGCAATCAGATCGCGGCTCGCCTCGTTGATGAAATCGCAGAGGAAATCCATATTCTCCTTGGTAAATTCAAAATTAAACGCCTCGTCACAGCCAATATGGAAATAGGTACCCTCGCCGCAAAGCTCGATCAACTCCTCTCGGATCTGACGGAGCAATGCCCGCACCTTGTTTTGGCGGATATCCCAGCACCAGCCGTCCTCACTGAAATAGCTTTGCAGAGCGGGATTTTGGTCGAGCACCACGTGCTTGCCGTGCATCACACGTCCCGCCGACGCGTGTCCCCAATGGTTGAACATCGGAATGACCTCAAGCCCCAGCGCGCGCGCCTCGGAAAGAATCGGTCGCACCTCCTCTTTGGTAAAACCGTGCGACCAGGACAGCTCCTGCATGCAGTCGTATTTCAGCATGCCCCAAAATTCCAACACGATATGGGTATATTTGAGCGCACCGCAAAAGCGTACAAAGCGTTGCAGCTCCCAGAGTTCGGTCTCAGGAAAGATGCAGTAATGGATCATGCGGGTTTGAACCAGCGCCCGCTCCCGGATCTGACAGCATGCCACTTCAACCGCGGTTTCCCCGTTTTCGTCGATGGCATGGAAGCGGTCCAGCAGAGTCAAAAAGCCGTGGATCAGATCCCGCTCGTTCTCGGCATACACGCAAATACCGTTGGGCGTTACGTGGATGCTGTATGCGGCACCGTCGAGGGCAAGCCGCTCCGCGTCTCCAACAGAAAAAACAAACTCGTTGCAGGTGCTGAGGGTGAGGCTTGACGATCGATAGGAAAAGTTGTGCCAAAACGTCTGTAGGATGGGTTTGTTCAGGCAGGTATGTGCCAGTGCCGACACGTGGGCGGGCAGAACGAAACGCTCCTCGGTTTGAATCCGGTTTTTCGGGTGGAAAATCATAGTGCAATGCTCCTTTTGGGAATTTTTTTCAGTATAGCACGCTGATAAACTTTTTGAAACCCCTTTTTTTGTCAAATGGGTGGACTTTTTTGTCATTTTGTGATAGAATATGAGAAAGAACTTTTTTAGGGGGAAAACATGCTCTACCATT
Organism: Oscillospiraceae bacterium; assembly: GCA_015063585.1. Classification (GTDB taxonomy): domain Bacteria; phylum Bacillota; class Clostridia; order Oscillospirales; family CAG-272; genus UMGS1865. The sequence goes on from SVTW01000010.1 coordinate 46,322, forward strand.
TTGATGACCTTGCCTTTCAAATTCTGACAATTGACCGTTTTACACACAAGGAAGGCTTTTTTGATGTTGCGGAACGCCCATATGCCGCGTTTTCCTTTCGTGTCAAGGGCTCGGGAATGTTTAAAATCGGAAACCGAAGTCTCCTTGTAAAGCAGGGTGACATTCTCTTTCTCCCTGCCGATACGCCCTATCAGGTGGAATATTCCTCAAGCGAGAGCATTGTGGCACACCTGCGGCATTGCAATTATTTCAATGCCGAAACATTCCGTCTCCAAAACCCGTCCGAGGCGTCCCTGCTCTTTACAAAGCTGGTAGAGGATTGGCAGACCAATCATTCGGTCAATCAGGCAAAGGCAGCGATCTACTCGATTCTGGACCGTATGGAAAAAGAAAAAACCGTGTCGATTGAAAACACGGCATTTGCAAGCTGTCTGCGCTATATCGAATCGCACTATTGCGAGCCCACCCTCCATATCGGCAACGTGTGCAAGGAGGGCTTTATCAGTGTTTCGGGACTTCACCGCGCATTCATGCAGCAGTTCGGTATGTCGCCCATGCAATACGTGATCAAGCTCCGCATGGAAAAGGCATTGCACCTCTTGGCGGAAAACAACGATTCGGTGAAGGAGATCGCGTTCCGGTGCGGCTTTACCGACGAAAAATACTTCTCCAGAGCAATCAAGCATCGATACGGTGTGCCGCCGTCGCAATTGCGGAATCATATTGCGGAATAAGGAAAAGGCGACCTGTTTTTTGCCGAAAGCCGTTCGGGATCATGCCGCCTACCGGTGGTCCGACGAAAATCTGCCGCCGCCTTTATGAAGCGAGGGGGTGAGTACCAAATGCATTTTTGCATTTGACTCACCCCCTACGCTTTCTGTTTTTGCAGGATCGGGAAGCCCGACCGGGGTTCGGTTGGTAAAGAGGATTGTTTTTTTCCTTATTTAGCGAATCTGAGAATGAGAAACGAGGTCTTCTCAGGCAGAGTGATCGTACATACGCCATTCGATTGCATAATACCGGAAGGGGCGTCGTTGAACGGTGTATATACGGTTGGAGAAGAAGCGGTTTTTAGCTGTATCAAACGATTGACTCCGATGGGTTCAACGTGGTTTATGAAATTGACGCGGCTACGGTGGAACCGCATTTCATCCAGGCGGTGGTCGATATCGGTTTCAAAATCTTCGGCAAGCATTTGTACGATATAAGAATCCTCGGTTTCAAAAAAGGTAATCAAATACCCCTGTGCATCCAGAATCTCGATCGGCATGGGGCGTATGTGTGCTTTCACGAGATCAAGCAGTGACTCGGTAATGCGGCCTTCGCTAATGCGGTCCGGGTTGTAGTAAAGACCTCTCCGCGCCTCACGCCACACGGGCTTCTCGTCGGAGAGCGGAAATTCGGTGAGACGCGTCCAATCGGCAGACTTGTGCCAAACACCGTTCGGAACACTGCTGAAAAAGTCGGTGGGATCGGTCAAGAGCGGTGCCGATGGCAAGCTCCGATTGCTCTCACAGCCCTCCAAAGCGGCGGGACCGAACACAACAGCAACGCCTCCGCGCGCGATGTAGGCATTTAGATCTGCGCGCTCCGCATCTGTCATCGCGGCGGGCGACGGCACCAGTACCAGCGGATATTCTTCGGGACTCTTGGGGAATCGGATTACCGTGTGCGGACTGAGCCCCTCGCTAAAGAGCAGTTTCAGCGTTGTCGACCAATCGCGGTAATAGCCCCGATCTACATTACCGAAGAAGGTGCGCTTTCGGGTCTCATAGGAAAAATACACACCAAGCTGCGCGATCTGTTTCCCTTCAAAGAGTGCGGGGTGCTCTCGCTCAAAGCCAAACGCTCTGCCCACGATATCCCATTCATTGGGAAGCGTTTCCAAAATATGATCGGGTAGACCAAGCCGATCCTTGAGAGTGGAGAGCCAGCAATCACAACCGAGCATTTTATTGACCGCCCAAACGATATTGGCGGTCGTTTCGGTAAAGCCGAAGCCCGTGGAAAAGCATCGAACGCCCCGCTCGCGTGCCGCTGCTTGATGGAGCGAAGCGTTCACCAAGCGCGATGGAATACTTGAATTTGCCGTGACGGGGTCGTGCTTGTAGGGCGGCGTATTGCCGCTCATCTCGAGATTGACATAGTTGCACCCCGAAAGAAAGGACGCAGCATCCGAGCCCTTTTCGTTGGCGGTGGGGCTTGCGCTATTGGAACCGCAGGTGGTGAGTCGGAAGCCTTCGGGGAGTGCAGCGGAGACACGCTCAAAGAACACGGAGGCAGAATCGAGACGAAGATCGATCCAATGATGCCATGCGGGGTTCTCCCAATTCCCCCAAAAGCTGCGATCGTCGATGGGGGGCAGATCGATCCCCGCGCGTGCTTTAAGTTCCGCACGGCAATAGGGGCAGGCGCAGGAATTGTAGTGCATATAGTGCACCGGATCGTCTGCCGAGAGCCCCGTGATACCGGTTTCACGTACCAGCCGTTTCACGTAGTCGACATATGCCTCCACAAATTCCGGATTGCGGTGACAAAAGCCCTCTGCCGCATATTGTGGATAATAGAGTACGTCACGCGTTTTGACATCGATCATTCGCCAATCGTTGAGGCGTTTTCCTTTGTACTCCCAGCATGCCGCCGCCTCGCGCGAGGGTGAAAAGGGCAAGTGCGGTCCGCTGTGGAGCATGACGTGGCGCATTTCTTCCTTGGTGCTGTATCGGTGAATAAGATTAACAGAATGATGATCCCAAAGCTCTACGCCGCATTTTCCAAGTTCCTCGGCAACGGTTGCCAAATAATCGTGAAGGAGAGTAAAATAGGGCAAATAGTCCCAACGAAAATGCGTTCCGAATATCATAGCTGTGGTTACGTTTGCTCTTGCCATAGATTCGGCACGTCTTTTTATCTTGTCAAGATTATCGCCGTTTGGCCAATTCAGGTCGTTCCAGCGGATCCACCAAGATGCAATGCGCTTTCTTTCCGTGACTGCAAGCGGTTGCTGATGCTTCATGTCTCCACACCGTCCTCTCTCGCTTCCACCGCCGCACGGATATTCCATGCGTGGGCTTCCAACCGCGAAACCGCTTCGTCCTCGGAGCAATGCCGGATCTCCCGCACGATGCGAACCACACGTCGTTTTAATTTTTCGTTTGACGGGGAAAGATTGATCATCATATTCTCATACACCTTACCCGTTTTTGCCATGGCACAGGTGGTCAGGGTGTTGAGAACGATCTTCTGTGCCGTCCCCGCTTTCAGTCGGGTAGAGCCCGTAAGCACCTCTGCGCCGGTGTCTGTAAATATCTGTATGTCCGCCGCGTTCAGTAGTTTCGTGTCGGGATTGCTGCTGATCCCTACGGTTACAGCGCCAAGTGATTTGGCAGCTTCGATTGCGCCAACCACGTACGCCGCATTGCCCGCCGCCGATATTCCCACCACAACGTCCTTTGATGTAACGCCGTGTTCGGTGATCGCTTCACAGCCCTTCTCATAGTTATCCTCTTCGTTTTCTCCCGCGCGGAACATTCTTTCGTTCCCACCCGCAATAATACCCTGTACCTGATCATAGGGAACGCCAAACGTGGGAGGACACTCGGCGGCATCGAGTACACCGAGTCTCCCCGACGTTCCCGCGCCGATATAGAAAAGGCGTCCGCCTTTCTCAAAGGCATCTGCAATAGCATCGACGGCTTTCGCAATCGGAGCTACGGCATCTTCAACCGCTTTTACAGCTTCATAGTTTGCCGTAATCACGAGGCGTGCCATTTCTTCGGAACTCATTTGGTCCATATTCATACTGTACGGATTTCTTGCTTCTGTTTTTGAAATGTTCACGTCTTTATTCCTCCATAGGTTTTTTTGAAGTTTTCGTAAAATGCGTCAACAGGTTTACAACCTTCCATCCGACACGCACTTCTACAAGCGCCGTAAATGGGGGGCAGATCGCTCATTTTCAAATTCACATTGCTATATTTTCCAATATGTTCGGCTATAATATCTCCATTGTGTTCAAATAGGCCTCCGCTTGCAATTGCTAAGGCGGTCGCCCCGTAAAGCCTCACACCCGCATTGAGCAGTTCCGCCAATGCCTTTGCATTTTTGTCTATGATTTCCTTTGCCCTCGTGTCTCCTTGCTGATAGGCTTCAAAAACCACCGAGGCAAGACCTGCTATGTACGGCTTTCCTCCGTTATAAACCGTATTTATATGATTCCATACGGTGTCCGTATTCAGTTTTTTGTATAGCATACGACTCATCCGGGAAGGACTTTCTTTCATATCCTCTTGGCGCAATGCCTCCCTGAGCGCATCTCTGCCAATATCGTACGCACTTCCCGCGCCGTCAAGAAGATAGCCCCAGCCGCCAAGCCTTTTGTAGGAGTTTCCGTCTTTTACAAAAACGACCGAGCCCGTGCCACTGATAACCGCCATATCGGCTCTTTCATCCAGCGCAAACAAATTAAAGGAATCATTTTTTATTTGTATGTTAATTTTGGGGTAACGTTTTTTCAATTCGTCCTGCAAGCGTTTGGCATTGTCCCCCGTGGAGATTCCCGCGATCCCACAAAAGACCGATTTTATCGATTGAAACTCCTTCAAAATATCTCCAATTCCATCTAAAATCAAGGAGCTCATTTTTGAGTATCCGATATCATTTGGATTACACCCGCTTTTTAAAAGGCGTTTTTGTACGTATCCATCGGCAGATACAAGTAGGAACTCGGTTTTTGTGCCACCTCCGTCAATCCCCAGAAAAAGATCCTCGTTTTGCGGACGCAAAAGATCGTCCACCAATATGCCAAAATATGTGGCGATATTGATTAAATTTTCAAGCTCGGGCGGGGCGATCCCTCGCTCCCAATTGGAGACTGCCTGAAAGCTCACATGAAGAGCATCGGCAAACGCAGTTTGCGTCAAACCTCTTTCTTTTCTTAACTCCTTGATCCGTCTTCCGATTAAACTTATATCAAGCATAATATACCTCTCAAACACGTTTGTATCTTAATTATAACAATCCTTAATAGATAAGTCAATCGAATTGTAATTTATAATCGTCCTATTTTCAATTGATAATTGAAATATTGATGCGTATGCCAAACCAAAAGAGGGTGAGTCAAATGCAAAAATACATTTGTTACTCACCCCCTTCGCTTTCCGTTTTTGCAGGATCGGGCTGCCCGACAGGAGTGTGGTCAAGTAAGGACAACAAAAGTGAAAAGAATTTATTTCACATTTTCATACTTTAATTGAATTTTTTTCGCATATTCCCGCGGAGCGGAACCGATTTTTTTCTTGAAAGCATAGCTGAAGTAGGATTGTGATGAAAATCCGCACTCGTAGGCAATCTGTGTAAGTGTCATATCGGTAGAAATCAGCAGATTGACAGATTTTTTGATTCGTTGATCTTCCACGTATTCGTGTAGCGTTTTTCCCGTGGAGGCTTTGAAAAGCTTGTGAAAATATATTGCATTGAAATTTGCCGCGCTTGCTAACCTTCCAAGTGTAAGATCGGCAGACAGGTTACGGTTGATATATTCCAGTGTCCTCTCTATTGTTTTGTGATTGTTACTTTTCGGAGTGGATTTTATGACAGCGGCAGAGTTTTCACTTAATATATATATGAGTTTAAGAATTAGGCTTTGAATCAGGACGTCATCGTTTGTAATTCCTGTATTATAATGTTCGCACAGCGATATAAAGATCTCTTTGATCTGGTCTGTATTTGAAAAATCGATATAGTTCGGGAGAGTAGTAAGGATATCAGCAAGATACCCCTCGTTAACAATCATATGGATATAATAACATTTAAACGGTAATCGAGTATGGCGGATCTGCCCGGGCTTTGCGCAAATGACTGTATTATGCCGGATCGGGTGAGATTCATCATCGATATATGACTGCCCGCCGTTCCCAATGGGTAACTCAATCTCAAACATCGTCGTTTTTCTGTTTTTGGATATTGTACGGTTCTTTATTGCGATTTGGGCATTGTATATTCCAATCGCAACGATCTGCGGCAAAATGATTTCCTTTTTCATAACTCCTCAAAAATAACAAGATATCTAATAAATACGAAAAGAAAAGTGTAGCATTCAAACAAGATATATTATATAATAAATGCAGAAAAATGTCAATGGAGATGCCAATAAAAAGGAGGTTTATATGAAAATAACATGGCTTGGGCAGGCCGGATTGCTTTTTGACAACGGAAAAGTAAAAATTATGGTGGATCCGTATTTATCAAACAGCGTGGAAAAGGTGGAGCCCCTCAATTACCGCAGAGTTTCTGTAAAAGAAGAATTTTTATCCGTTACTCCCGACGTTATGATATTTACACACGATCATCTTGATCATTACGATCCCGAAACGGCACCGATTTTTTTAGAAAGAAAAGAAAAACGAATGACGGTTCTCTCACCCTCGTCCGTATGGCAAAAGGCGAGAGCGTTTAAGGCACACAACAACGTGCAGTTCAACAGAGGAACGTCGTGGACGGAATACGGCTTTCGTTTTACCGCGGTCAAGGCAGAGCACAGTGATCCGTTTGCAATCGGTGTTATGATTGAGGATATTGAAGAAAAAAAGATCTATTACGTTACCGGGGATACGCTTTACAATAAAGAAATATTCAAGGACCTTCCAAAGCATATCGACGTGGTCTTTCTTCCCATAAACGGTGTAGGCAATAATATGAACGAAACAGATGCCGTAAGGTTTTTCCACGCTTGTGGCGCAAGACGGGCAGTTCCTTACCACGTAGGTATGTTTGACGAAAAATCCCCTGAGATATTTAAAGCCGACAACAGAATCATTCTTGATATTTATAAAGAAACCGAGGTATAAAAACCAATCGAAAAGGAGAGAATTCCATGGAAAGACTGAAATATGAAAAAAAATATCCCGTAGCGGGAGCATCCGAAATCGGATCCTCGCGTTTGGGCATTGGATTTGAAAAACTGGACCGCGGCGTGTTCGATCCGGAAAAGGCATACGACAAGGTGGCGCACATCGGCGTCAAGAAGATCCGCATCCAATCGGGATGGGCAAGAACCGAGCGTGAGGAGGGTGTTTACGATTTTTTATGGATCGACTCAATTGTGGATAACCTAATCTCTCGCGGGCTGGAGCCCTGGATCTGTCTGTGCTACGGAAATCCGCTCTACACCGAGCTTGCGCGCCCCGTGTTCGGCGCGGTCGGCTGTCCCCCCATTGCAACGGAACGAGAGCTCTGCGCTTGGCTGGCTTACGTAAAGGCTACCGTCGCGCATTTTGCGGGTCGCGTTTCCCTGTTTGAGATATGGAATGAGCCCGATTGCAAGTATTCCTGGCGTCACTGCGAAAACGAAACCGTAGATCACCTCAAAAACGCGGAGGAATACGGTCACTTTGCGACCAAAACCGCCATTGCGATCAAGGAAGGCAATCCGGACGCACTTGTGATGGGCTTTGCCCTGGGGCACACCGAGGACCTGGAATACGTTGATATTGCGCTCAACACGGGACTTTACAAGTATCTCGATCTGATCTCCTTTCATTGTTATTCACCAAACGAGCTGACCAGACGTGACCGCGCACACAAGCTGCGTCTGCTCGTTGATCGCTTCGATCCACGCATCAAGCTTGTACAGGGAGAAACGGGCGCACAGTCCGACAGCAGAGGCAGCGGTGCGATGAAAGGCTTTGCCTGGACGCGGGAGAAGCAAACAAAGGCCCTGCTCCGCGGA
>SVTW01000076.1 GCA_015063585.1 Oscillospiraceae bacterium
TCCGTTCGGCATGCCTCACCTACGCAAAACTTCGACTCGGGGCTTCGCCCCTTCGCTCAGGATGACTCGAAAAATGTAATTTTTTCTTTATCGGCAGTGCCGGCAGGGTCTTGGCGGCACCTGACGGCAATTGGTAATACCTGAGTCTTGAGTCGACGCGCACCCCATCACACTATAAAAATCGTTCGGGAAAGTTCTTGAAAGGTGTCGGAAAACTTCTTTCAAGAAGTTTTCTGACGAAAAACGCGTCCCCTGCATAAACCGCTCTCGTTTTGCTCTCGGCATTCCACAGCCGATTTTTCTTTGCAGGAAGGAGGCGCAAAGAAAAATCTATCAAAAAGAAACGCCAATCAGGGGAGTTTTGCGCTCTGCGGAGCGCGCCAAGGGCTACTCGCCCTTGACCTCGCAAGCTTTTGAAAAAGCTTGACCAAAACTTTTCCGAAAGGGGCACTCGCTTTTTCGCGAGTGCCGGCAGGGTTTAATCTTATCGCACTTGGACCGTCGAGTTCTCACTGCGGCTCGGTCACGCTCGCGTTCTGACACCACACCGTGGTGTCATTCATTTCGCTCACGCCGCTTCGCTACGCCGGTCCCTACAAGACACGGGTTGTTTTTCTTTATCGGTAGTGCCGGCAGGGTCTTGGTGGCGCCTGACGGCAATCGGCAGTACCTAAGTCTTAAGCCGACGCGCACTCCATCACACTATCAAAATCGTTCGGGAAAGTTCTTGAAAGGTGTCGGAAAACTTCTTTCAAGAAGTTTTCTGACGAAAACCGCGTCCCCGCATAACCGCGTCCCCGCATAATCGCGTCCCCGCGCCCCGCGTTTCTCGCGCTGCGTACGATTATTCAATATAAGAGATCAACTCGTCTGCCGCGCGGCGAATATAGGCGGCAAATTCCCTGCGAAGCGAGGCGGGGAGTCTGTTTGTGGCGAGCTCGTAGTTCAAAAGGCCGTCAAAACCGACCTCTGCCAAACCGTGCATCGCGTCACGCCAATCCACGTTTCCCGTGAAGGGCGGAATATGTTCGTCATCAATGCCGCCGTTGTCGTTCACGTGTAACACTTTCAGACGTTTTCCTACGTATGCGAGCCCTTCGGATTGCTTGATTCCGCTGATGTTGGCGTGTCCGAAATCCCAACAAACACCGATTCCGAGCGCGTCGGCAATGTCGCAAAGCTCGTCGGGGTCTTGGCAATAGCGATGTGAGAGCATCGCACCGGGGAACACGCGCATGTTTTCCACCACCACGTTCAGTCCTGTCTGTGCGGCATGCTCCGCAAAGGGGGCGAGATGGCTCATCACCCGATCATATTGCGCGGTACGGTCAAAGCGTTTGAGAGGCATGGTTGCCGCGTTGGGGTGCATGACTGCGTATTTTACACCGAGCGCAGTTGCAACGTCGATCGCTCTGTGCATGCGCGCGTTGAAACGCTCCATGTAGGCGGCGTCCTTTTCTCCGCCTCCGTCAATGAAGGGGAGGTGGCAGAGCTCAATCGGTACTCCGATCTCCGATGTACTCGCCAGCACCTGCTCGACTTGAGAATGCCAAGCGTCAGAATCCAGATCAAAGAGATTGATCCCACAGTCGGCGGCATCAAAGCCTGCTTCGCGGTGGAACAGAAGCCCTGCGCGAATGTATTGGACGGGATCTTCTTTTGCTGCTGTATGGAGGTTGAGCGAGGAGCTGATTCGTAATTTTTTCATGGTCAGTTACCGTTTCACCGTACGGGATCAACGCCCGTACAAGTGATTCCATTCCTTGAATTTTTTCGGATCGAGTGTGTTGAGCTGTTCTTTCGTAATGCGGTAGCTCCAATTGCCCTCGCTGCGCCCGGGGGTGTTGATCCGCGTGTCGCTGCCAAACAGCAAAAGATCCTGCACGGGGAGTACCAAAAGCCCCGCGTGGCTGGCAAACATCGTGCGCAGAACGGCATTGTAGCAGGCGTCCCAATCGCCCTCATAGCCGCAGTATTTCATCAGACGGCGGCGCGTTTGGTCGTCCTGATCCCAAACGTAGCCGAGCAACGTGTTGTTGTCGTGCGTTCCCGTGTAGGCTACGCAGTTGTTGTCATAGTTGTGGGGGAGATGCGGCGAGCCGTCGTCTCCGAGGAAGGCAAATTGCAGCACCCGCATGCCGGGATAGCCGCTGTCGCGCACCAGCTTTTCCACGGCGGGGGTGATGTCGCCGAGATCCTCCGCGATCATCAGCTTGCCCTTGCAGATCGGGCGGATCGCGCGGATAAAGGACATACCGGGACCCTTTTCCCAAACACCGTTGCGCGCGGTCGTTTCATGCGCGGGAATGCTGAAATAGGACTCCAACCCACGGAAATGGTCGATCCGAACACCGTCAAAAAGCTCCATCATAAAGGACATGCGCTCACACCACCACGCATACCCGTCTTGCTTCATGCGGCGCCAATTGTAGAGGGGATTGCCCCAAAGCTGTCCGTCCTCGGCAAAGTAATCGGGCGGGACGCCCGCAACAGCGGTGGGGCGGTCACGTTTATCGAGCAGGAAAAGTGCGCGATTTGCCCAAACGTCGGAGCTGTCGTAGGCAACGTAGATCGGGATATCTCCAACGATTCGAATGTCGCGCGCATTGGCATAGGCTTTCAGCTCTGCCCATTGGCGGCAGAACTCATACTGTGTAAATTGCCACGTGCGAAGTGATTCCTCATCGGGGGCATCGACCGTCCAGTCGATCCACTCCTTGCCGCCGTTTGCGGCTTTGAGTGCCATAAAACGGCAAAAGTTCGCAATCTGTGGGTGGGATTTGAGAAAATCTTCGATCGGTGTGCGATCCGAAACGCGCGCGGCGGCACGTGCCAGAAGCGGCATGCGTTCGGCGTTGAGACGGTCAAATTCGCATGCGTAGGGCGTTTTTTGCTCCGCCGCGGCAAGCTCTCCGTCGGTCAGCAGGCCCTGATCGCGCAGCGTCGGCAGATCAATGAAAAAGGGGTTGACGCTGAACGCACTGAAGGATTTATAGGGCGAGTTGCAATCGTCGGGTAGGCAGAAGGGGAGCACCTGCCAAACCGAAAAACCACTATCGGCGAGAAAATCAATCCATTCGCGTGCCTCGGCTCCAAGTGAGCCCTCGGAATATTTTCCCCAAAGGGACGAGACGTGCATCAGCACGCCGCTGCTTCGTTTCATGGTAAGGTACCTCTTTTAAAGAATGTTGCAATTTTTTGCGCATCTTAATTATATCAGATTTTTCTCCCCGTTGCAACCGATTTTCCTCAATTTTTGCTATTATGCATTGAAAAGTTTGCGAAAAAGGTGTTCTTTCGGCAATTTTTATCTTGACAAATGACATCGGATTTCATATAATATATTATTATCAGCTTATTATCAGCGCCGTTTCATGACACTTTGGGTCAGATGGGGCGGTTTTCTTGAAAGGATGTAACAGGATTATGGGATTGAAGGTTGTAAAGTTCGGCGGATCCTCTTTGGCGGATGCGGAGCAATTTCGAAAGGTTGCCGCAATTGTAAAGGCAGACCCGAGCCGTCGGTTTGTGGTTGCGTCGGCACCCGGTAAGCGTCATTCCAAGGACGTGAAGGTAACCGATATGCTCTACCATTGCTATGAAATGGTACGCAATCGCGAGGATATAACCGAATATTATGAGCAGATCTGCGAGCGCTATAACGGCATCATTCGTGAGCTCGGCTTGAATTTTGATATTTCGGGCGAGTTGCTCTATATCCGCAATGCGATCACGCACCATTCGGGACGTGACTTTGCGGCAAGCCGCGGAGAATATCTCAACTCCCTCATTCTCGCCAAGTTCCTCGGCTTTGATTTTATTGACGCCGAGTCGGTGGTGTTTTTCCACGAGAACGGTCAGTACGACGGCGAGAGAACCGATGCCGAGCTGCGTGAGGAGCTGAAAAAGCACCGCTATGCCGTCATTCCCGGTTTTTACGGTGTGATGCCGAACGGAACGATCAAAACCTTCAGCCGCGGAGGCTCGGATATCACGGGCTCGATCGTGGCACGCGCCGCAGATGCGGAGATCTATGAGAACTGGACCGACGTTTCGGGATGCTTGATGGCAGACCCGCGCATCGTGGAGAATCCTCAGCCGATCAAAACGATTACTTACCGTGAGCTTCGCGAGCTCTCTTACATGGGCGCGTCGGTATTGCATGAGGACGCGATCTTCCCCGTACGCTATGCGGGTATTCCGATCAACATTCGCAACACCAACGATCCTGCCGCACCGGGCACCATGATCGTTGCAAGCACAAACGAATACGATTCCGATTGCGTGATCACGGGTGTTGCGGGCAAGAGAGGTTTTTCGGTTATCAATATTGAAAAGGATATGATGAACTCCGAGATCGGCTTTGGACGTAAGGTCCTCGACGTAATGGAGGATAACGACATTTCCTTTGAGCATCTGCCCTCGGGCGTGGATACTATGAGTGTTGTTGTAATGACCTCTTATCTCGACACGCGCCGCGAGCGCGTGCTGGCATCGATCAATAAGCGCGTACGTCCCGACAGCGTGGTGATCGAGGACGGACTCGCACTGCTTGCGGTCGTTGGTCGCGGCATGGTCAAGGCGAAGGGAACCGCGGCTCGCGTATTCGATGCCATTTCGGATGCGGGCATCAATATCCGCATGATCGACCAAGGATCGAGTGAGCTCAACATCATTGTCGGTGTGGAGGAGCATGACCTGGAGGCGGCTATCAAGGCGATCTACAACGAGTTTGTAAAATAATAAAAAGCGACAGCCTGCCATTTTCGGCAAAAAGGGGGTGAGGCAAATGCAAAAACGCATTTGGTACTCACCCCCAACGTTTTTCGTGTTTTTCATTTTTCGAAAGGCAAAAACGCAACCATACGGGCTTTCAAAATGGATTGTCTTCTGTTTTGAAAATGCCCGATTCGCGCCGATCAGTCCAGCTTTTCGGAGAGCTTTTTGCCGCCAAGCAAGTGAAAATGCAGATGCTTAACCGATTGGCAGCCGTCCGCACCGCAGTTGGTGATCACGCGGTAACCGTTCGCAAGGCCCTCTGCTGCGGCAATTTTCGGAATGACCTCAAAAATGCACGCCACCGAGGCGCTGTTGTCGGCGTTGATCTCGTCAACCGACGCAACGTGCGTTTTGGGAACGATCAAAACGTGCGTGGGTGCCATGGGATTGATATCACGGAAGGCATAAACCGCGTCATTCTCGTAAACTTTAGTAGAGGGAATCTCACCCGCAATGATTTTGCAAAACAAACAGTCAGCCATTTTATACAGTTCCTTTCCAAATGGGTTTTCTCCATTATACCACGCGTCAAAGAATTTGTCAAGCATGACCGCGCGGCGGGGCGGGCTTTTTTGTGGACGGGTTGACAAAGAATGTGAAATATGATATAATGCAAAAAAAGATTGGAAGCAGAGGTTTTTTATGCGAATTCTTGCACTGGGTGACGTGGTTGGACGCCAAACGGTCGATTTTTTACAGCAGCGGCTTTGGGAGCTCCGCCGCCGTGAAAAGATCGACCTTGTAATTGCAAACGGAGAGAATGTTTCCGATATCAAGGGCATTTCGGCAAAGGACGCCGACGCACTTTTACAAACGGGAATCGATCTGATCACCCTTGGAAATCATACCTACGGCATGCGCGATATATATGACTATCTGGAAAACAGTACGCGTGTGATCCGCCCCGCAAACTATCCGCCCGAAGCGCCCGGGTGCGGGTATACGGTTTGCAACGTTGACGGTTGGCGCGTGCTTTGCATCAATATCAATGGGCGTGTTTATCTGGACGCACTTGCAAGCCCGTTTGAAACGGTGGACCGTATTCTGACGCGTGAGAGCGGAAGCTACGACATTGCTGTGATGGACATTCATGCCGAGGCAACCAGCGAGAAGCTGGCGATCGCGCATTATTTTGACGGACGGGTGCAGGTAATGTTTGGAACGCATACACACGTTCCCACTGCCGATGAGCAGATCCTGCCGCGCGGTTCGGCGTATATCACCGATCTCGGTATGTGCGGTCCGCGTAATGGAATTCTCGGAACCGACCGTGACGCGGTGATCGAGCGTTTCCGCACGATGATGCCGGTGCGATTCTCGGTGGCGGACGGTGAGATCCATGCCTCCGGTGCGATTTTTGAGCTTGACGGCACGAAGGCAAGGTCGGTTCGTCGAATCTCCTTTTCGTAAAGCGTTGCAAAAAGCTTGAAAAAATATCCAAAGCATAACCCTTTTGATTCGGCACATACTAAACACAGCCGGAGTAAAATTCCGAGATATGACCGATTGCGCTCGACGTTTTCGGATCGGAAAGGAGTTATGGGGCATGATTATGGATCGAATTGCGCTGATTCTCACGATTGTCGGCGCGCTCAACTGGGGCAGTATCGGACTGTTCCAATTTGACATTGTTGCGTGGATCTGCGGCGGCCAATCCTCTTTGCTCAGCCGTATTATTTACACGGTGGTAGCCCTCGCCGGTGTTTGGTGTATTTCGCTGATCTTCCGCGCACGCGATGCGTTCGATAAGATTGAAGAATAAGACCGAAAAGGTGTGTATCAAATGCGAGTCTGCGTTTGATACACACCAATTTTTGTTTTTTTTGAAGACTCAGTCATTGACAAAAAACATACGCTGTCCGTATGTATCAATACGATATCCCCTTTTGCGCAGAGATGACGCGGAAAGAGCGTGCGTATGAGTTATTTCGTTCCCGTTTTGGGAATTGCAAGGCTTATCCTTCGCCGGCTCCTTCCGGCTTTTGCTACGCAAAACCCACCTCCCTCCCGGAGGGAGGCTGTGGAAAATCTCGCTTTTTTGCGAGTGCCGGCAGGGGCTGTTTATACTCTGAACACATACCTTCTTGGGTCATCCTGAGCGGGGCGGCAGCCGCGAAGGATCTTGAAACATTCTTTTAAAGGCTTTGCCTTTTTTAGAAAAGCTACCAGATTCTTCGCACGCTCACGCGGCTCAGAATGACCCATAAGGGGAATTACAAAAACGCATACATGTGTGTTTTTTCTTTATCGCGAGTGCCGGCAGGGTCTTGGTGGCGCCTGACGGCAATTGGTAATACCTGAGCCCTGAGCCGACACGCACTCCATCACGCTATCAAAATCGTTCGGGAAAGTTCTTGAAAGGTGTCGGAAAACTTCTTTCAAGAAGTTTTCTGACGAAAAACGTGTCCCCCCGCATAAACCGCTCTCATGTTGCTCTCGGCACTCCACAGCCGATTTTTCTTTGCAGGAAGGAGGCGCAAAGAAAAATCGATCAAAAAGAAACGCCGATCAGGGGAGTTTCGCGCTCTGCGGAGCGCGCCAAGGGCTACTCGCCCTTGACCTCGCAAGCTTTTGAAAAAGCTTGACCAAAACTTTTCCGAAGGGGGTTCTCGCTGTTTTGCGAGTGCCGGCAGGGTCTTGGCGGTGCCTGACGGCAATTGGCAACACCTGAGTCCTGAGCCGACGCGCACCCCATCACACAATAAAAATCGTTCGGAAAGGTTTTGGGGGTGCAGGGGGACTTTTGCAAAAGTCCCCCGCATAATCGCGTCCCCGCATAATCGCGTCCCGTATTGCTCTCGGCACTCCATAGCCGATTTTTCTTTGCAGGAAGGAGGCGCAAAGAAAAATCTATCAAAAAGAAACGCCGATAAGGGAATTTCGCGCTCTGCGGAGCGCGCCAATGGCTACTCGCCCTTGACCTCGCAAGCTTTTGAAAAAGCTTGACCAAAACTTTTCCCGATGGGGGTGTTTGCGTCCTCCGCGAGTGCCGGCAGGGTCTTGG
>SVTW01000011.1 GCA_015063585.1 Oscillospiraceae bacterium
TTTGCTTTGCGGCTAAACACCGCAATTTTCGACTGCTTTGCAGTCGAAAACCGCAAATTCCGCGCTACAAAAAAGCCTACCGTCGGCTTTTTTGAGCAGAGGCTGCGCCAATGACGCAGCCTCTTTTGAATGATTTAACGCTTGCGCGCCGCGCATCGGATAGGCAGGTCGACCGATCAGAGTCGTTCGGCCTCCGCCATCCACAGTGCCGCGGACGCATCGGAGGGCATTTTCCATTGCCCGCGCGGAGAAACACCGATCGATCCGATCTTCGGGCCGTCCGGCATGCAGGAACGCTTGAATTGTTGTGTAAAGAAGCGGCGAATGAAGGTTTTTAACCAACGGCGCAGCGTTTCCTCGTCATAAACCGACTCAAACGCAGCACGTGCCAAACGGTAAAGCTTGGTTGGCGACGCTCCGTAGCGCAACATATGATAAAGATAGAAATCGTGAAGTTCGTAAGGACCGACGAGATCCTCGGTTTTCTGCGCGATCTCTCCGCTCTCATCAGCCGGCAAGAGCTCGGGAGAAACCGGTGTTCCAAGTACGTCACGCAATGCCGCGGCAAGCTTTTCGCCCCCCTGGCGCTCATAACAGTCGGCGGCATGCGCCACAAGATGGCGGACAAGCGTTTTCGGAATGGCTGCATTGACCGCATACATCGACATATGGTCACCGTTATAGGTTGCCCAGCCAAGCGCCAGCTCGGAAAGGTCTCCCGTACCGATCACCATACCGCCGCAATCATTGGCTATATCCATCAGGATCTGCGTGCGCTCACGCGCCTGACTGTTCTCGTAGGTCACGTCTCGCACGTCGGGATCATGCCCGATATCGCGGAAATGCAGGTTTACCGCATCAAAAATATCGACACAGCGGAAATCGACCCCCAGCTCCTCGCAAAGGACCGTGGCATTGTTTTTGGTACGTTTTGTGGTGCCGAAGCAAGGCATGGTAACGGCAAGAATATCCTTGCGCGAACGCCCCAAAGCGTCAATTGCGCGAACCATTACGAGAAGCGCGAGTGTGGAATCAAGCCCGCCCGAAATACCAAGCACAAGCTTTTTCGCAAAAGCACGCTCCACGCGCTGCTTCAGCCCCGCGGTCTGCATGGTAAGAATGCTCTCACAACGCGATGCACGCGCGGCGGGATCTTCGGGAATAAAGGGATGCGGATCGATCACACGCGTCAGCTCGGTTTCGGAAAGCATCAGAGAAAAGCGGATCTCCTGATAGCTCACACTGTCAAAGCAGGCATTCGCGCGGCGGCGCTCGGATTGCACACGCAATACGTCAATCTCAGAGATCAGGAGCGATTCACCCGTATACGCGGGTCTCTCGGCAATCGTTTTGCCAAGCTCGGCAAGCAAGGCGTGTCCTCCGAATACAAGATCGGTCGTGGATTCGCCCTCCCCTGCGCCCGAGAACAGATAAGCTGTCCGCGTCCGCGCGGTTTGCGCACGGATCAAATCCCGGCGCAAGGTATCAGCCCCCACGCAATCACAGATTGCGGCGGGATTGCAGATCAGCGTAGCCCCCGCGGCAGCATGGAATACGGCTGGTGCAAGCGGTGCGGCGAGATCGGAGCCGATCTCCACCGCAATGCGAAGCGCGGACACCTCGGCACACGTAAAGAGCAGATCACGGCCTACCGGCACGTCCTGTCCGTCAAATTTTATGGTTGTGCAAGGGTCGTCAAAGCAAAAATAACGGCTGTCGCCAAGCTCCTCGGATGGATAGGACTTCGGTACAAAGCCCAAAATCTGTCCACCGCGGCAAACAGCGGCAACGTTGCAGAGCGCGGAGCCAATTGCCAACGGAAGCCCCACCACCGAAATCAGATTCATGTCACGCGTTTTGGCAACGAAACGCTCAAGTGCGGCATGTGCCGCATCGATCAACGACTCTGAGAAAAAGAGATCCCCACAGGTCGCGCCCGTAAGCCCCAACTCGGGAAATACCAATACCCGAACTCCTTCCCGATCCGCCAGGTCGGCAAGCCGCAGCATCTCGGCAACGTTGTATTGCGGGTCGGCAACCCGAATTTTGGGAACGGCGGCACAAACCTTAATAAAACCGTTTTTCATAGTGCTGTGTCCTTTCAAAAAGACTTTTACATCTTCTATTATACTCTATTTTTTTCCGAATTGCAAGATGCATTTCAATTTTTCCCAATCCGCTTTCGCAATGATCGAAAAAACTTGACAAAAGCTCGGCTTTTTCGTATAATAAAGAAAACAGACGACTCCTGCCGCCTGCCCTCTTTATGTTGCAATTATTTGTTTTGCTGTGCTTCGAGATACTTCACAACATCATTGATGGTGATGAATTTGTGAATGTCGTCGTCCTCGATCTCAATATCGAATTTGTCTTCGCAAAGCATTACGAGATCGGCAAGCTCGATCGAGTTGATACCGAGATCGTTTGCAAGCTCGGATTCGGGCTTGATCTCTTCGGGGTCGAGTTGAAGTTCTTCCACCAAAATATTCTTCAGTGTTTCAAACATTGCGATTGCTCCTCCAATAAAAAATTTGGCACCAATGCCGTTTTTTTCACGTGTTACCTAATTATTATACAACAAAGTTCTCGTTTTGTCAAGAACAATCTTTCCCCTTTTTCATTTTTTTATTTTTGTTTTCAAAGCCGTAATTTCATCAGCGAAAAAAATTACGAGAAAGGAGCTTTATGCATCTCTTTTACCGTCGTCCGCTTGCGTTTGCGGCAACCCTGTTTACGCTATCCGCCGTGTTTGCTTTTCGAATGGATGGTAGACTAAAGCTCGCTCTGATCGCGCTTTTCGCGGTCTCCTTTTTCATTGCTTTTCTGCTGTACTTTTTAAAGCACAGAACTGCGCGCCGCTTTTGCGTCCTGCTCTGTCTCGGTGCCGTGCTACTCTCTCTCCTTGCCTCCCACCTATTCTTTCAATGCCGTTATCAATCGCTCCGTGCCAAAACGGGCGACGAATGCCGTGCCGAGGGCTACGTGCTTGAACGCATAAGCGGCGAGCCCTTTTACAGCGCCTTGCGCGTCCACGTAACAAGCCTTGACGGGGAGCCTGCATCCTTTGACGCCATTTTGGAGATGGAATTTCCATCGTCACTCCAGCTCGGTGACGGTTTCACCGTGACCGCAATTCCGCGCGAATACACCGCTGAGGAAACCTTTGAGGAGGAAACCTTTCGCCTCTCGGACGGTTGCTTTCTAATTTTAACGGTCAAGGATCGTGAAAATTGTGTGCGAACCGAAAAACAGCACCCGAATATTGGTCTGTTTTCGGCGGCTCTGAATCAAAGACTGTCCTTTTTGCTCCGCGAAACGGTTGGCGGCGAGGCAGGTGGGCTTTGCGCGGCACCTCTGTTCGGAAACCGCACGTGGCTCTCGGACACGACCGCGCTCGCGTTTCGTCGCGCGGGGATTTCCCATCTTTTGGCGCTCAGCGGCTTGCATGTTTCCATTCTGATCGCGTTTCTGGAGTTTTTGCTCCGTCGGCTTCACACACCGCGCAAGCTCCGCGCCGTTTTGATCCCGCTATTTGCGATCGGATATCTCCTGCTCACAGGATGCGCCGTTTCAACCTGCCGTGCGGTACTGATGGTTTGCGTATTATACCTTGCCCTGCTCGGCGGCTCTCGTTATGATGCCTTCACGGCACTTTCGGTCCTTCTCGCGCTGATCCTGTTATTTCAACCGTGGTCTGTTTGCGATCTCTCGCTGTGGATGTCCTTTCTGTCCGCCGCTTCCATCATTATTTTCACGCCGGCGCTCTCCGCCGCGCTTGAAGAAAAAGCATTTTTGCAACGCTTACCCCGCCTGTTATCGAAAATGCTCATAGCCATACTCACGGCAATTTTTGTAGGCGTGGTTGCAAATTTCGCACTTTTCCTGCTCTCCGCCGCGGTATTTGGGGAGATTTCCCTTGCCTCTATTCCCGCAACCCTTCTGCTCTCGATCCCGATCACCTGCCTGCTCGTTTGCGCGGTGTTCTGTCTCCTTTTCCCGTTTCTGCCGTTCCTGCCTCTCGTTTGTGAAACACTCGCGGATCTGCACTTGGCGGTAGCCTCCTTCTTTTCCTCCATAGAAGCGGTGATGCTTCCCGTAAATGACCTTCCAACGCAACTGGTTCTACTCCTGCTGACGCTGGTTCTCATTGCAATTGCGACCCTGCCGCTTCGCCGACCGCTCAAATGGATGGTATGCCTGCTTCCCACCTTGTTCGCCATTGCCGTGATCACATCGGTGTACGTCACGCAATTTTCTCCGCAATATCACGCCAAAACACAGATCCTGACCAACTATTTCGGTGAGATCGAACTACGCACCGAACACGGTGAGGCGGTTTTGATCAATCGGGTGCGAAATAACGCGTCGGAGGCATATGAGATCAAGCATGCCGCTCTGGAGGCGCGATGCACCGACATTGATCATCTCATTTTCACACGCTATTACAATCAGTCCACCTATTTTCTCTCCCGTCTCTGTACAACCATGCGCGTAGAGGTTTTGCATCTTCCGATTCCTACCAACGCGCGTGAGGAAGCGATCGCTGCCCGCGTGGAGCAGGAGGCATCGCTTTACGGAGTCCGTGTTGTATATGATGCGCACGGGTGGAAATAAAAGCAACCAAATAATGGATGTATAAGCCGATGTGATATTCGTCAATACTTTTCATGAAGCCAAAAACGGAGTTTTCATGGAATGTATTATAATAAAGTAGAAATCTGCGGCGTAAATACCGCAAACCTGAAGGTTTTAACCGACGAAGAAAAACGCGAATTGCTGTTGCGTGCACGAAACGGCGATGAAACGGCTCGTGCAGAGCTGATCAGCGGAAATTTGCGCTTGGTGCTTTCGATCATTCAGCGCTTTTCGGGCAGACGCGAAAACGCGGACGATCTGTTTCAGGTGGGTTGCATCGGACTTGTAAAAGCGGTGGACCATTTTAACATTGACATGGACGTGAAATTTTCCACCTATGCCGTTCCGATGATCATTGGAGAGATCAGACGCTATCTGCGCGATAACAATGCGATCCGCATCAGCCGATCGGTACGCGACCTTGCCTATCGGGCATTGCAGGCACGGGAGGAATTGTTAAATGCAAAGGAAAGTGAACCAACGGTCGATGAAATTGCCGCAAAGCTGGGAGAAAAAAAAGAAGCCGTTATGCACGCAATGGAGGCAATTGTCGAGCCGATCTCGCTTTATGAACCGGTCTACAGCGATAACGGCGACTCGCTCTACCTGATGGATCAGCTTGCCGACTCCTCAAACGGTGATGAAACATGGCTGGAAAATATTGTTCTGCGTGAGGCGATGAACCGCCTTTCCGAGCGCGAGCGAAAGATCATCAACCTGCGCTTTTACCGCAACAAGACCCAGATGGAGATCGCCGAGGAGATCGGAATCTCACAGGCACAGGTCTCTCGATTGGAAAAGGCAACGTTGGAAAAAATTCGCAAACAGTTATAATGATACAGAACAATCACATGAGGGGGCAGACGCAATTTGCGTCTGCCCCCTCATGTGATTTAAGAGAGATTACATCAGCGACTTATAAAGCGCGATGATATCCTCGAGTGTGGGATCCTTCGGGTTGCCGGGGCGGCAAGCGTCTGCCATAGCCGACTCCGCGAGGAATAGAACGTCCTCATCCTTGGCAATTGCCTTGAGATCCTGCGGGATTCCAACATCGATCGAAAGCTGACGAACCGCGTCAACAGCCGCACGGCGGTATTCCTCCTGCGTCATGTTCTCGGTTCCCGCAACGCCCATTGCCTTGGCAATGTCACGGTACTTCTCGCCCGTCTCAGATGCGTTGTATTCCATAACCGTGGGAAGCAGGATCGCGTTTGCGACACCGTGGGGGGTATCATAAACCGCGCCGAGCGAGTGCGCCATGGAGTGAACAATGCCGAGACCAACGTTTGAAAAGCCCATGCCCGCGATATACTGTCCCAGTGCCATGCCCTCTCTGCCCTCCTTGGTGTTCGCAACTGCGCCACGCAGGCTCTTTGCGATCAGCTCAATTGCTTTGAGGTGGAACATATCGGTCATTTCCCATGCGCCCTTGGTAATGTAGCCTTCAATCGCATGCGTCAGCGCGTCCATACCCGTAGCGGCAGTCAAGCCCTTGGGCATCGTGCTCATCATTTCCGAGTCAATGATCGCAACAACGGGAATATCATGTACGTCAACGCACACGAACTTTCTCTTTTTCTCAACGTCGGTAATAACGTAGTTGATGGTTACCTCAGCAGCGGTTCCTGCCGTTGTGGGGATCGCAATGATCGGAACAGAGGGATTCTTCGTGGGAGCTACGCCCTCCAACGAACGTACGTCCTCAAATTCGGGAT
This sequence comes from Oscillospiraceae bacterium, assembly GCA_015063585.1. Classification (GTDB taxonomy): domain Bacteria; phylum Bacillota; class Clostridia; order Oscillospirales; family CAG-272; genus UMGS1865. Next base: position 6,354 of record SVTW01000011.1, read on the forward strand.
TTGCGATGATGATACCGATTGCCTTACAGGTATCCATCGACGAACCGCCACCGATTGCGATCAGATAATCGGCACCGCTCTTTTTGTAAGCCGCAACACCGCTCTGCACGTTCTCAATGGTGGGATTCGGCTTGATATCGGAATAGACCTCATAGGAAAGTCCCGCGCCGTCCAGCACGTCGAGTACCTTTTGCGTTACACCGAACTTGATCAGATCAGGGTCGGAGCAAACGAGCGCCTTGCAAAGACCTCTGCCCTTTACCTCTCCTACGATCTCCTTGATCGAACCCGCGCCGTGATAGGATGTTTCGTTGAGTACAATTCTTGCCATAATTTTTGTTCTCCTTTGTTTGTTAGTTTTTTATATAAGATCATATAGGCTTTATATAATCATTATCTTCGGGTAATTTCAGTTGTTGTCCGCAAGCCCTGCCGGGGTCGGTTGCTCCAGCGCATAAAATACATCCTTGCATCTTGCGAAGATCTCACGCAAATCATATTTGAGCTGCCCCGCATAAGGCCGTTTATCCGCCGCAACACCGTATGCCTCAATGCCAAGCTTTTCGGCAATGTAGAGGGCGCGGTACAAATGATATTCCTGTGTTACGATCACAACGCGCTGAAAGCGCCAAACCTTCAAAAGCCGCGCTACACTGTCATAGGTGGAAAGTCCCATTGGGTCGGTCAGAATCGCCTCCTCCGGAACACCGCTTGCCATTGCCGCCTTTCGCATAGCTCCGGTCTCGTCATAATAGACCGACCGGCTGTCACCGCTCATCAGGATCGCATCTCCGATTCCCGCCTGATACAGCGCCACGGCAGTGCTGACTCGGTCGTCAAGCATAGGGCTGAGGCGTCCGTCGGGATAAACGCGGCACCCAAGCACCAAAATACAGTCAAATGCCCCCTCCATCTCGGTCAGATCCTCTACCGTCACGATCCGCCCGTCGGTCTTATCGCAAACAGCCGCGCTGACCGTGCATAGGAGCGCGAAGGACAAAATGCCCAGACAAATGAAAAAACTGCACACGGGAATCAGCCGCCGGCGGGTAAATTTCCAAACCCGCGAAACGAGCGGTCGCCATGGGATCTTAGCGATTCTTGCAATTGCGCCCTTCCACGGAATTGCGCCAAAGAAAGCCGTAACCGATCGCAATATGCGCTTGCAGGATCCCCAAAATTGGGACAGCAGGCGATGGCGAGCAGGCTTTTCGCATGGTTCTTGGCTCACCGGATCCTCTTTTTTTCTTTTTTTCAATCGTTCGCCTCCTTTTGAAATATCCGATTTACCATCAGTATATTCTCACACAAACGGAAAATCACCATCGGAATGCAGGTCAGTAAAATTCACCCGTGCCAAAATGCGCTTGTAGCCAATCAAGTCGCCGTACGACCCAGATTTTCATGATTTCCGCCTGCTCACGCTGTACCTTGGAGCGTCCCCACATGGAGGCATCGCGTTTGAATTCGGTCGCGTAGGTCTCGGTGATCTTTCCCATCATCTCAAATGCCGCCGTAAATCCGCCGTAATTCTCATACAGTTCGTTCCAATAGGCGTGCACAAGCTCGCGGAACCACTCGTGCTTCATGATCATCACATACCAAACCGTACGCCGCGCGGCGAAATATGCCGAAGGATTGTGGTAGATCTTGGTTTGCGAATCGGAAAAGGCATAGTCATAATCCCACGGGCAGGAAAATGTGAACAGTCCGCTACCCTGTGGGGAAAGATCCACGTGCGTGTAATAGCTGAGCTGGTGATCGTCGGAATTGCAGATAAATTCGCTGTGAATGTATTTTCGCACCAGAGAATCCACGTCGATCACCGCCGAGATCGCCCTCTCTGCTGTGCCGTTTTCCATCGGTATAAGATTGTAATTTTCATCAAACGTATAGTAAGTATCCTCATACGTCGCAGCATATACGATTTTGAATACGTTTTGAAAATATTTGGAGGCAAAGCTGGTTTGAGACGGAAGCAAGCCGTCATTTTTGATGTTGAAAACAAGATCCTTGCAATTATGGATATGCTGGAACATGTCGGTGAATTTCAGCTTTGAGGCTTCAATTCGGAATGCCGCCTCGGTTGAACGGCGATCCATTTCGTAAAGGTACCCCGACAGGAGCGCGGAGCTATCCTTTCCCGCCTCCTCAATATCAACCCGCCCCTCGGCGATCTGACTCTGCTCTGCAAGCAAATATACACCTTGATAGCTTCCGTTCAGATAAAGATTCACGTATCGCCAATCCGAGGTATACTCGGTCAGGATCATCGAAGCAAGACTAAGTGCCGTTGAATTATGGATCATGGAATCGTCCATTCGCTCGGCAAGCAAAACCCAGCTTTTAAATTTCTCGCCCTCGTTCATGCCAAGCAGATTTTGCTTGGACTCAAACTTAATACGGTAAGGCTTTTTGTTCGCACCCAGGGTAGAATTTCCGCGTAGTCGGATCCCCGCGATCTCTTTTTCAAAGCAAAAAGCATCATACGTGCTCTCCAAAGAAACCAAACACGGAACGTAGGTCTCCTTGGACGTGATCGCAACACCGTCGGTATGAACGGATATTGTTGGCATATTCTTCGCAAGAATGCGGAAAATACAGGAGCTCTCGCTCCCTGCCGAAACGATTGAATATCCCTCGTGCAAGGCTGTTACAACGCCACCGTCTACACGAACCGCATCGGTGGACGCGTGCCACACGACCTCACTGTTGCCGCTTTCATGATCCACCTCAAAATGAAGCGTGTAGGTATCGCCTTCAAACAGATAGATCACACGCTCCCCGATCGCGGCACTTTTCGGCACCTCGGGCGCGGGCTCACTTTCGGTCTCTGTCAACGACTCGGATTCGGTCAACGACTCGCTTTCTGTTTGGAAGCCCTCCTCGGTTCCCGAGAAAGATTCCCCTTGGGAAGCATCGGAAGGATCGGTGGGATCAAACGGATCCCACCCCTTATCGGCTTCTCTGCACGAGGCAAAAATCGGCAGCAAGATTGCGAATATAAGAAAGAGACAAAGAAATTTTTTCATATGTGACTCATTATGACGGGTCTGCAAGACCAATGCCTCCGAACACGCCCTCGCCAAATTGAATGTCCAGCCACGCAATACGGGTCTGTAGCCACTGATAAACCGTATTGGCACATTCCACTTGATCGTCTTCACGGCTCCAAAGAACGCCGTCCTGAATAAAGTCGTCACCGTATATTTCGGTCATTTCCCGAATCATGCTCATAACGTGCTCAAAATGATTGGTCGACTCGATAATCTCGTTCCAATAATCCTGCACCATTTCACGGAACCATGCATGATTCATCATCATTACAAACCAGGGCACGCGGTTGCAAGCCATGTAATCCTCGGGATCGTAATATGCCTTGTCCTTGAAATTATACATCGTAAAATCAAAATCCCACGGGCAGGAGAATATTAGCTTGCCCGATCCGTTTTCGGTGAAATCAACGTGCCAATACATGCTCTTCTGATGCGCGTCGTGATTGGCGATCAGCTCGGTGAGAATATACATCCGCACAAGCGAATCCATATCCACCACTGCCTCGATCACCTCTTTTGAGGACGCGGCATCGGACCACGGAACCATATCATGGTTTTCATCAAGCTTGTAAAATTCGTTTTTAAAGGTTGCGAGATAAGCAATCTCAAACACGTTTGAGAAATACTTGGCGATATATGTCTTTTGCTCCTCCGTCAATCCATTGTTTTTCAGATCGTAATTCGAACGATTCTTCTGAAAGCTCTTGCCCTGAAAGGTAGTCATCGGATGCTTGGAACCGCTGATCGAAATGATTGGGTCGGAGGACTGCGAATTGAGTTCGATCATATATCCCGATTTGAGCGCGGTGCTTTCCTCGCCCGCTTCTTCAATATTAACACGGTTTTCCTGAATCTGCGGCTGTTCCGCCAGCAGATACACCCCCTGATCCTTCCCGTTGATAACCAAACGCACGTAACGCCAATCCGAGGTATATTCCTTTACAATGATCGACGCAAAGGACAGACAGGTGCTGTTTCGAATCATGGAATTGTCATAACGGTCGGCAAGAAGCACCCAGCTCTTGCACTCCGCCCCCTCATTCATACCGAGCAGGTTACGCTTTGATGTAAATTTAATGCGATAAGGCTTTTTGGAAAGATTATAGGTTGAGTTTCCGCGATAACGGATACCCGCGCCCACCTTTTCAAAGCATTGCGCGTCAACGTCACTTTCAAGGTCGATCAAACAGGGCGTGTAGGTCTCACGCGAATTGATCTTTGCCCCTTGCGTGTCAATCGTGATCGTTGGCATGGTTTTCGAAATCACACGCACGATACAGCTCGTTTCTCCACCGCCGGATACGATCGCGTATCCCTGCGCGTGAGCCTGAACCGTTCCGTTGGAGACCGTGACACAGCTCTCGTCGGAGGAGTTCCACACGATCTCGCTTGCTTCACCATCTGCCACCCCGTCGGTCTCGCTGACACGGTAGCTCAGCTCGTAGCTATCGTCAACAAACAAATAAAGAATCGAATCCGCGATCACCGCAGTTGGAATAACGTCGGGTTCGGTCTCGGTTTCGGTATCCGATTCGGACTCGGACACAGATGCCGACTCAGAGACGGATTCGGACACAGATTCAGAACCCGAAAAAGACTCGGATCCAAGGTCCGACGTGGGATCTTCCCCCGCACCGGGCGTTACGTTACAGGATACAAGGGACAGAATCAATAAAAGGCTCAGCAGAAAACAAACCGTCTTTTTCATAAAAGATTCATCCTTTCTTGTAAGAATTTATGATTTGGATTCGATCAGATAATTTCCCTTTGCAATCGTTTCATTAAACCAATTCATTCGCGTGGTCAGCCATTCCAGCACGATCTGTGCCTGCTGATCCTGCGCGTGCTTGCGTCCCCAGAGAACACGGTCTTCCGCAAAATCCGCGGCGTAGGCATCCGAAATCGTCTCAATCAGATCCAGCTGACGCATAAACTGCTTGTTATCGCGGTAGAGCACGTTCCAATACGAGGTTACCATATCACGAAACCACTCGTGATTCAACATCATAACGTACCACGTCGCGCGTTTTGCCTGCATAAAGGCTTCGGGATCGTAATACTCGTATTCCCACACGTCATTGGACCATTTATACATGGTAAAATCATAATCCCACGGACAGGAGAAGGTGAGCAGACCGTTTCCGTTTTCGGAAAAATCGACGTGCATATAATAGCTTTTCTGATGTGCGTCGTGATTGCAGATCAGCTCATCGAGGATATATTTACGCACCAGCGATTCAATGTCCAAAACCTCGGCGATCACGTCCTTGGCATTGGTTTTATCGGACGGGACGAGCTCGTAGTTTTCGTCCAAGGCGTAGAACTTATTTTCATAGGTGGCATAGTAAACAACGTCAAAGGCATTGTTCATATACTTATTGATAAAATTCATCTGCGCGGCGCTGAGACCGTTGTTTTCCACCTTGTAGCGCAGAGTACGGGAATCAAAAAGCTTTCCCCACAGCGTATGAAAATAATAATCGGTGCATTTGACCTCGATCTCATGTACGATCGGGGATTGGTCCAATTCAAACATATATCCCGACTCGAGCGCGTCGCTATCCTTGCCCGCCTCTTCGATATTGACACGATTTTCATTGATCTGCGCCTGCTCGGCAAGCAGGAACACACCTATGAATTTACCGTTCAGCTCAAATCTGACGTAGCGCCAATCCGAGGTATACTCGGTTACAATTGCGGACGCAAGGCTCAGACAGGTGCTGTTTCGCACCATCGAATTGTCAAAATACTCGGCAAGCAATACCCAACTTTTGCACTCAGCCCCCTCATTCATACCCAAAACATTGCGTTTGGAGGAAAATTTGATTCGATAAGGCTTTTTATCGCCGCAATCGTAGGTGGAGTTGCCACGGTATCGGATCTCACCCGAAACACGATCAAAGCAAAACGCGGGATTGGTGGAATCCATATCGATCAGGCAGGGGGTATATTCATCACGGGATACGATCGGCTTTCCGTTGGTGTTGACCGAGATCGTTGGCATCTCACGCGGAATTACACGCACAACGCATTGCTCATCCCCGCCCCCCGTCACGATCGCGTAGCCGTCGCGGTGCGCCGTCAAAACGCCGTTTCGCACGCTCACGGTTTCGGGATCAGAGGATACCCACTGAATTTCACTCATATATCCGTCACTTTTTCCGTCGGTGGTGCTGACGTTAAAATTCAGCTTGTATTCTTCCCCCTCCATCATGTAGATCACGGTTTCTCCGATCACGGCGGTGGGAATGGGATCGGGCTCGGATTCCGCCTCGGTATCGGATTCGGATTGCTCGGAATCGGAATCGGTTGAACCGGATTCCTTGCCCTCATCAGCAGGTGCTTCCCTATAACATGCGGAAACCGAAAAACACATCACCAAGCATAGCATCAGGCAAATGAATTTTTTCATAGCAACCTCTTTCTTTCGGCATCAAAGTTAATTTTCGTTTTTTGCGGGGACGCGTGCGATGTTTTCGTTGAGCCACGCAATGCGCGCCACGAGCCAATCATAGGTAATGGGGATCTGCTCACGGTAGTCCTCGGTTCTTCCCCATTTGTTCAGATCAAACTGAAAATCGCCGCCATAGACCTCAAGAATGCTGCGAATCAGGGAGAGTGCGTTCGAGTATCCGCCGGTTTGAGCATAAAGCGAGTCCCACGTCTCAATGACACGTTCGCGGAACCACGCGTTGTTCATGATCATCACATACCAAAGATTCCGTGTTGCGGAATAGTGTACGTCGGTTTCACGGTAGTTGACCGAATCCCAGTGCACAAATGCGGTATCAAAATCCCAAGGGCAACCGAAGATCAGCTTTCCCGAACCGCCCTCAGAAAGATCAACGTACATAAAATAACTCTTTTTATGCTCATCGCCGTTGCAGAAGATTTCGCTGTGAATGTATTTTCGCGCCATGGAGTCCAGATCAATTACGGCAGCGATTGCCTCCTCGCAGGTCATCTCACTTGGGACAAGACGAAAGGCTTCGTCAAACTCATAGCTGATGCCCTCATATGTGGCACTGTAGACGATCTGAAAAACACCGTTCAGATATTTTTCGGCAAACTTGGTTTGTCCTGTGGTCAGCCCATCATTTTTGATCGTATAAAACAGCGCGGTACGCTTGCTGTCATTTGGCGTCGCGGTATATCGGTCACCAAGGAAATTATAGATCTCAAGGTCACCGAATTCCAGATAAAAGCTCGGAGGATTGCTGGAGGCATCAATTTCGAACAGATATCCCGACCGAAGCTCTCCGCTTTCTTCTCCCGCTTCCTCAATGTCGATGCGTTCATCATGGATCTGACTTTGCTCCGCCAACAGATAAACGCCCTTTTTCTCGCCGTTGAGCTCAAGCATCACATAGCAGAAATCCGAGCTGTATTCGGTGAGGATCATCGACGCGAAGGTGAATGCCGAGGCATTGCGGATAAAGGAATCGTCGTAGCGCTCCGCCAGCAAAACCCAGCTTCGGCATTCAGCCCCCTCATTCAGCCCCAAAACATTGCGTTTCTCGGTGAATTTAATGCGGTATGGCTTTTTGGAGCGCGAAAGCGTAGAGTTTCCGCGCAGGCGGATACCCGCACCAACCTTTTCAAAGCAAAGTTCGCTGTTTTCGGTTTGCAGGTCGATCAAGCACGGCACGTAGGTTTCCTTTGACGAGATCGACGCACCGTCGGTATCAATACGAAGCACCGGCATATTATCAGCAAGCACGCGCACAACGCATTGTGTCGCACCGCCGCCCGACACGATGGCATAGCCCTCTTTTTGCGCGCGGACCGTTCCGTTTTCCACCGTAACACAATCGGAGGAAGTGCTCCACGGAATTTGAGGGTATGAACCGGATGCAGTCTCGGATAAGGTGGTTGTAAAGGTCAGGTTGTATTTTTCACCGACAAACAGATACACGCTTGTCTCCGCAATTTCCGCCGTTGGGATCACGGACGGGGCGGGGTCCGTCTCAGATTCGGTGTCGGACTCTGTTATACTGTCCGCTTCGGATCCGGTATCGGCAGACTCTACCGAATCGGTTTCAATCGGATCGGTATTCCCTCTGTTACAGGATACAAGCAAAAGCAAGAGTAAAACACATAACAGAAAATGCAGGATCGATTTCACAAAAATCTGCCTCCCTTCACGATAAACATTATATGGTTAATTTTATTATATCATATTAATATTGGAAATTCAAGTTTTTTTTGAAAATGTATAGAAATGTATAAAAAGACGGAACAAACGAAAAAAACGTCTGCTCCGTTATTTTTTGTGTTCAAAATGGAAAGGATAACCAAGTGCCTACGAATTCAATTCCTCTTTCAGCGCGGCAAGAATTTTCTTTTCCTCGCGCGAAACCTTGACCTGTGTCAACCCCAATGCGTTTGCCGTTTCCTGCTGCGTCATGTTGCGGTAATAACGCAACAATACGATTTTGCGCCAAACAGGAGGCAGCCTGTTGATGCACTGTGAAAGCGCGATCCTGTCACAGATACGCTCGCTCTCGCGCTCGCTTTCCTCATCGGCGAGCACCCCCTCATAGGTCACGCTATCCTCACCGTACACAAAATCGGACAGCGAGGTGATGGGAGAGATCGCGTCGAGCGAAATTGCCGCCTCCTCTACACTCACGCCGCATCGCTCCGCCAGCTCGGCAATGCCTGCCTCGCGCCCTTCCTCGCTCAAAATCCGATTCTTTTCATGCACAAGCGCAATGCCCTGTCTGCGGTAGATCCGACTGACCTTGATGGGGCCGTCGTCGCGCAGATGCCGTCGGATCTCACCCACGATCAATGGCACAGCGTAAGTGGAAAATGCCGTTCCGCGATCGAGAGAAAAGGACCGAATCGCCTTGATCATACCGATCAGACCGATCTGCACAAGATCCTCGTATTCCGTTCCGCGATCCAAAAAACGCCGCGCGACCGTTCGTACAAGTCCGATATTTTCCTCTACCAATTCCGCCTCTGCCGATTCGTCACCGTCCCGTACCCGCTGCAGCAGCATGCTGTTGCGTTCATAAACAGACGTTTGCTCCATAATATCCGATCACCTCGCCCAAAAAGCTCGGCAAGCCATGGCTTACCTATGTAAACGCTTGAGCAGAGTGACGGTTGTGCCCCGCCCCACACGGCTGCTCACATTGACGCCATCGCAAAAGCTCTCCATCACGGTAAAGCCCATGCCGCTTCGTTCGCCCTCCGCATCGGTGGTGAACAGCGGCTCTCGAGCACGCTTTACATCGTCAATTCCACACCCCTTGTCACGAATTTCAATTTGAATCATGCGACCCTCGCACAGCTTCACGGTGATCACAATTTCGCCAACCGTATCGCGATAAGCATGCACAATACAGTTTGTAACCGCTTCGGAAACCGCGCATTTGATGTCTGCAAGCTCTACCGCCGTTGGGTTGAGCTGGGCGCAAAAAGCTGCCACCGCCGCACGTGCCATGCTCTCATTGACCGATTTTGACGGCAACTGCAACCGCATCTCATTTTCAACCTCGGCACAAAAATCCACTCTCGTCCTCATTTTTACTGTCTCCTTTTATTCTCACGTTTTTAATTTTTCTTTGTTCGCAAAATGGACACCATTCGCTCCATTCCCGCCAACTTTATGATGCGAAGCACTGCGGCGCTCGGATCCAACACAGCCAACGTACCGCCGTATTGCTTGATCAGCGCAAAGCGTCCCATGATAAGCCCGAGCCCGGAGCTGTCCATAAAATCAACCGCCGACAGCTCCAGCATCACGCGCATCGGCCGCTCAGCCGTCAGCCTTGCGTCAATGCCTGTCCGCACTGCCACCGCGCTGTGGTGATCGATCTCACCGCCCACACGGATCACCAGAACGTCGCCCCTTGTTTCATAAACCACCTGCGTTCCATTTCGAATCATTTTCTCACATTCCCCCTTTTTGAGCAGTCTTTGCCCTTATTTTATCATACGTTATGCAAAAAAAATGTCGGAGTGTGGCAGAAAGAAAAATTTTTAATGGAATGAAACTGCGAAAACGCGATCGTATGCAAATGATACGAAAAATATAAAAAAGAGGCTGCGCCAATGACGCAACCTCTGCTCAAAAAAGCCGACGGTAGGCTTTTTTGTAGCGCGGAATTTGCGGTTTTCGACTGCAAAGCAGTCGAAAATTGCGGTGTTTAGCCGCAAAGCAAAAACGTCGGGGGTGAGTACCAAATGCATTTTTGCATTTGACTCACCCCCTTCTCTGTCTGATAATAGTTTTAAATTAGTTTACTTGATATGCTGCAACATTCAGGCGGTTACCCTTCCCGATTTCCATGCAGCCGGAAGGATATAATATTCTTTTTTGTGTATTGCAACCGTCTCTTGGGAAGCAACCACATAGCCCTCCCAGCTAATGGGAGACTCCCACTCGCCGTTTTCATTTTTTGTGATCATGGTTTTATACACCACAATTTTAGAATCATTGATGTAGGAGGAAAACTCATCAAACGTGTAGAGAAAAAAGGACACGATCTCATCCGCTTCTCTTTCGCAGGTTAAGACAAAGCCCAAATTGCCCGCGCGTGGAATATTATTCATGTTTCCGCCCTGTATTCCATTTTCATAGCAGGTGATCATATCACCGTATTGCGCCATATTAGCATGGATCGTTTCTGTGAGATTCAATCCGTATTTAGAGGAATACAGAATTTCATGCAAAAGAGATTGATGATTTTTCCCAAGATCACTGTCTTGATCGGTTCCCGGTAAGACCACGTCGGGCGCAAAGAAAAAATCATTTAAGATCAAAGAGGTGGCTGCCGAGAATTCTTCTACGAACGGCGCGTTGTAGTACCATACAGCATATACACCGCCACAGCCGAGGATCATCGCAAAAACGACCACCATTGTGAAAACACGTATTATTTTCATCCTTTTTGTGTTATCCTTTTCGAACTGTAAGCTTTGGATTTTTTTTATGAACCGGCGTTTCGGTTACAATTATTCCGAATCCTTGAGCGGCTCCGCGTGCCTCAATCCGGAATTGCCTGAATGATCGCATTCAGGGTCGAGTGCACCGGTGTACCATAATAGCGGTCAAGGGAACGCCACGTTCCGGTTGCGAAAGACCGTGTTTGATCGCCTGTGGAATATGCCACCACCTGCGCGTAACCAACAAAGGCATGTTCTCCGCTGATATTCTCCCATTCACCATATTGATAAATCGGATAATTGGTTTGAACGGTTCTGCCATACTGATTTACGTAGGTATGGTATCGAATATTCCCATTTTGATCGCGTTCATACAAATAATTTCCGTTTTCATCTGTTTTGGGATATCTTGTATAAACGGTAGCATATACGATCACATATCCTTCCGGAATTTCAGGGTCGGTTTTCCAATGCGTGGAAAATAAGATCATTTCGTTTCCCGCATAATATTTGTTTTCTTCCTTCCAACCGTGATCTCCGTCCATAAAAAAGTTCATACCCGTTTTGGTATCACCGTCAATCGCCTCGCGTTTCAGCATCAGCTGATATTCGGGCGTTTGGGTTTCCTCATTCAAAAGCGAGCTTCCAAACAGCGTACGCAGAGCTTCCGCGTCATCTCCGGTTTGTTGCATGGTTCCGATAAAGGAATTATTATGGAGCGTAATGCCGCTTGCGCGCGGCGAGGAGTTAAAGGCTGCGATCAATGCATCATAGGAATCGGTATAGGTTACATCATTGATCTCAATGTTGGTTTCCTGTTTATTATTTAAAATATGCAAGAATTTGTCAACGATCTCAATGTTTTTTTCAGGAACATCGCGCCAATTCCCCATTGTGAAGGAAAGGTCCGCCGATGAAGGGTCGATAAAGTGAGCCTCATAATACCAAGCGGCATAAACCCCGCCGCAGCTAAACACAAGCAGCAGGCTCAAGAAAATAATCAAAAATCTGGTTATTCTCATCATTTTTTCTGTCGACCTTTGGGAAGCGTAATTTTCAGATTGCCTTTTTCCTCGTGAATCCGAATATGCACAATCGGATCTTTCCGCTGTATTCGCATGGACATACGGAAACGGGAAATTACGATGGGGGCTATGCTGTAGCTTGCAGGAAGCTCCTTCCAATCGGCGGAATCCATGATACGCAAGCGCTGTTCAATTTCACGCGTGAGTATTTTTTCGACGATCGGAATGGCAATTTGACCGAACAAAATCAACAAGATACAGAGCCAGCCCGCGGGGGCTTGCAAAAACAGAACGATGTTTCCGACAAAGGGAACGCGCTCGCCCCTGTAGATCGCCTGCATCTGAGAATACAGCACAGGGTAGGAGTCGCTGTATTTATTCGCGTCTCCCTGCAAACGAAAATAGCGAACGTCCGGGTGCTTTTCGTTGGGTTCCTCAATTCCGATAATACGGTGAATCACAGGGCCGTTTTCGGTTTTGTAAACCACAATGTCGTAGAGCTCGAGCTCCGATTCGTCGGGCAAATCATGCACCAGGATCAGGTCAAACACCTGAAGCTGGTCAACAAGGTTATTTCTGTCCAGATATGCGTTGTTTTCATGCTTTGTTGCCATAGAAGGGGTTTTTACCACTCGCAGCGTTGCAAGCCCCAGATCGTTGGTTCTTTCGGCAAAAAACAAGACCATGGAAAGGCAAAACGCCAAAACAAAAACAACCGAAACAACAAAAGCCGCAACCTTTGGAAGCCACACAAATCTTTTTTTCTTTTTCTTCGCTCTGAAATACTCCGCGCGGATATTCTCGTCCTCGTATCCCTTTCGGATCAGCTTGACCGTGGATCGAAGCAAGGAGACGATCATAACGGTGAACAGCAAAGTAAAACAGAGAAAAACAATCAAGCACAGTACAAATACATATTTTTCATACAGCGTCATGATATACTCCAAATAAAAATTTACCTATTAGGCAAAATCAACCCATGTGATCATGGGTTGATTTTGCCTACTATCATAGAATCAGTTGGATACCTGGGCGGGCTGACGGCTATCGGTGATGTAAACGGTAACCGAGCCGGCAAGAATTGCCTCCTGAAGAACGTCCCATTTTTCCAGATTATCAATTTTTGTACCTTTGAACTCATCTGTAAAGTCAATGTGCGTCTGCGTACCGGCGGTAGAATTATCAATATCTTCCTCAAACAGATGGTGATAATCCAATTCAATATAATACCAAACGGGATCATGTACACTATTTTCCAGCTCAGCAAAAACAGAAACGTCCAGATTTTGGTATCGATCAGCAAGTGCCTGTGCCTCTACCTGAGTGGTAATAGGCGTTAATGTTTTACCGGATGCCGGAGTATACTTGAAAATCGGAATATCAACCTGGCTAACCCCTTCTCCATAAACATATTTGATGGGGGAATGTTCCTCAAATGTAACATTGAACTTCAAGTTTGCCATATCTGTCGTGGTGGTCTGGTCGTATGCCTTGAACAGGAACACCATGGAGCCTGCTCCGCTGAGGTCGGCAATATAGTCACCCGGAGTTTCGGGTGCAACGGTCTCTGCACCGTCATAGTTATCGGAAACCGATACCTGCAGGTTCACATACTTAGCATAGAAGTAACCCTGCTGGTTGCCGGGGTTGATGTATGCCTGCATGGAGATATCGATATTATTCGATTCACCGCCGACAAAATCGTGATCCTCAAAAACCCACTGTGCGTAAACACCGCCAACCGTGACGAGAATTGCAAGTACGATCAAAAGACTAAAGTGTTTTACAATTTTCATTTTTATATCCTCCCTATGGATTTTTTACCATTCTATCACACTTTCTCCGATTTGTCAATACTTTTTTCAGATTTATTATAATCATCTCAAAATCGGTCTGTCCCGGCAAAAAAAAAACAGACACCCGAACGCTTTTTGGCATTCGGGTGTCTATTTCCGTCAGATAAGATCAGTCTGCGTAAACGCTGACTTTCTTCTGAGATTTGGTCTTATGCTCAAACTTAACGCGACCATCGATGAGAGCATAGAGGGTGTAGTCCTTGCCTACGCCAACGTTCTCGCCGGCGCAAACAGCGGTGCCTCTCTGTCTTACGATGATGTTGCCGGCAACAACTGCCTGACCGTCAGCCTTCTTTACGCCAAGGCGCTTGGACTCACTGTCACGGCCGTTCTTCGTGGAACCGACACCTTTCTTATGAGCAAAGAACTGTAAACTGAGCTTCAACATCATTCTTTTCCTCCTAAATAATTTGTATCCCCCGAAAGGGATTTTGGGGACACGGCAGATCAATCCTCCCAGGGTTTGTCCTGAACGCTGACGTCCAGATAGTCTCCGTACTCCTCCAGCATGTCACTGAGCTGCAGATAATAACCCATCATGATACCCGAAACGGCATAACGCTTGTAATCATCGGATTCAAATTCGGGCAGCGCCGCTTTGGCGCGCACGCGGATCCGTGTTGCTCCCTCGTCGATATCGTAATCAACCGAGGACGCGTATGCAACTTCAATGGTGTTGACAAGAAACATCGTCATCGATGAGACCGCCGCGCATAAAATGTCATCGCCAGCCTCGCCATATCCTGTGTGACCCTGCTCTTCAAAGCCGTAGAACACTCCGCCGCTTCTGAAAAACACGATTTTCGTCATGTTCTCTTACCGACTGCCGAGAATCAGCCTTCGATCTTTACGATCTGCACCTTAGTGAAGGGCTGTCTGTGACCGATCTTCTTCTTCTCGTTCTTCTTGGACTTGTACTTCATGACATAGATCTTCTTGTTCTTGCCATTTTTCAGTACCTTTGCGGTGACCTTTGCACCGTCAACGGTGGGCGTACCAGCCTTGAAGCCGTTGTCGTTAGACAGAGCCATAACGCTGTCGAAAACGATTTCGTCTCCTTCGTTTGCGTCGAGCTTTTCAACAAAGATAATGTCCTGCTCGATTACTTTGTACTGCTTTCCGCCGGTTTCGATAACTGCAAACACGAAAAGCACCTCTCTTTCTGATAGACTCGCTGATAGCATGGCGGCGTTTTTGGACGCACTTAAAAAGAGCCATTTTCAAGCGGCAAACTATTATATCATGTTTTTATACGCTTGTCAAGAGTTTTTTTGTATTTTTTTCTACTATATTTCATTTATTTGAAAATTAGTTTTCGTTTTCAGATACTTTCCCAAAAAACGTTTTTTCAAACAGCCTCGCTTACTCCTCGCGCAAAAAATACGGTGGATTCTTATGCTCCTGCGCGGAAAAATCAAGCGAAAGCAGCCACTTCACGGTTTTGGGGTCGATCCCACGCAACGTTACGGCATAATCGAGCAGAATGCGATAGACCTCGGGCTGAGACCGCTTTTGCAGAGGGCGTGGATCGGCGGTGATGCGCTCGGTCAAGCCCTCCCAAAATCGGAACGGCGAACCCACACGCGGCAGAAGATAGTCGAGCGCATGCGCAAAACGCCCACTCTCCAGATAGCGCTCCAACACCTCGGCAATATGCGAAAGCTTTTGCAGTTCGCCAAATCCGATCCAACGGCTTTGCAGAACGGTATAGGGCGGATCTGGCAGACATTGATAGCCGTATTCCTCTGCCCGCGCCCGAAGCTCGGTGCCGTGAAGCAGCTTGAGGAATCCGAGCTGGAGCAGGTCAGAGCATCCATAGGCATCGTCAAAAGAGCGTGCGAAACGTTCGTAGCTTTCATACGGCAAGCCCGCGATCAGATCGAGATGCACGTGAATATTACCCATACCGTGTATCCTTCGAACCGCTTGGATCACCGCCTGCGGCTTGATATGACGCGACACCGCGGCAAGTGTTTCGGGGTTGGTGCTTTGCAAGCCGAATTCAAGCTGGATCTTCCCCTTTGGAAAAGCGGCAAGAATTTCAAAGCTCTCCTCATCAAGAAGCGTAGCGCACACCTCAAAATGATAATTTTTGGTATAACAGGGGGCAAGCAGAGCTTTCCAGATCGCGTTCGCGCGGCGGATATCGGCATTGAAGGTGCGGTCCACAAATTTGATGATCCTGCAATCGGTCTCCTCAAATTTTTGAAGATCCGTAAGCGTCTGCTCTACGCTTTTGAAGCGAACGCCATGCGTTGCGGAGGAAAGGCAGTAGGCACAGGAATAGGGGCAACCGCGAGAGGATTCATAATATAGGATCCCGCCGGTTGCCTCATTCAGGCGGTAGAGGATCCCCTCGTCGCGCATCACATTCGGTCTGCCTCCTTCAATCACGCGCGGAAAATCGGTTTTCGCTCGAATCGCGCGGCAGATCATGGGAAGCGCGTCCTCCCCCTCTCCGCAAATGACCGCGTCCAAAAACGGCAGCTTGTCAAAGCGCTCGGTGGCATAGGAGACCTCCGGACCGCCAAAAATGATCCGCGCGTTTGGCAAAATCGAATGGAGCGATTCGGCAAGAGACAGCATTTCGTTCAAATTCCAAATATAGCAGGAAAAACCGTAAATATCGGCATTTTCCTGCCATAGTGCCTCCAGAACGTGCGCACTTCTGTCACGCAAACTGTGTTCCAGAAGGATAACCTCAAAGCCCTCGCGCTCCAGCGGGGGACGCAAGCAGCGCAATGCGAGATTGCTATGCACCCATGACCCATTGAGGGCAAACAAAACCACTTTCATTGCCTTCCGTCTCCTTTTTCGGATCCCAAACCGGCGGGATCCTATCCGTTTTTTTCATTCGTATCATCATTATATCATATTTTCTTCAAATTTGCAAGGAAAAGAGTCTTTCGCAAAACTTTTTTGTAAAAGCTTCCTTTTGGGAGAAATCCATTGCGTCGGCATAGATCTCCTCAAGCAAAAAATGCGATTCCCGCACCCGCGCGAGCTCCTCGATCGCGCCGCCGAGCATGGCTCGCCGCATGCGCGCGGCATAAACCAAGCTGCCGCGGATCGGCTTCATGCGCGCCGTTTGCACAAAGCGGCGCATTCCGATCACACGGTGGGGATTTTGCCACGTCCGCCGATCCCCCACCGCAAAAGCGATTCCGCTATCGCAAAAGAAGATCCCGTCTAAGGATTCGGGGAGAAGCGGATCGTGTGACAGGCGTACCGCAAGACGCTTTTGAACGGCAATTTTTCCAAGCGCGTCCAACAGATACTGCGCCGCGCCGTGACAATCCTCAATCCGGAAAAACTGCGTCGCACGCGTGAAATAAGAGTCAAGGCGCACCTCCCCCCGCATGCCGATCGAGCCGATCAGCGCAGGCTGCATCCGATATCCGCTCCCAAAGGAAAAATCCCGTGTCAGGCGCTCCGCCATCGCCTCAATTGCCGTGATCCGCAAATACGGATACGCAAGCTCCCCATGCATACGAGCCATCTCCCCTGCCGCCGCCAGATAACGGTAAGCCCTGCGGTAGGCGGCACGCTTTTCACGGTTGATCGCCTCAATTTTCTCAATCCGGTCGCCAAGTTGCTCGGCATTCCAAAATGCACCGAGATCCACCAGCTCCTCCCGTGCCCCCGGGGTGTGCGGCTCATATACGTGCGGCGCGGTCGCGTCAAGCAAGGCAATACTGCG
Organism: Oscillospiraceae bacterium; assembly: GCA_015063585.1. Taxonomy (GTDB): domain Bacteria; phylum Bacillota; class Clostridia; order Oscillospirales; family CAG-272; genus UMGS1865. The sequence goes on from SVTW01000011.1 coordinate 23,890, forward strand.
TTTGCCAAGGGTCAGGATCACTCCGTCAAGGGAATTCGGATCGGAGGAACAATATACATATTCAGCCTGCCACCCACACGCCTCGCCCGCGTCCGCCACGTCTCGCATAAAACGGCTTTTGCCCGTCCCGGGACCTCCCTTGATCGCGTAAACGTGTCCGATGCGTCGGTCGTCAAAGCATTGCGGGTAGTAAGAAAAAAAGCCGTCGGCACTGTTGGACGCGGCAAAATACGCATCCTCTTTTCTTTTTGAAAGCGACATCATCAGCGTCTCCCTTCTTTTTTGTAGCAGTATATGCAACCCATGCGGAAAGGTTCTTTTTTTCGCTTTTTCCGCATATAGTAGCACAAAGACTGCCGAAAGGAGATACCATGCAGACCTCTTATACGTATCGACAAGTCAAGCAACCGCTCCCGCGCACCTTAGCAGAGCTGTTACCGCCGCGCCTGCGGACTGCCATTGAGCGGCAAGCCTCTGCGGATCACACAGAAGAAATACGCTTGCACGCAAACCGCGAGGCAACCCTGACGGTAGCGGGAGAAAACCGACCGCTCGGCATAACGTTGACCGCGCAGGAGATGCAAGCCCTTTTGCGCGCCATGTGCGAGGGATCGCTTTACGCATACGGTGAGAGCATCAACCGAGGCTTTCTGACACTGTCGGACGGGATTCGCGTAGGGGTTTGCGGCACTGCCGCCGTGGAAGGCGGGCGCGTGATCGGGGTACGGCAAATTTCGGGCTTAATGATTCGCATTCCGCATCGGACAGAAGCAAGCGTTGACCGGATCACGCAAATGATTTTCGGTACAGATACCCTGCGCGGCACCCTCATTTATGCTCCGCCCGGAGTGGGGAAAACAACGCTTCTGCGCAGGGTCGCGGAGGAGGTCGCCGCCCCTGTTCACGGAGTTCGCACCGTGGTGGTGGACACGCGTGACGAGCTTGGATACGGCTTGGACGATCCGCGATTGACCCTCGACGTGTTGATCGGGTATCCGCACGATCTTGGAATTGAAATTGCCGTCCGTTCACTCGGCGCGGAGCTGATCATTTGCGACGAGATCGGCTCGGAATCCGAGGCGGCTGCCATTCTTGCGGCATCCAATTGCGGGGTTCCGCTTGTGGCATCGGCACATGCAAAAAGTCTGCCGGAGCTGCTTCGTCGCCCCGCGATACATGCGCTCCACCGTGCGAAGGCATTTGACTTTTACACAGGGCTTTCAAGGCAAAACAAGCGCTTCGAGTTTACTTTTACAACGCAAGCGGAAGCCGATAACGGAAACGGGATATGATCGCGATCAAGCTTTTGGGAAGTCTGTTGCTTCTGACCAGCGGTGTGTGGATCGCGATTTATGAAATTCGGATCGGTCAGACACGGATCTCGATCCTCGATGCGTGGATCGAATTGATAGAGGGCGTGCGCACCGAAATCGATTGTTATTTGCGCCCGATCCATGAAATTCTGATCCACTATCCCCCCGATCGGCTTTGTGCGTGTGCCGCGGGAAAAGCGGGCAACACGCTTCACGCGCTTTTGCAGGGGGCTCTGCCCTATCTCGACCGCGATACCCGCCGTCTGCTCTCCGCTTTTGTAAAGGAGGCGGGGGACTCCTATCGGGAGGATCAGCTCAAGCGGTGTGACTTTTATCTTTTGGCGCTTCGCAAAAAGCGCGACGCGCTCGCCGCCGCAAGCCCCGCCAAGATCAAGCTTTGCATCACGCTCTCGCTTTGCGGTGCGATCGGAACGGCGCTCCTGCTTTGGTGAACCGATACAAGGCACCACGTTTTTAAGTACAGAGGAAGGACTCGAAAAAACATGGATATTTCCCTCATTATTCGGGTGGCGGGAATCGGCATTTTGGTTGCCGTTGCCTCTCAGATCCTGAACAAAAGCGGACGCGACGAGCAAGCGATGTTTGTAACCATTGCGGGGATCGTGGTAACGCTGATGCTGCTGATCAGCGAGATCGGAGCGCTTTTTGATCTGGTGCGCTCGGTCTTTGGAATGTAGCATGCAGATCGTCAAATATACAGCCTTCGCGATCCTCGCGCTCCTGATCCTGTTGGTCCTCAGGCAATGGAAGGGGGAGAGTCCCCTGCTGGTCCGCCTTGCCGTGACGGTCCTGTTCGGCGGAGCTGCCCTGAGTGCCGCCGCGCCGCTTCTGCAATACCTGCGCACATTGATGGGAATGGGCAACGCCTCCCCCTATGCCGAGCTCCTTTTCAAGGCACTCGGTATCGCAACGCTCACGCAGATTGCCGCATCGGTCTGCCGAGACTGCGGCGAGGGCAGTGTTGCGGACGGGGTGGAGCTGGTGGGGCGGATCGAACTGTTGCTGCTGAGCTTGCCTTTGATCGCGGAAATTCTGAATGCAGCGCAGGAACTGATGCGCTTGGGAGGTTGAAGGTGAAAAAAGGATTTCGTATCGTTCTCCAACTTCTGCTTGCGCTTTGCCTGCTCCCCCTGATCGGAGTCTCGGTCCATGCAGAGGAGGCAAGCGCCTCCGGGGAAACGGACCGCGTACCGAGCGAATTTTCCGATCTGCTCGAGGTTCTCCCCGAGGAGCTTTTGGAGCTACTCCCCGACGGAATTTTTTCGCAAAACACAAGCGACGTGGGTGAAGCGGCACGGCAGATGAGCGATTTTTCCTATTTATTAAGTACTCTGCTCTCTTTGATCGGACTGAATCTCGGCAGCTGCGCAAAAATGCTTGCCTCGGTGTGCGGACTTCTGCTCCTCTCGGCAATTCTGCGTATCATGCGCACCTCGATTGGAAACGAACGCCTGGGGGCAGCCTTTTCGCTCTGCTCCACACTTGCCATCACATTGGCGCTCCTACGCGAGAGCTACTTACCGCTCGCGGACATGATGGCGTATTTCCAAATGCTTGGAAATTTGACGCTTGCCGCGATCCCGCTCATGGGGGCTCTGTACGCAATGGGGGGGAACGTGAGCGCGGCGGTGGCATCCTCCGGCGGACTTGCCGCCTATATGACGGTACTGGAACAGCTGGTTGGGAAAAGTATTCTTCCCTTTTGCGGCATCTGCATGGCATTTGCCTTGGTGCGTGCGCTGGATCCCTCGATCCGCCTCGGAGCACTCTCCAATACGGTCAAAAAGCAATATTCCACCGCTTTGGGCTTTTTGATGATGCTCCTGCTCGCCATGCTTGCCGCACAAACCACACTCGGTGCCAAAGGCGATTCCCTTACGATGCGAAGTGTAAAGTTCGCGGCAGGCAATCTCATACCCGTGGTTGGCGGCTCGGTGTCCGAGCTTTTGCGAACTCTGAGCGCGGGCATTGGATATCTGCGCGGTACGGTTGGGATCTGTGCCACGCTCCTGCTCCTGCTAACCCTCCTTCCCACCCTGATCGAATTGCTGCTTTTGCGCGGTGTTTGGCAGCTTGCCGCATCCTTTGCCGATCTGCTCGGCTGTGAGAATGAAAAAAAACTGCTTGACGAATTTGCGTCTCTGCTCGGATATCTGATTGCCGCCGTCAGCATATGCTCGTCGGTTCCGTTGCTGTCGGTCACACTACTGTCGCATTGCGCGTCGGCAATCGGCTGAGAGGAAAAGTATGAAGGATTATCTGATCACCCTGATCGCCGTGGCAATGGCGATCACGGTATTTGAAATTTTATCTCCCGCGGGGATACGCGGTGCACTCACGCGGCATATGCGATGGCTCACCGGGCTTTTGCTGATCTGTGTTCTGATCGCGCCCCTCCGAAACGTGATCGACTCTTTGCAAGACCTTGTAAGCGGAGATATCTCCCTTCCCGAGCTGGAGTTTCCAAACGAGGACGGATACCGTGACCAAATGGAATCGGCACTTGGCGAGGCATCGACCGAATATTTTACGCAGTCGCTTACACGTATGCTGGAGGAACGGTTTGCAATCGAGACGGGAGAAGTTCGCTGTCACGTAGAGTGGCAAAAGGACGGCGAATTGCTCGCACCGAGTCGCATCACGGTTATTTTGTCGGGGCGGGCGATCTGGAAGGATACAGGCGCGATCGAGGCATTTGTGGAATCGCTTTTGGGCTGTGAATGTATCAGCGCGATCGACTAAGGAGGTTTTACTATGATTTCTTTTTGGAAGGGCGAGCATGGCGGAAAGGGTTGGCTGTTGATCCTGCTGGCTCTGATCGGTGTTGGACTTTTGATCTTCGGCGGCATTTGGGAAAAAGAAGAAACGGAACGCCCTGCGGATCATGCAACAAACGTGGAGGAGACCCTGCGCGCCTATCAGACAGAGCTGGAAACGCGCATACGGGAGATCTGCGCATCGACCGCGGGGGTAAGTGACGTCCGCGTGATCGTAACGCTTGCAAGCGGCTTTGAGGCGGTTTACGCCACCGAACTCATTGACGGTGATGAAAGATACGTCATTCTTGGAAACGGATCCAACGCGGAGGCTCTCTTACTCTCTCACGCCGCACCGAAAATAACGGGAATAGGCGTGATTTGCCGGGGCGGCGGAAACGCAACGGTACGTCGGGAGCTCATCGCGTTGCTCAGCGCAGCATTCGATCTGCCCACAAACCGCATCTATATTACTGAAGCAAAGCCTTGATTTTCAAAAAATTTTTCACAAAAGACACTTGCTTTGCATATTTTAAAGTCGCCGTTCATATGTTATAGCGAATCAAAATACAGGAGGAAACTACCTATGAAAAACAAAACCACTGCGCTCAGTGAAATTCCGAAAACAAACAAATTCAAAGCCGTGATCGTAAAACTCGGCAGACGAAATCTGATCATCGCCTGCTCGGTATTTCTGATCGGTGTTGCCGTATTGCTCAATTGGGTTCTGTTTGCGGGTGCCGCAGATTCGGACGGATACGACGGATACGATCAGCCGAGCGGAAATATCGGTCAAACGCCTTCCGACACAACCGACACGACCGACGATGCCGCCAACACCTACTTCTCCGCAACGCAGATCAGCAGACAAAAAGCGCGTGACGAAGCACTTGAGGTCTTGCAGGCTGTAGTTGACAACGTTGACTCCAGCGAAACCGCCAAGGCAGAGGCACTCGCAAGCATCAGCGCCATTGCCGATGAGATCCAGAAGGAAGCCGACATTGAGTCTCTGCTCAAGGCAAAGGGCTTTGAACAGTGCGTCGCCGTTCTCAACGGAGATAAGGCTACCGTTGTGGTAAGCGCCGACACCCTGCAGCCCGCACAGCTCGCGCAGATCAACGCCGCTGTTTACGAACATACGGGCATCGCTCCCTCGGGCGTTACGATCATTCACAAATAATCGGTTTGAAGGGACCTATCCACAAATGCACGCGCCATTTGGGATGGGTCCTTTTTCGTTTTTTTGTAAAAAATTAACAAAACACACTTTTATTCGGATCAATTCGTGCGCAAATGGGAGAAGTGAAAAAAATGTCCGTAAAATGCTTGACAAGCAAAGAAAAAAGGGATATAATGATAGGCAGTTAGCATAGGCTAATCGCAAAAAATCGGATGAATTGCCGTTGGAAAGGATGATGGGAATGACACTTTTGCAAGCAGAAGAAGGAAAAGAATATATCATTCGGGCAATTGAAACCGACGACGAGGAGCTTGATGCGTTTCTCTTCTCCCTCGGATGCTACAGCGGAGAACCCATCACAGTTGTAACACATCGCAAAAGCGGATGCGTTGTTTCGATCAAGGACGGCAGATATAACATCGACCGTGAATTGGCAAACGCCATTGTGATCGGCTAAAAATAATCCTCGGATTATTTTTTTGCCCAAGAGTTAGCGGCGGCTAACCTCCGTTTCGGTAAACCGACCGAAAAACCAATTCCTGTTAATCTTTTTATTAACATATTTTGGAGGATTTTTAATCATGAGAATTGCACTTACAGGCAATCCCAACAGCGGTAAAACGACCATGTTCAACGCGTTGACCGGACGAAATGAGAAGGTCGGCAACTGGGCGGGCGTAACCGTTGAGAAAAAAGAGCATGCCATCAAACGCAGCTTTTGCAAAGGCATGGGGGAATTGATCGCGGTCGACCTTCCCGGCGCATACTCGATGTCCCCTTTCACCTCGGAGGAAAGCATTACAAGCTCATACGTAAAAAATGAGCAACCCGATGTGATCATCAACATCGTGGATTCCACCAACCTCAGCAGAAGCCTCTTTTTCACCACACAGCTCCTGGAGCTCGGGATCCCGATGGTCGTTGCCCTGAACAAGACCGACGTCAATAAGAAAAAGGATAACAAAATTGACGCGGCATTGCTTTCCGAAAAGCTCGGCTGCCCTGTTGTGGAAACGGTCTCTACCTCAGCCAACGGCATGAAAGAAGTTGTTGCCGCCGCGGTTTCGGTAGTGGGCAAAGAACAAAAAGCGCCTTACGTGCAGGGCGATATTGATCTGAACGACAAAAAGACGGTTGAAGAAGCAGACAGACAGCGCTTCGCCTTTGTAAATGACATTGTTGCAAGTGTGGAAACACGTAAAGTGCTCACCAAGGAAAAGAACTATCAGGATAAAATTGACGCCGTTCTCACCAATAAGTGGCTCGGTATCCCGATCTTCGCGGTCGTTATGTTCCTCGTGTTCCAGATCTCGCAGGCATGGCTCGGCGTTTGGATCGCCGAGGGCTACGTATTCCATGAGGGCGCCGAGAATGAATGGGCGATCCCCGGTCTCGTTACCTTTATCGAAATGTTTGGTGAATGGGTTGGCGGCTTGATGGAAAACGCAAATCCGTTGCTCACCTCGATTTTGGTGGACGGTATCATCGGCGGTGTGGGTGCCGTTGTTGGCTTCCTGCCTCTGGTAATGGTCATGTACTTCCTGCTTGCGCTCCTTGAGGATTGCGGCTATATGGCACGTGTGACCGTTGTGCTGGACCCCATCTTCAAAAAGGTTGGTCTTTCCGGTAAATCCGTTATTCCCTTTGTGATCGGCACCGGTTGCGCCATTCCCGGTGTTATGGCCTGCCGCACGATCCGCAATGAGCGTGAGCGCCGCGCCACCGCGATGCTTGCTCCCTTTATGCCCTGCGGCGCAAAGCTTCCCGTGATCGCCCTTTTTGCGGGTGCCTTCTTCGATGAGGCGTCTTGGGTTGGTACGTTGATGTACTTTGTCGGCATCCTTCTGATCTTCCTGTGCGCGCTTCTCGTAAACAAACTGACGGGACACAAAAACAGAAAATCCTTCTTTATCATTGAGTTGCCCGAATATAAGGCACCCAGCTTCCCCAAGGCACTTCTTTCGATGTGTCAGCGCGGTTGGTCCTACATCGTAAAGGCAGGTACAATCATTCTGGTATGTAATTTTGCCGTTCAGCTCATGCAGACCTTCGGTTGGAATCTCCAGCCGGTCGATGCCGCAAAGGATTCGATCCTTGCAACGATCTCGACCCCCTTTGCGTATCTCTTTGCTCCCATTGTCGGCGTTGTGGCATGGCAGCTTGCCGCAGCAGCGATCACGGGCTTTATCGCAAAGGAAAACGTGGTGGGTACGTTGGCGGTTTGCTTCATCGGACTTGAAAATCTGATCGACGCGGAAGCACTTGAAATGATCGGCGGTGCCGGTGCTGAGGTTGCCGGTATTCTGGCGATCACCAAGGTTGCCGCTCTCGCTTACCTGATGTTCAACCTCTTCACACCTCCCTGCTTTGCCGCAATTGGTGCAATGAACTCCGAAATCAAGAGCAAAAAATGGCTCTTTGCAGGCATTGGGCTCCAATTTGGTGTGGGATACTCGGTTGGATTCCTCGTTTACTTCTTCGGAACGCTCTTTACCACCCGCAATTTCGGCGCGGTCTGGATGCCGATCCTCGGATGGGCGATCGTGGCACTTTTCGCGGCGATTCTTACGGTCCTGATCATTAAGAAAAATAAAGAGCTCAAAGAGGAGTACACGCTTTCTCAATTTGTGAAAAAGGAAACTACGAAAGTTTGATGGAGGACTTTGCATCATGATGTCGATTACAGATTGGATTGCCGTTTTCGTGATCCTTCTGATTATCGGAGGCGCAACGGCATATATCATCAAAGCCAAGAAAAGCGGTAAAAAATGCATTGGTTGCCCCGATAGCTGCTCTTGCAGCTCCCAAAAAGGCTCCAATGGCAATTCCGGTTGCAACGGCTGCTGCCATTGCAACGAACACAAAGACAGTTAACCGAAAGGGTGCCAACCAAGTGCCGATCCGCGCGCTTGGGCGGTGCCCTTCTCTTTTATCCGACCGTTTGCAAGAAAAACAAGGAAAAAATGAAAAAACTCTTGCATTTTTTCATTTTTGGTATATAATAGTATTTGTGAAAATATGTCTTTTCAAAGAACAATAATCCGGAGGAAAAAACAATGAACAAGAAACTCGAAAAGCTTACGAACTTTGATGGCGTAAAGGGTCCCGTTCTCACGATCGTGATGGACGGTGTCGGACTTGCGCCCGATACGGTATCCAATGCGGTTGCGGGCGCGTATACCCCCAATCTCGACGCATTGATGAAGAACTATCCCATGGTTTCGCTCAAGGCACACGGAACCGCTGTCGGACTTCCCTCCGACGACGATATGGGTAACAGCGAGGTAGGACACAACGCACTCGGCGCAGGTCAGGTATTTGCACAGGGCGCAAAGCTGGTATCCAACTCTATTGAAAGCGGCAAGATGTTTGCGTCGGCTACGTGGCAGGAATTGGTTGCCAACGTAAAGGCAAACGGCTCTACCCTCCACTTCCTCGGTCTTTTCTCCGACGGTAACGTACACTCGCATATTGATCACCTCAAGGCAATGCTCAAACAGGCAAAGGTTGAGGGTGTGACGCGTGTTCGCGTTCATATCCTGCTCGACGGACGCGACGTTGGCGAGACCTCCGCGCTCGAATATATCAATCCCTTTGAGGCATTCCTTACCGAGCTCCGCGACGCATCCTACGACGTGAAGATCGCGTCCGGCGGCGGACGTATGACGATCACCATGGACCGTTATGAGGCAAACTGGGCAATGGTGGAAGCCGGTTGGAAGACGCACGTGCTCGGAGAAGGTCGTCAATTTGCATCTGCGGCAGAAGCGGTTCAGACCTACCGTGATGAGCTCAAGGTGATCGACCAGGATCTGCCCGCCTTCGTGATTGCCGAGAACGGCCAAGCGGTTGGAACCGTGGAGGACGGTGACAGCGTGATCTTCTTCAACTTCCGCGGTGACCGCTCGATCGAGATCTCCAAGACCTTCGACGCTCCCGACGGCGCGTTTGATAAGTTTGACCGCGTTCGCGTTCCCAAGGTGGTATATGCCGGCATGCTCGAATATGACGGTGACCTGCACATTCCCGCCAAGTACCTGGTATCGCCTCCCGAAATCACCAACACCATGAGTGAGTATATGGCAGACGCAGGCATTCCCGTGCTTGCGATCTCCGAAACGCAGAAATACGGCCACGTGACCTATTTCTGGAACGGCAACAAGTCGGGCAAGTTTGACGAGGCACTTGAAACCTATATTGAGATCCCCTCCGACGTGGTTCCCTTTGAGCAGAGACCTTGGATGAAGTGCGCGGAGATCACCGATAAGCTGCTTGAGTGCCTGCAAAGCGGAAAATACAAGTATCTGCGCGTCAACTTCCCCAACGGTGATATGGTTGGCCATACCGGTTCCCTTGCAGCTACGCGTTGCTCCATGGAAGCACTTGACCTTCAGCTCGGCAGAATCCTTCCCGTTGTAGATGCCCTCGGCGGTGTTGCGCTGATCACGGCTGACCACGGAAACGCCGATGAGATGTATGAAATGGACAAGAAGACCAAGCAGCCCAAGGCTGACAAGAACGGCAACTTCAAATCCAAGACCAGCCACACGCTCAACCCCGTTCCCTGCATCATCTACGACAACACCGATGCAAAGAATCACTACACCGTGAAGGCTGACGGCAGCTACGGACTTTCCAACGTAGCCGCAACCACGGTCAACCTCCTCGGCTACAAGGCACCCGAGATGTGGGACGAATCGATCATTGAGATTCTGTAATCTCCTATATTGATCGAAATATAGAAATATATTGATTGAAATTGCCGATGCTTCTGGCATCGGCAATTTCAAAATATTCCAAAAAGGACACACTCTACTATGCAATACAAAACCGAATTGCATGCCCACTCCGCAACCGTCAGCCCCTGCGCGTCGGTAACGCCCGCTCAGCTTGTGGAGCGTTATACCGAGGCGGGCTATACCACCCTTGTTCTCACCGAGCACTACTGCGACTACGTCATCGATCCCGCGGGCGAAACGTGGGAAGAAAAAACAGAACACTATCTTTCGGGCTACCGCGCCTTGAAACATGCGGCAAAGGATCGCTTGCAGATCCTGCTCGGTTGTGAGCTGCGTTTTCTCGGATCGCAAAACGACTATCTGGTGTTTGGTATGGACGAGCAATTTCTGCTCACCCATCCCGCGCTTCATCACATGACCCCCGAAACATTTTCCAGCTTTGCGCGTGAAAACAGTCTGCTGTTCGTTCAGGCACACCCCTACCGCCGCGGTATGGATCGCATCGATCCCACGCTTCTTGACGGTATGGAGGTCTTCAACGGACACCCCGACCACAACTCACACAATCTCAAGGCGCTTGCTACAGCCGATCGGTATGGGCTGATCCGCACGTCGGGAAGCGACTATCACAGTGCAAGCGCATTGCCCGCGGGCGGGATCCGAACGAGTGACCCCATCACCTCAATGTCGCAATTGCTCGACATTTTGCGCAGCGGTAATTACACGCTGATCTGCTCCGGAAAAAATGCCGCGCGCGACGGCTTGACCGATATGCCCGCGAAATCATGATGATAACGGAGGAATTGATATGGAAAACACGTTAGAGGCGCTTGCCGCGCGCTGTGCGGACTGCCAAAAATGCGCACTCGGACAAACACGCACCAACCTCGTATTCGGAACGGGAAATCCCCATGCGGATCTGATGTTTGTGGGCGAGGCTCCGGGGGAACAGGAGGATCTTACGGGAACGCCTTTTGTCGGCCGCGCAGGTCAATTGCTTGACAAATTCCTTTATGCGGTTGATATTGAACGAAAAGACGTTTACATCGCCAATATTTTAAAATGCCGTCCTCCGAAGAATCGCGATCCTCTACCCGAGGAGGAGGACGCCTGCATCGGCTATCTGCGCGAGCAGGTTCGCCTGATCCGCCCGAAGGTGATCGTTTGCCTGGGTCGGATCGCCGCAATGAAGCTGATCAAGCCCGATTTCAAGATCACAAAAGAACACGGCACGTGGTTTGAAAAGGGCAACTACCTGATGACGGCTGTTTATCACCCCGCTGCTCTTTTGCGCGATCCCCGCAAGAAAGAGGACATGCTGGAAGATATGAAGCGCATCAAGGCAAAGCTTGACGAAACGGAGGCAATATAAGCTTGAATTTTCCCGCGTTACTTTCGATCATGGTCACCCTTTTTCTACTCATGATCTGCGGCTTTATTTGCCGAAAAACCAATATAATTGATACCGCATCCTCCAAGGCACTCTCACGGCTGATCGTTTCGGTTGGTCAACCAATGATGATCGTCTCGGCGCTTGCCAATGCGGAGTACAGTGCGGAAAATCTCACCATTGCATGGCAAACAACGGTTATCAGCTTTGTGATCCATGCGCTGATTGCGCTGATCGCCTATCTGATCTGCCGCCGACACAACCGCGTGGATCAAATGAAGATCTTTGAATTTTCCTTGGTGTTTGCCAATTGCGGATTTATCGGATTTCCGATCCTCGATTCGATCCTCGGCGAGGGAAAAGGCAGCTTTATGGGCGCCTTTTACGTCATCGCGTTCCATCTGTTTCTTTGGACTTGGGGTATCATCATTCTCGCGCGCGGACGTGAGGACATCCGAATGACACCCAAAAAAGCTCTCCTCAATTACGGAACGGTGCCCTGCGCCATCGGAATTGCGCTTTATTTGCTCAAGGCGGTGTTCGTGCTTCCCGAGTCGGTTGGAAAATTCATGTCCTATCTCGGAAATCTCTGCACACCGATCTCGGTACTGATCACGGGCGCGTTGCTTGCAACCATCGCGCTTCCGAAAATGCTGACCAACGCAAAGCTTTATCTGCATTCCGCAATCAAGCTGATCGCATTTCCTGTGCTGATCTGTCTGCTTGCCAAGCTTTGCGGACTCAGCGAAACCTACATCCTGATGGCAACCGCAATGGCGGGAGTGCCAAGCGCGGCTACCATCACCATGCTTGCCGAGCTCTATGACATTGAACCCGGCTATGCTTCTCAAACGGTGGGAATGACGTCGGTTCTCTCCACCGCTACCCTTCCCGTTGTGATGCTCTTTGCGCAATGGATCACGTCACTCTGATCTGCCGAAAAACGTTACTTAAATTCAAAGATGCCGCAAATGCGAAATGCATTTGCGGCATCTTTATTTATTTTCGTTCAATCAGAACAGGCCCGAGATCTTACCGTTTTCGTCCACGTCGATCTTTTCAGCTGCGGGAACCTTGGGAAGACCCGGCATAGTCATAATATCGCCCGTGAGCGCAACCACAAAGCCAGCACCTGCGCTGATCTTTACGTTTCGTACGGTCACGGTAAAGCCTTCGGGTGCGCCCGGTTTGGTGGGGTCATCCGAGAAGCTGTACTGCGTTTTTGCCATACAAACAGGGCAACGGTCAAAGCCGAGCGCAGTAAGCTGCGCGATCTGCTTCTTTGCGGCAGGCAGGAAGGATACACCCGCACCGCCGTAAACCTTTTTCACAATTGCCTCGATCTTCTCCTCAATGGTGCAATCGAGCTCATAGGAGAAGCTGAAATCGCCCCGCTCTTCCTCGCAAAGGCGAACCACCTCGCGTGCAAGTGCCTCGCCACCCTTACCGCCTTCTGCCCATACGGTAGAAAGCACGGTGTTTACACCAAGCTCGCGGCACTTGCGAATGACAAGCTCCACCTCGGCATCGGTATCGGTGGGGAAACGGTTCACTGCTACCACACAGGGAAGCTTATATACGTTGCGGATGTTGGAAACGTGACGAAGCAGGTTGGGCAGTCCCTTTTCCAGTGCCTCGAGATTCTCGGTTCCAAGCTCGGTCTTTGCAACACCGCCGTGCATCTTGAGCGCGCGAATGGTTGCGACCATAACAACCGCCGAGGGAGTCAGACCCGCCATACGGCACTTAATATCAAGGAACTTTTCCGCGCCGAGATCGGCTCCAAAGCCTGCCTCGGTAACGGCATAGTCACCCAACTTCATTGCCATACGCGTCGCGATAACGGAGTTGCATCCGTGTGCGATGTTTGCGAAAGGACCGCCGTGTACAAACGCGGGGGTGCCTTCCAGCGTTTGAACCAGGTTGGGCTTGAGCGCGTCCTTAAGCAGAGCCGCCATTGCGCCGACAGCACCGAGCTGACCCGCGGTTACCGGCTTTTCATCATAGGTATAGGCAACCACAATGCGCGAGAGTCTCTCCTTGAGATCGGTAATCGAGCTTGCGAGACAGAATACAGCCATAATTTCGGAGGCAACCGTAATATCGTATCCGTCCTCACGCGGAACACCGTTCACTCGTCCGCCAAGACCGTCGGTTACAAAACGGAGCTGACGGTCGTTCATATCCACGCAACGCTTCCAGGTGATGCGTCTGGGGTCAATGTTCAGCGCATTGCCCTGATAGATGTGGTTATCGAGCATTGCCGCGAGCAGGTTATTTGCCGCGCCGATTGCGTGGAAGTCACCCGTAAAGTGCAGGTTGATATCCTCCATGGGAACCACCTGCGCCCAGCCACCGCCTGCCGCGCCGCCTTTGATACCGAACACAGGACCGAGAGAAGGCTCACGAAGTGCGACCATTACGTTCTTTCCGATGCGGCTCAAACCGTCGGCAAGTCCGATCGTGGTGGTGGTTTTTCCCTCACCCGCGGGGGTGGGGGTGATAGCGGTTACAAGAATCAGCTTGCCGTCCGCTCTTTTGCTGTCCTTAAGCAACGAATAATCAACCTTGGCTTTGTACTTACCGTACTGCTCCAGGTAGTTGTCCTCAATGCCTGCAACCTTTGCAATGTCCACAATGGGCTTCATTTCAACAGATTGCGCAATTTCGATATCGGTCATCATATTTTCAAAACCTCCGAAAAATATTTTACACTAAATTATACCACATTTTCGACTTTTTGTCCATACCTTTTCTTTTTTTTACGCATTTTCGGGGGTTTGAACAAAAAAATGATACAAAGAGAATGGAGTCAGTGCCGTAAGCCTTGACTCCTTCCCTATTTTTTTGGTCAGATTGTGAAATCTTGTCAAACATTTAACGGGTGATTCGATATCGCAGTGTCCGCATTGCGTTCAGAATCGCGATGACCGCAACTCCAACGTCCGCAAAGGTTGCCGCCCACATATTGGTCATATTAAACAGACTTAACGCAAGGAAAAAGAGCTTTATCCCCAATGCGAAAACCGTGTTTTGGACCACGATCCGCCTTGTAAAACGCGCTATGGAAATTGCATCGGCGATCCTTGCGGGATTATCGTCCATCAAAACCACGTCCGCCGCCTCGATCGCGGCATCGGCACCCAACACCCCCATCGCGATTCCAACGTCGGCGCGTGCGAGAACGGGCGCATCATTGATGCCATCCCCCACAAACGCGAGCGTCTTCTTTTTCTCCCGCAAGAGCCTTTCCATGCAGGCTACCTTATCCTGCGGCAAAAGCTCGGCGTGATAGGCATCAAGCCCCAGCCGTTCGGCAACGGCGCGTGCGGAAGCCGCACGGTCGCCCGAAAGCATCGCAAGCCTTTGCACGCCGTTCTCACGCAACCGTGAGATCGCGCTATCCGCGCCTTTTTTGATCCGGTCGGAAATGAGCGCAGTACCAAGCCAAACACCGTCGGCGGCAACATAAATGACACTTCCCTCCTCAGCGTTCCACTCGGAAAAAGAAATCTCCTCCGCTCGCATCAGCGCGGCATTTCCAACCAAAACGCGACTGCCCTCAATCTGCGCATACAGCCCCAGCCCTGCCGCCTCCGAGACCTCGGCAAATGGGAGCGCGCCGTCGCCCTCCGTCGCCCAAGCGTCCAAGAAAGCCCGCGCGATCGGATGATTGGAATTCTGCTCCGCGGCGGCACAGAATCGCAGCAGGGTGAAGCGATCAGTCCCTCCCGCAGGATGGACCGCGGCAAGACTGAAACGCCCCTCGGTAAGGGTTCCGGTTTTGTCGAAAACCACGGTATCGGTATCCGCCAATGCCTCAAGCCAATTCGCGCCCTTGATCAGAACACCGTGACGCGACGCACACCCCAAGCCGCCGAAATAGGAAAGCGGGATCGAGATCACAAGCGCGCAGGGGCAGGAGACCACCAAGAAAATGAGCGCCGTGTGCAACCAACGCTGCCAATCCCCCGTGAGGATCGAAGGGATCACCGCCAAAAGAAACGCCACAAGCACCACACAAGGGGTATACCAATGCGCGAATTTTGTTACGGCATTCTCCGCCTTTGATTTTACCAAAGCGGAGTTTTCTACAAGCTCCAATATTTTGGAGACCGTGGACTCCGCAAAGGGCTTTTTGACCGTCAACCAAAGCGGCGACGTTAAATTCACGCAACCGCTCGCCGCCTCATCGCCCTTGCCCACGGCGCGCGGAACCGCCTCACCGGTGAGGGAAACCGTATTTAATTCACTCGTCCCCCGCAAAATAACACCGTCAAGCGGGATCCGCTCTCCCGGGCGCACCAGAATGGTCTCTCCTATCGCGACCTCCTCCGGATCCACCACATACTCGGTTTCGTTTCGGATCACGCGCGCTTCGTCGGGGCGGATCTCCATTAAGGCAGCGATCGAACGGCGGCTGTTTCCAACCGCGATGCTCTGAAACAGCTCTCCAACCTGATAAAAGAGCATCACAAACACCGCTTCGGGATATTCGGCAAGCACCAACGCCCCCACCGTTGCAATGCACATCAAAAAATTTTCATCTAAAAGCTGTCCGTGCGCGACGTTGAGGATCGCCTTGCGCCACACATCCCATCCAACAAAAAAATAAGGGATCAGAAAAAGCGGCAGTTGTATATACCAAACAGCAGGAAGGATCCGCAAGAGCAGCCCTGCACTTAACGCGACAAAAATGCCGCTTGCGACAAGAATACGGCGAAACGTGCGCCGCTGACCTTTCGTTAGCTTCATGACAAGGACCTGTTTTATTTTACGATCACCGAGCAGTCGGGATCCACGCGCTTGACCGCCTCACAAGCAAGACGCACAACCTCGTCCCATTTCTCGTCCTCAGCCTCCAGCACAAGCTTTTGCGCGAAAAAGCTGACGGTTGCACTTTGCACGCCGTCAATCTTTAAAATCAGGCGCTCCATTTTTGCGGCACAGTTTGCACAGTCAAGATCATTCATCGAAAATGTTTTTTTCATAGCGATTCCCTTTCAAATTATAAATAAATTTCAGTTATTGCAATGTTTATTCGCGAACGTGATCCATTCCCTGCCCGAGAATTGCGTGAATGTGATCGTCCGCGAGCGAATAGAAAACGGTTTTCCCCGCGCGGCGGAATTTGACCAGCCTTGCCTGCTTGAGCACGCGAAGCTGATGCGAAATTGCCGAAATATTCATGCCCAAAAGCTGAGCGATATCGCAAACACAAAGCTCGGTTTCAAAGAGCACGTACAAAATGCGAATACGTGTGCTGTCTCCAAACACCTTAAAAAGCTCGGAAAGTGCAAACAGCTCCTCGTCATTCGGGCATTGTCCATCCGCATGCGCGATGCGGTCGGGATGGATCTCCGCACACCTGCATTGCGGCGCAATTTCCTTCATGTTCTCCCCTCCTATCACTTGAACAGTTGTTCAATTGATATTTTATCACAAACATTCCGATTTGTCAATCCTTTCTTTTATTTTTTTGATTATTTTTCATCTGAACCGTTTGATTCAAAAAAACGCTTTCACTATCATTTTAACGATAGCAAAAGCGTTTTTCATTCTGGTTTTTATGCTGTGCGGAATGCACCTGCCCATTTTTCGATTTTTGGCTTAGTTTGCCTCGATCTTTAATTTTTCAATAATCTTCTGCACCGCCGCATCCATGTAGTCGTTTTCCATCAGCTCCAGCATACCGCGGTCAACAAGTGCGGAAAGCTTAGGATCCATGGGAATACGCGCAAGAAGATCGTATCCGAAGTTGGCGGCAACCTCCTCTATGTGGCTCTCACCAAACACGCGGATCTCCTTACCGCAATCGGGGCATTTGATATAGCTCATATTCTCAACCAGACCCAATACGGGAATGTTCATCATATTCGCCATATTTGCCGCCTTGCTCACGATCATCGAAACAAGATCCTGCGGGCTGGAAACGATCACGATTCCGTCAAGCGGAAGCGATTGGAAAACGGTAAGCGGTACGTCACCGGTTCCGGGAGGGCAATCGACCAGGAGCACGTCCGCGTTCCAAATGGTGTCCTTCCAGAATTGCTGAACGGTTCCCGCAATGATCGAGCCGCGCCAAACAACCGGCTTGGTTTCGTCCCCAAGCAGGAGGTTGACCGACATCACATCGATACCTGTGGTGGTAGAAGGGGGGATCATGCCGTTGTCGTCTCCGTAGACCTCCACGTTTTTCATGCCGAAGGTCTTGGGGATCGAGGGACCCGTAATGTCAGCGTCCAAAATTCCGACCTTATATCCCTCGCGTTGCAGGAGCACTGCCAGCATAGAGGTGACGAGCGATTTTCCAACGCCGCCCTTTCCGCTGACCACGCCGATAATATGCTTGACCTCGCTCAAGGGATTGGCGGGGATCAAAAGACTTTCCTGCTTTCTCGACGAGCAATTTGCCGAGCACGTAGAGCAATCATGTGTACAATTTTCTGTCATAGTTCTGTCCTCACTTTGATAAACCTATTTTAGCCTCATTATTATACACCCATATCGCGAAAAATGCAAGTGAAAAGCAAAATTTATTTTTTACTTTCGATATATTTTGCAAAAGATCGAAAAAAAAGACCGTCTTGCCGCCTGCCCCCGCATCATATAATGCGGACAGTTCACGCCGGTAGTGTAAGCGGGGCGCGACAAATGCTTCGTCGATTGTATCCTGCTTCAAAATGAAAGGTCGCTTTTCATGTCTTTTAGAATAACTTTTAAATTATGGTAGCATATGATAGGATATTCTTGACAAGCATTTTTGTATATGGTATAATAGCTCCACAAACCAAGAGGAGTTTTCAAAATATGGCAGAATTATTGGAAATTTTAATGATCGTCAGCTTCGGGGCGTCCTGGCCCATGAACGTGCTGAAATCCTGGCGCGCAAGGAGCGCCAAAGGCAAAAGTGTTGCGTTTCTTTGTCTGATTATCGCGGGCTACATCGCGGGCATTGCTTCCAAGCTGGTAAATGAGACCTATATGGCAAGCTTTGCAAGCAAATGGTACGTTTTGTTTTTCTACTGCTTGAACCTACTCATGGTTTCGGCAGACCTTTGCATTTATTTTCGAAACCGCGCGCTTGACAAAAGGCAGGAGGTGGCGAGATGAGTCGGTCGTTTCTAAACGTTTCCTATGGGGATCACCCCATGCAAAAGCTGGATCTTTATCTGCCTGACGCGGAGAACTTCCCTACCTTTCTCTATTTTCACGGCGGAGGGCTGGAAAAGGGTGACAAAACAAGAACCGCGCACGTTGGCGCCTATCTTTCCGCGCGCGGCATTGCTTTCATTTCCGCCAATTACCGTCTCTACCCCGATGCAAAATATCCCGATTTCATTCGCGACGCGGCGCTTGCCGCGGCATGGGTCAAAAACAGGATCGGGGAATATGGCGGCAGCAACCGCGTCTACCTTGGTGGAAGCTCTGCCGGCGCGTATCTTTCCATGATGCTCTGCTTTGATGCCACCTATCTTGCGGCACACCGCCTCACCCCCTGCGATTTCACGGCGTTTCTGCACGACGCCGGGCAGCCCACCAAGCATTTTCGGGTATTGCGTGAGCTTGGAATCGACCCCAAACGGATCATTGTGGACGAAGCCGCTCCGCTCTACCATATCGGAACCGCCCCGGTCTATCCGCCCATGCGCCTGATCGTTTCGGATCACGACATGCAAAACCGCTATGAACAAACGTGTCTCACGCTCTCCACGCTCCGCCACTTCGGATATCCTGAGGATCGCTTCGATTGGAAGTTGATGCAGGGCAAGCACTGTGCTTACGTAAAGGCGCTGGACGAGCACGGTGAAAGTGTGTTCGGTGCAATGATCCTTGCTTTCATGCAAACCTATTCGTAAACGTAAAAAAGATCTTCCGAGCCGCTTGGCACAGAAGATCTTTTTACTTTTCGCAACACAACATATTTATTATATCACATTTTTTATCGTTTGTAAAGCATTTTTTGATTGATAACGCAAAAATCTGTGTTTTACACAAAAAATATTTGTCAACTTCTTACAATTTGCCAATTGTAAAAGCAATTTTTTTGTGCTATAATAAGGGTGCAAGAAAAAAAGGAGGTAAGGTCCAATGGGCTGACGAACTTCACTCTTTTCAACGCGAGGGTAGGAAAACCGATCCACAATAAAAACGGTTTGAATAGGTAGCGTGAGAAAAAGCGAGTGTATATGTGCGTGTGAAGATAGATTTTATAGAGTTTTTGGGAGTAGATTCAAACCGGTCTTCGTAAAAATTCGAAAATAGATAGGAGAAAAAAACACACCGATCATATCGCCTTCGCCGAAAAGAGAACCACAAACTTCGCCTTTTGTAAATGAGAACAATGCAGACAAACAGACGGTATTCTCGTTAGAGAAAGTGGAAAATTGTGTTTTGTGCGGCTTGAGAAAAAAACAAAAGGTAGACTAGGAAAGAGAGGATAACAAAAGATGTTAGATACTAAGAACGAACAGAAGTGACCCTTGATTGTGGGCTTACAACCGCGATCAAGGGTCACTTCTTTTTTTAGGCTCCCCCACCCTGCACGAGTGGGTTTTTTCAACATTGGATCTATGGCGACACGTCGCCATCTGCCCAATTACTGTTTTTTCTTCAAGGTGATGTCAGGCTCAACCGCTTTTCCCGCATGCTCAACCACACAAAAAGCATTGACAAACCCACGCGCCAACTTCGTCATAAAGGTGCTTGCCGTTGCGCTGATCGTTGTCACCTTGCTCAGCAATACCCCTACCGACGTACCGAGCGCAATGATAATGCCGCTCGCCGATACCAACGAGGTGGTGATTGCGGTAGGATCAATATAGAACGCCATGAAATTCATTCCTGTAAACAGCATGTTCTCTCCATTCCGCCGCTCCACGCGGCTTGTATTCGATGTAGTGGGAATTTCCTATCTTTTATTTCCGTCGCAGTGCTTGCTTCTCAATCAGCTTCCCAAGGATCCATTCCGCACCCACCGGATCGGAGTTTCCAACGTTATAGACTGCCGCATTCAAAGCTTGCTCTATTCTCTGCTCATGCTCGCCCGCCCTCGCAAACATATCCTTTACGATGGAGGCGATGTTGGAAACGTCGTGCTTTTCAATGGATACGCCGATCTCATCACGGAGCGTGATCTCAATGGGCGTGCAATCGATCTTTTGCCAATTTTCATTGAGCACCTTCATTTTGGTGTTGACAAAAAGGGTGGGACGCTTTGTTGCAAAGCTGAATTCAAAGGAAATGCCCGACCAGTCTGTAATCATTAGATCGGAAGAATAGATGGACTTGTTGCTTGAAAAATCAAGCTCAAAGGTCAGCCCCTCCCCTACCCGATCGCGCCATTTTTCAACGGTCTCGTTCATGCGGGAGGCATAACGCTTGACGTATTCGGGATGGGGACGAACGGTGATATGGTATTCGTCACTGAGTAGATTTTCCAGCATCGTATCAATGCAGGAATCCAAAATATTGTCTTCGTTCCAGGTCGGCGCGATCAGAATTTCACGTCTGCCCTCGGTTTTATGCGTTTTACGCTCCGCCTCTCCGAGCGGGATCAGATCGTCCACCAACGGATAGCCGAACTCCACGCATTTCTTTTCGGGAAGCCCGTACACGCGCTCGGTGGCGCGCACCTCACGCTTAATATGCGGTCCGGCACAGAAGACGGTGTCAAAGGCATCGAGCGAGCCCTCCTTCATTCCCATATGCATGCTCATCAGCGCGTGGGGAATGTAGACGTACTCAACATCCTTTCTCATCATGGATTTTTTCAGATAATATTTATCAAGGTCGGGCGTGGTCATCACAACCATATCGCATTCAAGCCGCAGCATCAGGCTGATCGTCTTTTTCAGTCCAATGTAGTAGGGTTTGATTCTCGGCTCGCTCTGCGCGATCTCGAAAATGATATCATTGGGGTCGTTGGTGACGTAATGGATCACCATATCCGACCGAGCAAGCAGCTCTGCGATAAGACCCTTGAAATATTTATAAAAGCCGCTTTTTTCGGAATAGATCACCAGATGCTTGTTTACAATGGAGAAAAAGCGTCTGTAATCCTGCCGCTCGCGCCTTTTATTCTCCTTGATCCGCCGCTTTTCGGCATCCTTATCAACCCCCTCCTCAAGCTTGGCAAGTGCTGCGCGCGATTTTTCAAGTGCCTCGTAATCAACGTGCTTTTTGGGGCTGATCGCGAGATTGAGCAGGAGAAGCTGGATCACCGAGAAAACGTTGCCCGCCATCCAATAGATCGCAATGCCTGCGGGCACAAAGCAGCCAAGATACAACGACAGCGCCACGGAAAAGATCATGGTGCCGTATTTGTTTCCGTTTCCCTGCTCATGCTGGAGCACGTTCGCCTTGTTTTGGGAGAAGCAAAGCAACCAGGAGGACGCTGCAGCCAGCAACGGAATGACGGTGTAAACACCCCAAACCGCCGTTGGGATCACAGTCAGCTCCAAGCCCAAAAAGCGGCTGTCGAAGCCCGCGATCGACTCGTAAAGCCACGAAAAGCCTGCGGGAAGCGTATAATCCCCCGCTCTGACCGCTTCGATCAGCGCGAGCTGGAAGGACGAGCTTTCGGTATTTACCCCTGCCGCCGTTGCCAACTCCATAATGTCACGCTCCGCCACGCCAAACAAATACGTCAAGGGGCGGTTGATGATATACACCACGCCAAGCAGCAGCACAATTTGCATAATAAGCGGCACCAGCGTGAGCATCGGGCGGTATTTTGTACGCTTGAAAAGCTTGGTCTGCTCGGTGGCAAGCATTTGGCTGTCACCGTTATACTTGACCTTGAGCATATTCATCTCGGGTTGGATCTTTACCATCAGGATCGAGTTGTTGTGAATCCATACCGAGATCGGCAAAAGAACTATTTTGGTTGCCAAGGTGAAAAGCAGGATTGCAATGCCGTAATTGCTCACAAGCTGCCAGCACCATTTCATAAGCACTCCCAGAGGAATGCAGATATAATATAAGATCTGATCCATTCTCTTCTCCGACTGATTTTACAGCTTTTTATTTATAAATCTTTCCGATCGTTGTGCGTTTCAGGATCTCCCAATTCGCGGCAACCCGCGCGCTTCCCGTGATCCGGTATTCCACGATCTCGTCGGCACGCTCATCGCCCAAGGAGACAGACATCTCAAAGAGATATCTTCTCACGCGGTCCTCGCCCTCGGGAATATCAAAGAAGGACTCGCCTTTTTTAAGAGCGGTTAAGCCTTCGGACTCATAAATCGTTGCCCAAAGCTGATCCTGTGAGATCTGTGCCGTGCTGGTCTTCAGCTCGGTACCGCTCTCCCCCGCTCTTTTGAAGAGCATTGCGGTAACTCTCGTACCGTTGTCCGACGAGGAACCCGTTTGACCGATCAGCTTGGTATCGCTGATGGCAGCGGGGTGGTCGCCCGTAATCACAATCGTCGCATCCTCATAAACACCCAGCGACTTCATCTGTTCAATGTACTCATATATAATGGTCAAACTCTGCTTGAGCGCCATTGTGGTATCCGAACGCTCGCGCTCGTCGGCTTCTTCCCAATTCAAGTTATATTTTACCGGTGTATGGCAACCAAACAGATGTATGAAGCTGAATTGACCGCGGGTCTCCACCTTTACAAATTCATTTTGCGTGATGTATTCGTAAGCGTCCTTCATATCCGCGTTGTATTCGGGCAGATCGCTCTCATAAACCGCGTGGGCATTGAAATCGGGAGTGCTCAGGTAGCCCGCCATACTCTTCAATGTAAACGGCAGGCAGGTGCTCATCGACAGGCGGAGCATATCCGTGGAAAGTCTTGCATTGCTGTCGATCGTGTATCCCTGAACGCCCGAAATGTTGTCTACGTAACCCGACATATACGACGCATCATCGTAAACATAATATTTTTCGGTATAAACGTTTACGTTGTATCCGTTATTATGCAATTCACGCAGATATCCGCCATCGGTATAGATATCCTTAAAATAGTTGAGGCGGGTGTCCGAGAAATCATTTTCCTTTCCCGTCAGGATCGAAGCAACCGCGGGATAGGTCCTGCAATACAGGCTGGTGTAATCGTTGTAAAAGGTAAAGCCACCGAGACCGTCCAGATATTCCGGCTCGGTCTTTTGCAGTTTTTCGAAGTAGCGGACGTCAAAACGGTCGATGAGAAAGAAAACAACGTTTCGTCCGCCCGAGAGCTCATTGAGGTTTTCAAAAGTCAGCACGCTCGGTTCTTTTCCAACCGTCTCCTCGCCATCCACAGGTTCCTCCACCCGTTCGGTTACGGGGACGTAGACGTCGGTACTGAACGAGAGTGCCGCAAAGCCCACCGTCTGTGTTGCCAGGACAACGATCAGCACAACGGCGCAGGAAACGAAAAACGGCGCGATGTTCTTTTTCTTGAGGAGTACCGCCGCGGCAATGACCAAAGCACCAACCACAAGCCAAAGCACCAGATTCAGAACGGTTGCCATGGGACCTGCCTCGGTGACACCTACCCCATCTCCCACAAGCGCGTTGACCCCAAGATTGAGATAGTAGCGTTGCGCGAAAGCCATTACGCTGAGCCATACCAAAATGGCAGCTGTGATATCGTAAGCCACACCGTCGAGCAACATCAAAATTACAAAAAGCACCGCGGAGACTGCCAGCGCGAATGCAATGCACAGCGGGAAGAAATCGCCGAGCGAGAACAAAAACTCGCCAATGTTGCCGCAGTAGGTTTCAAACGGTCCGAAAAAGCATACCGTCAACGGCAGGGTAAGGGAGAGCAGAAGTGTAAGCGGAATTTTTCTGCTTGCGAGATAGATGCGCCCACTCGCTCCCTCTCTGTTTTTGGAGTTTGCCGTATATCTTGAATTTGGATTTTTCATGTTTGTTTTAGCCATCAAAAATGCTCCTTGATAAAAATGATTCATTCGTAATCAATATACAATTATATATCATACACCCTTTTCGACATTTTGTCAAGTCAATAAAAGGAAAAACCAATCGGCGGAAGTTAATAAACCCGAACGGTACGGAAAGATTTTCATTATATCATCGCAATTTGACTTTTGACCGAAATGCTTTATGGACTTCCCAATAATTTTGCATTACCATGTATCTCATGCTCGCAAAATTACAAGAACCTTAAAAAAGATTTCAAAAGGGGCTGACGAAAATCAATCGTCAGCCCTCAAAATTTGCGTCGGAGGAAGCAAAGAAAAGCCAAATCGGTTGAAAAATTCATAGAAATATGATATAATAAACTCACCGATAAATAAGAATTTGGCGAGGTGAAATACATGAAAATATTATGGATTATTATTTTGGTAGCAGATAATCTACTACCATTGTTGCTTGCGCATTTTTATCCAAACTATAAGCATAAAGAAATGGCAC
>SVTW01000077.1 GCA_015063585.1 Oscillospiraceae bacterium
CGCAATACGGCGTTGCTCCTCGAAAGCGGCTTGACGTAGGGAACTACGCCTGCGCCTTGCTTTCTGCGGTGCGCCTTGTCTTGCTTGCTTCTTGAATGAACGGGGAAGTTAGAGCAAAATCCGATCATGCGTCCCGTAAGCATTGCGGATGCGATGTTGATAGAATAAAAGATATTATTCACGGTAGGGGCGAACTGTGTTCGCCCGCGGGCGTTCGCAGAACGCCCCTACGAAAGAAATTCCACAATATTTGTGCAACATAACCAATCGGTAATTTCTTATATAACATCAGCATCGTAGACGCGATGTGGATCCTATAAATCGTCCAATACGGCGTTGCTCCTCAAAAGCGGCTTGGCGTAGGGAACTTGTGAGTGCTTTGCTTTCCGTGATAGGTCTTGTGTTCAAAAAGGAGAATTTTAATGAAAATTGTCATCGCACCCGATTCATTTAAGGATAGCATTTCGGCACGCGATGCCGCAGAGGCGATCGCGTGTGGGCTGGCGTCTGTTTTGGGGGATTCCGCCGAACTGATCCGCATGCCGATTGCCGATGGAGGCGAAGGGACGCTTGATGCGCTGACCGATCCGCGGGATCGAATCAAAGTGCGAGTCACGGGTCCTCTTTTTGAGCCCGTGGATGCGGTTTACGGTTTTTTCGACGACACTGCCGTTATTGAAATGGCAGCCGCGGCGGGGCTGATGTTGGTGCCCGCCGACCGCAGGCGCGCGGCGCAGACCACCACCTACGGGGTTGGCGAATTGATCCGACATGCTCATGCGAACGGGTTTCGAAAGATTCTGCTTACGGTGGGCGGCAGTGCCACAAACGATGGCGGTTGCGGTATGCTCGCGGCATTGGGGGCGGTCTTTCGGGACGCAAAGGGGGAGCGGCTGATCCCAACGGGCGGTACACTCTCAGCCATTGCCTCGCTTGACTTGGCGTCTGCCGAGCCGATCCTCCGTGACTGTACGTTTCGGATCGCGACCGACGTAAAAAATCCTCTGCTCGGAGCAGAGGGCGCTACAATGGTCTATGGCAGGCAAAAGGGGGCGTGCGAGGAAGAACTGACCGCGATCGAAGCGGGCATGTGCCACTATGCCGCATTGCTTGCGCGGCTTTGTGGCAGGGAGATTGCCTCCCTTGCGGGATGCGGAGCGGGCGGAGGAATCGGCGCACCGTTGCTCGCGTTTGCCGATGCCGAGATCGGCTCGGGAATCGAGACCGTTTTGCAAATGAAAGGGTTTTCGCAGGCTTTACGCAATGCCGATCTCGTCATTACGGGCGAGGGACGGCTCGATCTGCAAAGTCTGTGGGGCAAAGCCATCAGCGGGGTTGCCAATGTCGCGCGGGCGCAGGATGTGCCGATCTATTGCATGGTCGGGTGCCTCGGCGCGGAGCGTGAAGCGCTTTTAAGGCTGGGGCTTGCCGATATTTTGGAGGTGGCGTCGCATGCCGAATCGGTAGAGGATTCGATGAAAAACGCCGCACGCTATTTGTTTTTGCTTGCCGCGGAGCTTGCGCGGCGATTGATGTAAACCTTAGAAAGGAATCAAAAAGATGTGCCTGAAAAAGTTATTCTCGCGAAAAAGTAAAAATCCGAACAGTAAGCAATACCGCTGGGAGATGGCGCGCCAGATGAGCAATCACCATATCCGATACGTTACCGAAAAGATCAACGGCGTGGATGAGGTGATCGGGCGGAACGGCGGGTTGAACATTCGCGACGACGAGCTGCTGGTGTTTGCGTCCGCCGATGTGATCTTCCGTTGTAAGATCGAGCAGATGCAGGCATGGGAGCTGCTTTCCAAGGACGGTGTGGTCATTACCGCCCCCGATCTGGAGCATGACTGCCGCGAGCGCACGATCATTGTGTTTTACGTTTATTATCGCTGATACCGTACATAAAAAACAAGGGGTGTTTGGGCGCACACGGCGCGGAACATCCCTTGTTTTGTATGCAATTACGTAGGCGATGGGTCAGTCGGCTTTCTTGGAAGCAGACGTATCCGAGGCGTCGGACGCCTCCTCTGCGGTAGCTCCGCTGCTCGATTTGCATTGCTCGATCTGTATTTCCAAATCACGCACAGCCTTTTGTGCTGCCTCCACCTGCTCCAGCCCCTTGGAGATCTTGTCCACCGATCCCTCCTCGGTTGTGAAATGACGGTAGGCTGCACGCCCGAATTGCGCGTATGCCTCGTTGAGCTTATGCTCTGCTACACCGAGCTTTACCTGAAGGGTTGCGAGGTCGGTGGTTTGATTGATCTTATCGGCGGCGGTTCCAACCGCTTTTTTGAAGCTGCTGCAAAAGCTTTCCCAGGACATAATGATCTCTCCTTGCATAAAAAATTCTAAAAATAGTATAGCCTTTTTTTGTGAAAAAGTCAACAGTATAAAAGCATTTTTTTTGGAAAAACTGCTTGTGTGGGAGAAAAGCAACCGAAAAGGAGGTTCTTGCGAAAAAATGGAGAAGGAAACCTACCGAAAATATGCGGACGCGCACGCGCCGCGTTCACCGATTCTCAAAAATTGTGCCTTTGCCTATCTGATCGGCGGCATGATCTGTACGTTTGGAGAGCTTTTACGGAACGTATATAAGAATATGTTGCATCTGAACGCCGACGACGCGGGGACGTTGGTCAGCATCACGCTGATCGCGCTTGCCGTGACGTTGACGGGATTCGGTTATTTCGACCGTGTTGCGAAGTTTGCGGGCGCGGGAACGCTCGTTCCGATCACGGGATTCGCGAATTCGGTTGTCTCACCCGCGATCGACAGCCATGCGGAGGGCTTGATCCTCGGTGTGGGTGCAAAAATTTTTACAGTTGCCGGACCTGTCCTGCTTTACGGAACGCTTGCGGGGGCGGTGTACGGTGTCCTCTATTGGATCGTTACGCTTCTTTAGCGTATGATTTTGAACGTACGGAATGAGGGTGCACTCAAAGCGTCCGCCGAGCGGCGCGCAGGGCTGCCTCGGGATCTGAGCAGAGCGTCATAATGACCCATCTGCCGCAGACCGTTACGCGGGCTTGGTCAAAATCCATGCTGTTTTCCGCGGATTCCTCACCGATCCAATAGCTTTTCAGAGAATCAAGACGGCGCAGACACATCGTGGCGATCGCATCGGTTCCGTCGGTGCTTTTGCACAGGAGGGCTGCCATTTCGCAATGCCGTGTGTAGGAAAGATAGAGCGCGGCATCGGCAATCAGCTCGGCCTCGGGCGGCAGACTTCCGTTGCCAAAGATCACCGAAAGCATCTCGTCTGAAAGATATGCCTCACCGTCTTGCGGTGCGAGCCGTACATAGATCTCTCCCGCGGGGAGTGCGCTCTCTGAACGGCACATTGCCCCGAGCACCGCGCGAGCGGTGGGCGGCTGCGCGGAACAGGAGAGGAGATGGCAAAGCAGAAGTGAAAGCAGCAGGATTGCTTTGAAACGTCTTTTTTTCATGTTTACCGGTTCCTTTCGCGTTTTTTTAAATTTATTCCGATCCCACATCAAACATGCCATCAATCGCTTTTTTGCCGTTGTTTGGTCGTTTTTTACATTTCAAAAGCTTGTTGTTTGGATACTTTGACGAACCACAAATGTTAACAGAATGTTAAAAATTCGGAATAGCGTAGACAAATCCGTATAACTGTGGTATAATAGGAAGGACAAAAGTTGGATTTTGTCTGATTTTGCAATTTGCATATGGGAAAAAGGAGATTTTCATGGCTCAATTTTTTGATTTGCACAGCCACATGCTTTGCGGCGTGGATGACGGAGCCAAGACGGTCGAGGAGATGTTTTCCATGTTGGAAATGGCATACGAGGATGGGGTTCGAGCACTTTGTCTGACGCCGCATTATTCGCCCTACCTTTTCGGGGACACTTCCCAAAAATCTGCCGAATCATTCGAGATTTTAAAGAAGTACGTTTCCGAGAAGCATTCGGATATGCGGATTTTTCTTGGGCATGAGCTCGGTTACCACAGAAGCGGATTGGATGCGCTCAATGAAGGAATTTGCCGTTCGATAGCGGGCAGCCGCTACGTGTTGGTGGATTTTCCCGAAGCGGTCGATTTTTTTGAACTGCAAAGCGCTATGGATCAGCTTCAACGCGCAGGCTATTTTCCGATTCTGGCACATACCGAACGCTACCGGTGCCTGTTCAAGCAGATTCGCTGGATCGAGAATTTTGTCGATAACGGCGGAACGGTGCAGCTCAACGCATCGTCTGTGAACGGCGGTTGGGGGCGCGGTGCGCAAAAGCAATGGAAAAAGCTGATCAAGTTGGGGTTGGCACATATCATCGCCTCGGACGGACATAACCTGACCACACGCCCGCCGCTGATTTCGGTTTGCATACCGTATCTGCGAAAGCATTGCGACGAACGCACGATCCGGCAACTGACGTGGGATAACCCCTGCCGCGTAGTGCGTGACGAGTTGATCTGACGGTCATTGCCGCAGAAAACACAAAAGACAGTATCTTTTTTGATTTTCGGAAAGGGAGAAACAAATGGAAGAACAACAGAGCAAAGAAACAGAAATTCGCCTGCAAGACCTATGGGCGATCTTAAAGCACTGCTGGTGGCAGCTTGTTATCGTGATCGTGTTGGTCTCGATGCTGCTTTACATCGGTCTTAGCGTGGTTCATCAGGACGAATACACCGCAACCGTGAGCATTTACGTTATGAACACGCCGAACAAGGGGGATAGCGGAAATGACTTCGGTACGCAGCAGATCTCGATGGCAATGTACCTGATCAAGGACTGCTTGGAGCTTGGAAAGAGCCACGACCAGATCCTGCGTCCGGTTATGATCTCGCAAAATCTTGAGGGATTGATCAAGATCGAGGATCTTGAAAAAATGTATTCGATCAGCAAGGCAACCGATGCGCACGTGCTGTATCTGTCGGTTACGAGCGCGAGCGCGCAGAGAAGCGCGGACATCGTCAATGCCCTGGCAACGCAGACCTGCGAATATTTCAACTCGGTGTACGAGCAGAGACTGCTCAGCGTGGTTGACTACGCGATCGCACCTACACAGCCCTCAAACCCCATTTCGGTCATCATGGTGCTACTCGTGGCGTTTGTATGTGCGGTATTGGTATACGGCATTCATTTCATGGCATTTATTCTGGACGATAAGATCAATACACCCGAGGACGTGGAAAAGTACCTCAACCTGAGCACGCTCGGCGTGATCCCGAACAAGAACGACGTGGGACGCAAGAAGTCCAAATACGGCTACTATTACAGCTATACCGCAGATGGCGAGAAAAAAAGAGGATAAGGGGGAGCGAAAATGAAAACCATTGAGTTGATCGTAGAAGAACAAAACAACTATTTCATGCGTGAAGCCTTCAATACGTTGCGTACCAATATCCTTTTTTCGGGTAAGGACGTAAAAACCATCATCGTAACGAGCTGTATGGCGCACGAGGGTAAGACTACCATTTCGTTTGAAACCTCCCGCAGCCTGGCGGAGAGCGGCAAACGCGTGCTTTTGGTGGATGCCGACCTGCGTAAATCGGTAATGGCAAGCCGCTTGACCAAGGAGCGCGGTATTACGGGTCTGAGCCAGCTTCTGTCGGGTCAGATTACAACCGAGCAGGCAATCTATCACACCAATATCGAGGGCTTGGATATCATTTTTGCGGGTCCCTATCCGCCGAACCCCACCGAGCTTGTGGGAAGCATGGCATTTAAGGAGCTGATCAGCGAGAATCGCGATCGCTATGATTATATTATCATCGACGCCGCACCGCTTGGACTCGTCATTGACGCCGCCGTTATGGCAACCTGTTGCGATGGTGCCGTGGTGGTTATCAATGAGGGCAGAATCAAGTACCGCATGGCACAGAGCGTAAAGGAGCAGCTTGAAAAGAGCGGATGCCGCATTCTCGGCGTTGTGCTCAACCAGATCGACCGTAAGCGCACGGTTGCTTCGAGCGATACCTATTACGGTTCCAAATACGAATCCTCTTATTACGGATACTCGGGTAAGTCCGAGCAAAAGAGTGTTCGTCCCAACACCTCGTCGGTTGGAAACGGCAGCGGATCCTCCCGCCGCACCAAAAAAGAAGGAAAATAAAAAAAGCAGGGGTTGCTTCACGGCTTGTGAGGCACCCCTTTTTGAAAAAAGAGAGGAAAGCAGATGGAGATCAGAAACGCAAAGCGCGAGGACCTTGCCGCCATCATGAAGATCTACGAGGGCGCGCGCCGTTATATGCGAGAGAATGGAAATAGGGAGCAATGGGCGGGCGGATACCCACCGCAGGCGCTCATTGAGCGCGATATTGCGGAGGGGATCTGTTACGTTTGCACCGAGGGCTGTGAGTTGCTCGGCGTGTTTTGCTATTTTTACGGCGAGGATCCCACTTATCTGGAAATTGAGGACGGCGCGTGGCTCAACGATCGCCCCTATGGCGTGATCCACCGCATCGCCTCGGCAACACATCGAAAAGGTGTGGCATCGGCTTGCTTTGATTGGGCATTTGCAAAATGCGGAAACTTGAAAATCGACACCCACCGTGACAATATTCCCATGCAACGCTCGCTTGCCAAAAACGGATTTGCGCGGTGCGGAATCATTCATCTCGCAAACGGAGATCCGCGCATTGCCTATCAAAAGACCGAGACGGTTGGGTGAAAGACCGAGGATCGGTCAAAAAAAGGGGGTGAGTCAAATGCAAAAATGCATTTGGTACTCACCCCCGACGTTTTTGCTTTGCGGCTAAACACCGCAATTTTCGACTGCTTTGCAGTCGAAAACCGCAAATTCCGCGCTACAAAAAAG
>SVTW01000078.1 GCA_015063585.1 Oscillospiraceae bacterium
TATCCCTGCGTTCTGGTAACCGCGAGGACCTTCATTTTCAGACTTCCTGCGGGGGTTTCAACCTCAAATTCGTCGCCTTCCTTTTTGCCGATCAGGGCAGCACCGATGGGAGATTGATCCGAGATCTTTCCCTCCATGGGATTCGACTCATTCGAACCGACAAGGTCAAACGTCATTTCGCTGTTCACAGCCCCGTTCCAAACCTTTACGGAAGATCCAAGGCTTACAACGCTTGTATCAATGGTGGATTCGTCAAGGATCAGCGCATTTTCAACAAGCTCCTCCAACTCCTTGATGCGCGCCTCGTTTTTTGCTTGCTCGTTGCGTGCCTCATCATACTCGGAGTTCTCCGAAAGGTCTCCGAAGGAACGTGCAACCGCAATGTCGTTCTTGATCTTCTCACGCTTCTCATGCTTCAGATATTGCAGCTCATCAATCAGCTCCTGATAGCCTTTTTGCGTATAATACATCTGTTTTCCCTTTGCCATGGTCTTATTCTCCTTAAAAATGTTTATTTTTTATTGAAATTGCGCAAACGCCATTTGGAGCTGATCGTCCAACTCCTGCGGCAGCACATAAATATTATACTGCTTTGCCTCGTCCGAAAGGGACACCGAAAGCCCCACGTCGGGAGCAATTCCGATATCGTGATAGGTGACGCCGCACTTCGTAACGTATGCGTAGGTGGTCATCTTCAGATATCCCGAAAGATTTTTATCAAACTGAGAAAGCCGCACCGTTGTTTGCATGATGCCCTTTCCAAACGTAGTTTCGCCCACGATCTTGGCAAGCCCGTAATCGCGCAGCGTTGCAACAAAAACCTCTGCCGCACTTGCCGTATTGCCGTTACAGAGCACGACCATATCAAGATCTGCAAACATGCCGATCTCCTCAGCAGACACGCTGCAAGGCTCGTAGTCGCCTGTCAGAGTCATCGCCTCGGCAACGTAGGATCGCGCAACATTGCCCTTTCGGTCGATCGACGAAAGGATCAGGTCGCCTTCCTTCAAAAAATACGTGAGGACGGCTTTGATCGATTGCAGATCGCCGCCGGGATTATTCCGCAGATCAAACACAAAATGCTTCGCACCGCCCGCTTGCAGAGCGCGCACCGCCTCCTTGAATTGATGCGGAGTTGTCATATCAAAGCCCGTGACGTGAATCACGCCAACCGTGGGATCGTTCTCCTTGGTATAAAAGCGCACCGACTGCGATTCATACGCGCCGCGCGTGATCGAGAAGGTCAGGCTTTCATATCCGCTCGATCCGTTTTTGCGGAATGCCGCGAACTCGGCCTGCGTCCCCGCCTTACCGCGGATCATATTCAGCGCCGCGTCAAATCCGCCGAGGGCGGTGATCGTTTGATATCCCGACTCGTTTTTGACAGCATAAATGAAGTCGCCAACCCGAAGCGTCGAGGCTGCCGCGGGGGCATTTTCATAGATCGCAATGATCTGAAAAACAGGATACGCGATTCCGTCAACCGTCAGTTCGGTTTGAATCACGCTCACGCCGATGCCTTCATAGTCGCCGTTGTTTTCATTTCGGCGCGCGAGGTATTCTTCCTCGGTCAAATATTCGGCATAATGGTCATCCGTTGCTTTCACGTACGCACGAAGCACCTCGTCCATCAGCTCTTTCTCGCTCACCTTGCCGGCATAATATCCATAGGTTTGGAAGATCATGGAAAGCATTTCAAGCTTTCCCGCATCGCCATCCTCCATGGCCTCCAGCCGATCAATGACCTCCTGCTGTGCTTGCAGGATCGGGGTGTAGTGCTTTCGCTGGGAATTGACGGTTAAAGTGTGGGTAAACAGGATCGAAACAGCGGCAACGAAGCAGACAATTGCGATCAGAAGCGAAATGGGGCAACCGCGCCCCGGTTGCTTTTCCGCCCGTTTCCGCGCCGCAGCCTCTGCGCTCCACTGTCCCGGGACATAATCGACTCTCTCTTTGTTTTCCATTGTATTTCCTTCCGATTTTTTACACTTATTATATGGAAATGCGACATGGCTTATGCGACGGCACCTCCAAAAAACAGTACAGAAGCGAAATGCATCCGCGGCTTTTCACCGTCCTGCATTTCGCTTTCTGTCGTTCGTTAAATGTCTCTTTATCAGAACTTAATCGGCTTGGAATTCAGATATTTCTTAACCATGAGCGCAACCTTAAAGGTGATCGCGTGCTCAAATTCGCGCAGGTCGAGCCCTGTGAGCTTGCGGATCTTCTCCAAACGGTAAACCAACGTATTACGATGCACAAAGAGCTTTCTTGAGGTTTCGGATACATTGAGGTTGTTTTCAAAGAAGCACTGAATGGTCATCAGCGTTTCGCGGTCAAGCGATTCGAGGCTTCCCTTCTTGAAAACCTCCTGCAAGAACATCTCGCAAAGGGTGGTGGGCAGCTGATAGATCAATCTGCCAATGCCAAGATTTTCATAGCTGACAATATTCTTTTCGGTTTCAAATACCTTTCCAACCTCAATTGCAACCTGCGCCTCTTTATAAGCGCGCGCAAGATCCTTGATATTCTCCACAACCGTGGAAATACCGATTGAAACGCGGGTATAGAACTCGGTGGAAAGCGTATCCGCGATATTGGTTGCAATCTTTTCGATCTCGCGGCTGTCGGTTCCCGGCTTGATATCCTTTACCAACACGATATCGTGCTCACCAACGCTGATTACATAGTCCTTCGACTTATCGGGGAACATGTTTTGCAGCATTTCAAAGGGCATCATATCGGTTTTACCGTAGAACTTGATCAGAAATACGATGCGCATTTCCTCGGTGGTAAAATGCAATTCCTTCGATTTGATGTAAATATCGCTCGGAAGAATATTATCCAAAATGATATTTTTAATAAACGAGCCCTTATCGTATTTTTCATCGTAAAGATTTTTAATATTTCCGAGGGAAATCGAAAGCAGCTTCGACATCTTCTCCGCCATCTTATCCTCGCCCTCAACGAAAATAATATAGTCGGTTTTCGGGCCGTTGGTCATCGGGCGGTAGGTATATCCGTTGGATGCAATGACATCGCTTGTATAGTTCAGCTCATCGCGCACACCCTGACGTATTTCTCCGATCTTGACAAGCTCGGAACACGCGATAATCACGCCGTTCTCATCAATCACACCGATTACTCGATCAATCGCATCCTTCATTTGGTGAATTACACCTTGAAACAACCTATTGGACATAAAAATCTCCTCAAATTTTTTTGATTTCAAATACGAATTGGACAATCCTATTGTATTTTACACCTTTTTTTTGTTTTTTTCAATAGTTTTTTTGAATTTTTTCCTAATTTTTTTCTTTTTTTTCATGCATTTTGTCTCTTCTGTCGAAAAAAAGGGCAAATTGCATAAAAATGCGCAGTTCAAACAGTTAATTCAAACCGGCAAACCAGGCAAGCCAGCACGAAAGATGCCGCGGTTTCGGTGCGCAAGATGCGACGTCCGAGCCCCACGGGGATCATTCCCTTTGCGCGCGCCTGCTCGACCTCCCGAGGCGAAAAGCCTCCCTCGGAGCCTATCACGATCGAAATGCTTTTGGGTGCCGCCTGCCCCGGGTGCTCGCTTTGCCAAGCGTTCAGCACACTGCCGAGCGGCTTGGTTTCCGCACCCTCGTAGCAAAAGAGCGCAAGCTCACATTGCGTCGCCGCCTCAATAGCGGCATCATACCGAATGGTTGGCATCACATCCGGCAAGCGACCGCGACCGCTCTGTTTTGCAGCCTCCAACGCGATCCGCTCGCGTCTTTCGCGTTTTTTTTGCTCACCTGACACGTCTTTCAGGCGTACCACACAGCGTTCACTCTCAAAGGTTGTGATACGGCTGACACCGCATTCCACCGCTTTTTGAATGATGAAATCAAGCTTATCCCCCTTAGGGAGCGCTTGAAACAAGTGCGCGAAAAAGGGCGGCTCGGCAAGGCAGACACGGGACTCGCAAACCGAAGCGCGCACGCGATCGGGCAAAAAATCGGTCAGCACACAGTCATATTCCCTTCCGTCGGCATCGCAAACGGTAATTTGCTCTCCTGCCGCCATACGCAAGGACCTTGAAATATGATGGGCATCGTCCCCCATAACCGTTACGATACCGTCAGCAATTTGGTCGTTTCGGACAAAAAATCTTGGCATAAACCCCTCTTGTCGAATTGAATTGCTCTTATTATACAACATTTTACCCAATTCGTCAATACCTTTTTTGTATTTTTCGTCATGAAACAAAGCATTTTTTACAACTTTTCGGGCTTTTTGATCAATTTTATTTACCGATCCATCAACTTCACTATTTTTTTGTGAAAAAAATGAACAAAAAGCCATGTATCCTTCCTTTTCGAAAGCATGGAACTCACGCGTGATCGCGAAATATTAAAAATAATGAAAACAAACTTGACAGAAAAACAAAAGTCCTGTATAATAGAATTAATACTTTATTTGTAGATATTAAAAGGAGATAATCTCATATGAAAAAATTGGGTATGGGTATGATGCGACTTCCGCTCCTGGATCCGAACGATCCGCGCTCGATAGACTTTGAGCAGGTTTGCCAAATGGTTGATCATTTTTTGAGTGAGGGCTTTACCTATTTTGATACGGCATATATGTATCACGATTATCAGAGTGAGCATGTTGTAAAAAAGGCGCTTGTCAGCCGTCATCCACGCGAATCCTTCCTGCTTGCAAGTAAGCTCCCCTGCTCTTTCCTCAAGGAAGAAGGCGATCAGGAACGGATCTTTGCCGAACAGCTTGAGAAATGCGGAGTGGACTATTTCGACTATTATCTCCTGCACAGTCTGCATGCGGGAAATTATCCCACGGCAGAGAAATTTGATAGCTTTGCCTTTGTCTCTCGCCTGAAAGCAGAGGGCAAGGTGCGCAAGATGGGCTTTTCCTTCCATGACAGCGCGGAAATGCTGGATCGGATCCTGACCGAGCACCCCGAGGTTGACTTTGTGCAGATCCAGCTCAATTATCTTGATCTTGACAATCCTCGCATTCAATCCCGTGCCTGCCACGAGGTTTGTGTGAAGCACGGAAAACCGATCATTGTAATGGAGCCCGTCAAGGGCGGTCTGCTTGCCAATCTGTCGCAAAACGCGCGTGAATTGCTGCTCGCGAAAAACCCCGATCAATCGGTTGCCTCCTGGGCGGTTCGCTATGCGGCAGGTTGCGAGAACGTATTCATGGTCCTCAGCGGCATGTCCAATATGGCGCAACTCCTTGACAACATGAGCTATATGAAGGATTTTTCTCCCTTGACCGATTCCGAGCTGGCTGTACTGCCCGAGGTTGTAAAGGCGATCTATGCCGATATTGCGGTGGACTGCACGGCTTGCCGTTATTGTGTGGAGGGTTGCCCGCAAAAGATCGAAATTCCGAAATACTTTGCGCTTTACAACGAGGCAAAGCATGGCGGATCGCTTGAGGAAGCCAAGGCGACGTACCGTGCGCTGACCGAAGATCATGGCAAAGCCTCGGATTGTATTCGTTGCGGAAAGTGCCAAAAGATCTGTCCGCAGCACATTCGGATCGTTGAGGCTTTGCGCAAGGTCGCCGAGCTGTTCGAAGCATGAAAAATTCCGAACGCGCACGCGCAATTTTAGAAGAAAACCAGCAGTTGACCTGTGTGCTTTGTTGCGATGAAACGATCTACACCGCAACAGCACGCGGCATTGCACCGATGATGGAGTGGATCGAACGCGGAGAGATCCTCAATGGTTTTTCCGTGGCAGACCGTGTGGTGGGACGCGCGGCGGCATTTCTTTTCATTCTGGCAGGGATCCGTGAGGTTTATGCCGCTGTTGTCAGCGAACCCGCGCTTGCCGTGCTTGAAAAATATGCCATTCCATGCAGCTATGAAAAGCGGGTTCCGCACATCATAAACCGAACGGGCGACGGCTTCTGCCCCATGGAAACCGCGGTTTGGGAAATTGATGATCCCGAACATGCACTGCAGATCATTCGGCAAACACAATTGAAATTAAGAGGCAAATAAAGAAAAGCCGAAAGAAACCCTTGTACTTCACTTTTCTGTTTGTTTTGCGTGAAGGTTTTTGAGAAAAGCCTTGTAATTTGATCCGCAGTATGCTATAATAATAGAAATAACCTTTTAAATTCTAAAAAAGCTTCGGAAAAGGAGGTTTCACGCCATGAAAACAAATGAATCTGCCGAAATGTATCTGGAAACAATCCAGATCTTAACCGAAAAGCAGGCACACGTTCGTGCAATTGACGTGGCTCATGAAACCGGCTATACAAAGCCCAGCGTCAGCCGCGCAATGGGGCTTTTGAAAATGCATGGGCATATTACAATTGATGCCAACGGATATATCTCGCTCACCGAAACGGGCAGCGCATTGGCAAAGAAAATATTGGACCGACACCGCGTGCTCAAGGAATTTCTCATTCAGATCGGCGTGTCTTCCGAGGTTGCCGAC
Source organism: Oscillospiraceae bacterium (assembly GCA_015063585.1). Lineage (GTDB taxonomy): Bacteria > Bacillota > Clostridia > Oscillospirales > CAG-272 > UMGS1865. The sequence continues at coordinate 6,450 of SVTW01000078.1, forward strand.
GATGATGCGTGCAAAATGGAGCACGTTATCAGCGACGAAACCTTTCAGAAAATGAAAGCGCACGTCAAGGGCTGACACCGTTGAATAACATAGAGAAAAGGGGGGTGAGTCAAATGCAAAAATGCATTTGGTACTCACCCCCGACGTTTTTGCTTTGCGGCTAAACACCGCAATTTTCGACTGCTTTGCAGTTGAAAACCGCAAATTCCGCGCTA
>SVTW01000079.1 GCA_015063585.1 Oscillospiraceae bacterium
CGCGGAATTTGCGGTTTTCGACGGCAAAGCAGTCGAAAATTGCGGTGTTTAGCCGCAAAGCAAAAACGTCGGGGGTGAGTACCAAATGCATTTTTGCATTTGACTCACCCCCTTTTGATTGATTCTGTGATTCCGTCCAATCGCGTACGGATATCGTTTTCTGCCCAGCTTACTGCGGAAGCGTCAGGTCTCCGGGCTTGATCCACTTGATCTTATAGAGCAGCTCGCTGAGAAGGAGCGAAAGCACCGCCGGCAGGATAAAGCAGATCAGCACAAGACCGATCCAATCCATCGCGCCAACCTCTGCGGGGTATGCGCCGCCAAACCAACCGAGAATAATGCCGATGGGACCCAGCATGCCACAGGTTCCCATACCCGAATTGATCGCATCTCCGTACATCTGCATATGAAATACGCAGGTTGCAAGAGGTCCTGTGACAGCAGAGGTGAGAATGGTGGGGATCCAGATTCTGGGGTTATGGATAATGTTTGGCATTTGCAGCATGCTTGTGCCGATTCCCTGCGAAACAAGTCCGCCCCATTTGTTTTCCTTAAAGCTCATAACCGCAAAGCCAACCATTTGCGCGCAACAGCCCGCAACCGCCGCGCCGCCCGCCATTGCAAGTCCGGTTGCCATGGACGGATCGTTCAATGCCGCCACAGACACCGCGGAAAGCCCAAGCGCGGCACAGATCGCCGCCGAGCTGATGGGAAGCGTGAGCGCGATACCGACCACTACTGAGACGAGCAAGCCCATTACAAAAGGCTGTTGCGTCATTGCAAACGCAATGATGTTGCTGATCACGCCAACGGCTTTTCCGATGTAGGGCGCACACCAAACGCTGAGCAGACCGCCAACGAGCAGCGTCACAAAGGGGGTGACGAGAATATCAACCTTTGTCTTTTTCGAAACCAGCATACCAACCTCTGCCGCGATGATCGCAATGATCAATACCGCCAAGGGTCCACCCGCGCCGCCGTTGCTGTTGGCAAGCGCGCCAACCGCCGCACAGGTATAAATGACAAGCGGATGCGCCTTGAGGGAGCAGGCGATCGCAACCGCCATGGCGGGGCCCGCCACACCCTGCGCACCCTTTCCGATCGTGGAAAGAATTCCAAGCCCCGGAATCATTCCGAGCGCGTTAAAGATCGTTCCGATCAGAAGCGAAGCAAACAAACCGAGTGCCATTGCCCCCATCGCGTCAATAAAATACCGCTTTGCGTACTTTTTCAATACTTCTTTCATGTTTTTCTCCTTTTTGCCGTAGCTGACAAGACAGCTTTTTGATTTTGCAATAGTATACCATATTAGATGACAACCTTACAAGTCCGAAAATGACGAATCTCCCCACATTTCATTTACAAAAATAGAAAAAATAAACAAGAAATAGGTTGACCACTTGACAAATGACCGCATGAGCGGTAAAATAAAGGTATATTTTAGGAAAGGAACCGTTACGGATCATGAAACAACTTCTTGCACGACCGCAAATGCTGGCAGACGCAAAAAAACAAAGCCAAGGTCGCCATCTGGCACTTGAGATCCTGCTTTTCTGCGCTGTTTTTTTCGTTTCCCAAAGCGTCATCTCCATTCCCGTCGCACTCGCGACTGTGGTGTGGCTTTTCACGTCCGAGGACGTGATGAATGCCTTGACGAGCAGCCTTGAAACGGGAAATATGGCCGCTTATATGGAGCAAATTGAGGATCTTGCCTCGAATATGCCGGATTTTCTTTTGCTTGTACAGCTTTTCTCCACCGCTCTGACCACCGTTCTTGTGATCCTCTTTTGCCGTTTTATTGAAAAACGCACCCCCTCTACCATGGGACTGACACGGCACGGCTTACTGCGGGAATACGGAATCGGAACGCTGATCGGCATTGCTCTGATCGCGGCATGCGTGGGAATTTGCGCACTGTCGGGCTCGATCCGCCTCAAGGCGCAAAGCTTCCCGATCGTGATCTGGATTTTGTACCTGCTCGGATTTCTGATCCAGGGTATGAGCGAGGAGGTCATGTGCCGCGGCTATATGATGGTTTCGGTATCGCGCCGCTATTCGCTTGTGCTTGCCGTCCTTACCAATTCGGTGGCATTCGGCTTGCTTCACATCTTTAACCCCGGGTTTGGACCGCTCCCGCTTCTCAACATTGTTTTATTCGGAATTCTCGAATCGGTCTACGTACTCAAGCGCGGCGATCTTTGGGGGGCTTGCGCCATTCACAGCATTTGGAATTTTATGCAGGGAAACGTCTTTGGAATCAGCGTCAGCGGTATGGGGATCTCGGCATCTCCGCTCGTCGCTGCGGCGGACCCCTCCACCGCTTGGCTCAACGGCGGCGCCTTTGGCCTGGAGGGCGGTGTTGCCGTCACAGCCGTGCTTGCCGTGGCGATCCTGCTCATGCTCTTTTTACTGCCGAATAAAAACGTTGCCAAAGAAGCCCCCTCCGATACCAATACCATTGATCTGCCCCCTGCAGTGATCTGATTCCGAATCCGGTTTGCGAAATCGAGGATTGCCCCGTCTTCACACAATAGGACCTCCCCCCGTCCTTTGAACATGACAAATAATTGATATTTCCGTCCTCTTTTATTACAGTATATTTAAATGTTATTATATAAGCAGATTAAAATTTCTCAACATGACAGAAAGGAAACAAAAAATGGAAAAGCATTTTATTGCCGCAACCAAGGACTTGGCGGACTTTGACACCTCGGTTCCCGCCCCTTATCTGCGCAAGAAATTCCATCTTGACGCCAAGCCCGAACAGGCAGAGATCTCGATCTGCGGTCTTGGTTTTTATGCGCTCTGGATCAACGGACGCGAGATCACAAAGGGACCGCTTGCCCCCTATATTTCCAACCCCGACGATCTCTGCTACTATGATACATACGATCTTTCAGCTCTGCTCACCGAGGGCGATAACGTGATCGGTATTCTGCTTGGAAACGGCTTTATGAATCCCTTTGGCGGCGGCGTATGGGTTTTTGACCAGGCGCCTTGGAAGTCCGCCCCCTGCGTAGCGCTTGAGCTTTCCGCTCAAGTGGGTGGCACCGAGATGAAACTCTGTGCCGACGAGACGTTCCGCACCCACCCCTCTCCCCTGCTCTTTGACGAAATCCGCATGGGCGAGCATTATGATGCACGGCTTGAAATTGACGGTTGGAATCTGCCCGATTTCGACGACTCCGATTGGTCGCCTGCAACCGTAGTCACAACGCCGGTTCGCGGTGCTCTACGCCCCTGTACCGCAGAGCCGATCGCGGTTTATGATGCGGTACGTCCCGTTTCGATCCAAAAGATCGAGGAGGGATATCTCTATGATTTTGGCATTAACTCGGCAGGCGTTTGCCGCCTTTCGATCAAAGGTGAGGCGGGTCAGTGCGTCAAGATGAAGCATTACGAATTACTCAAGGACGGAAAGCCCTTCATCGACAATATTATTTTCTCGGGCCGCCACACCCCGATCTATGATCGCCCCGATCACGTATACGTTTATGCATACACGCTGCGCGGAAACGCGACTGAAACATGGATGCCGCGGTTCTCTTATATGGGCTTCCGCTACGTTTTGGTAACGGGTATCACCGAGGAGCAGGCAACACCCGAGCTGCTCACCTATCTGCGCATGAGCACCGATCTGCGCCCGATTGCCGACTTTTCCTGCTCAAACGAACGCGTGAATCGTCTGTGGGATATGGTACAAAACTCGATCCGCTCGAACTTCTACTACTTCCCCACCGACTGCCCGCACCGCGAAAAGAACGGTTGGACGGGGGATGCTTCGATGTCCTCGGATATGACAACGCTCTTCTATGACACCGCGCCCAGCTACCGCCAATGGCTCGAAAACATTCGCAAGGCGCAAAACGAGCGCGGCGAGCTCCCCGGAATCGTGCCTACGGGCGGCTGGGGCTATGCATGGGGCAACGGACCAACCTGGGATAGCGTACTCTTCAATCTCCCCTATATGCTCTATCATTATCGCGGCAACACCGACGTGATCCGCGAAAACGCGCACGCAATGCTGCGGTATTTGGAATATGTTATGACGCGCCGCTCCGAGGACGGAACCATTGCGATCGGTCTTGGCGACTGGGTGCCTACGGGCAAGCTCAAGGCATCGGCATACGATTCACCGCTCGCGCTCACCGATTCGATCACGGTAATGGATATCGCGGGCAAGGCGGCAGAAATGTTTGAGGCAATCGGACAAACGCACTCCGCCGCATATGCAAAAGCGGTCTACAACGACATGCGTGCCACCATTCGCCGTGAGCTGCTCGACACCGAGAATGCTACCCTTGCGGGAAATTGTCAAACCTCTCAGGCGCTCGGTCTCTATTACGGCGTTTTTGAAGAAAACGAGCGCCGCCCCGCATTTGATAAGCTTGTGGAGTTTATCCACGCAAAGGGCGATAGCTTCGACTGTGGCTTTATGGGTCTGCATACGATCTTCCACGTGCTCTCCGACTTTGGAGAAAACGAGCTTGCATATCGCATGATCATGAAGCCCGACTATCCCTCCTACAGCTATCTCATTGACATTGGCGAAACCGCCATTCCCGAATGGATCCTCTCCCCCGCAGATCTTGCGACCCGTGCCTCGCACAACCACCACTTCCTCGGTGATATCTCGCGTTGGTTCTTTACACGCTTGGCAGGTCTGTGCCCGATGGACGACAAGACGTTGGCTCTCCGCCTCGCACCGCTCCGTGAAATCGAACACGCACAGGCAACCTACGAGTTCCCCGCGGGTAAGGCATCGCTGGTATGGAAACGGAACGGAACGCGGATCGATATGACAGTCGAGTGCCCCGAAGGGGTAACCTGCGTCACCGACGAGCTCCCCGATTGCGTGGACCTGCATCTTACGGTGATCTGAACAAGCAATTTTTAAAGTTGCGCAAAACACAAAACCGAGCCGATTCGTGAAATATGCGAATCGGCTCCTCTTTTGTCGAGTCTTTTTTTTGCAAAAAATTTTTTTCTCACCCCAAAGCGGTTGACAACTGTTTTTTTTTGTGATAAAATGGATATATAAATAATTTATTACTTTATAATTCGGAGGTCTATCATGGCTTTATTTGACAAACTGAAAAAGAAAAAAAATGACGCCGTAAAGGAGGAAAAGCCTGCCGCGGCTCCTGCTGCGAAGGAAGCTCCCGCAGGACCTTCCATTAAAAACGTGAAGGTTCCCACCTCGACGCCCGCTGCTGCTGAAAAGGCGGCTCCCGCGCCTGCTAAGCAGCCTGCAAAAAAGGCAGCCCCCCGCGCGGCTGCTGTTAAGCCCGCCGCAAAGCCCGCAACAACAAAAACACCCACAAAACCTGCCGCGAAGCCCGCAACGGCGAAGGCTCCCGCAAAACCCATCGCGAAGCCCGCAGGCGTTACCGCCGCACCCGCTTCGGCACCCCGCCCCTTCTTCGTAACCACCGAGGAGGATATCCGCCTTGCGTTTGATCAGGCAATTGAGGAGGCGGAGCAGGAGGTTTTGCGCAGTACGTTTAAGGCGGTTGGAAAATATGAGTTTGATCTGGAGGTTGACGGCTTCCATTTCTACCTCATCGCCAATAACGGACAAATGCTTTTTGACAGCCCCAGCTTTACCACGCTGATCGGCGCGATCAACGGCATGAAGACCTTTAAAAAGGCAGTTGCGGAAGGAAAATTTGAAGTGAAGGTTGATAAGTACGGCCGTTACCGCTTCATTCTCGCACGTAAATATTACGGTGAAAACTATACCACCAAGGAGCAATGCCAAAAATGCGTGGAATCGGTAAAGAACTTCGCATCCAATTCGAAAGTTCTTCGCTATAACCCCACCAAAGAGGCAATTGCCGCCTTTGAAGCCGCAAAGAACAGTAAACGCACGCCCGATGATATTGACTGGAAGGCAGTGGAAAAAGCAGAGGCAACCGCTCAGAAAATGGGTAAGTTTGAAATCTACCGTGAGGACGACAAGCACTATTGCTTCTACCTGCTTGCCAATAACGGACAGATCCTCTACTCCAGCCGCTACTATGCAAGTGAAAAGGCTTGCCGCGAGGGTATCACCTCCTTCAAGCGCGCCGCATACGTTGGCAACTTCTTTGTTGACCGCGATAAGTTCGGAAACTATCGCTACGTACTCAAAAACATCGGCTCGGCGGCTGCCTTCATCGGTGAATCCTATGACAATAAGCCGCAGTGTGAAAAGATCATTGAATCGGTGAAAAACTTTATTGTAACGGCTTCGATCGAACTCGAAACCCAAAACGCATAACGCGATCCGTTTCTTACACAAAAATAGGGGGTGAGTCAAATGCAAAAATGCATTTGGTACTCACCCCCGACGTTTTTGCTTTGCGGCTAAACACCGCAATTGGGGCTGATTCATTAAGATGCAG
>SVTW01000080.1 GCA_015063585.1 Oscillospiraceae bacterium
GCCGAATATATGGTTGGTCGCGAGGCAAAAAAGGACTTTGGTGAAACAATGGCACTGGAGATCGGTGACCGCAAGACCATGGGTATGAGCTTGATGATCCAAGCACATGAAACCGACCACAAATGCACCTACATTCCCCCCGAATGGGCATACGTATACAACACCGATGAGGAAATGAACAACAAGCCTCATAAGTGTCTGACCCACCCCTACACCAACTTCTATTGGATCGAGCTTGGCGGCGAGGTCGATTCGATCCGCGACACCGAAACGGTCCGTGACGAGCTGCTCAAGATCGCGTTTGGCGTTTGGGATCACATCAAGAACCGCGGCGACCACGGTGCCGATAATTGGGAGCTTGATTGGATCGGATTTTTGCCCGGCAAGCGCGAAAGCCGCCGCTACGTGGGCGACTACGTGATGGTGCAGGACGATGTGATCGGCGCGCGTCAATTTGAGGACACGGTTGCATACGGCGGTTGGCAGATCGACAACCACCTCCCCGGCGGCTTCTACATGAACGGCAAGGGCGGCGCACACCTGCAAAAGGTTCGCCTCAATGAGCCCTACGGCATTCCGTTCCGTTCGCTCTACTCCAAAAACGTGGATAATCTGCTCTTTGCGGGCAGAAATATCAGTACCACGCACATCGCGTTCAGCACCGTCCGCGTAATGGCGACCTGCGGCGTGATGGGTCAGGCAATCGGTACGGCAGCGGCACTTGCGGTCCGCTACGGAGTCAACCCGCGCGAGCTTGGTCAGCGCTACATCAAAGAATTGCAGAACACCCTGCTTGAGGACGACTGCTTCCTGCCCGGCTTCCGCCGCGAGATGCCCGCACTCACCCGTGCGGCAACACTCGATGCCGACTACGGTGACGCTTCTGTTCTGCACAACGGTCTCGACCGCAAGATCTGGGGAAATGACAACGGCTACTACGGCATGTGCAATCGCCCCATCACCTACACCTTCTCCGAGAAGAAGAAGGTCAACGGATTCCGCCTCGTTGCCGACAGCGACCTTGACCGCGAATTTACCGAAGGGAACCCCAACATTCTCACCATCTCCTGCACGCTTTTCCGCAGCAGAGACTACAACAACACCACCTTCGGCTTCCCCAAGAGCCTGCTCAAGTCCTTCCGTATCGAGGCTCTTGATGACAATGGCGAATGGCAGGTCGTTTGGTCCACCGATTCCAATCGCCAGCGCCTCGTGCGCGGCACGCTTAACGTGGAAACAACCGCGATCCGTCTTGTTCCCGTTTCTACTTACTTCTCCGAATCGCTTCAGGAGACCTACGGCAGTGCCCAAGCGCACATCTTCGCATTTGATGTGAATTGATGAATGAGTTTTGTTATGCAATGCAGGGGGAGAGAAGATTTTTTGCGGGGGAAGGACTTTTTGAAAAAAGTCCTTCCCCCGCACCCCCATCCCAAAAACTTTCAAAAGGAGGAAAAGAAAGGTTATTTATTTGTGCGCGGACACATCATTTGATGTCTTTTTTATACCAGATTTTTTCACAGACGCATCGTTTGATCGCGTCCTTTTTTCATTTTATCACGATTTCTCATTCTTTTCCGGAGTCATCCTGAGGGTGCGCAAGTCCCGAAGGATCTTCTGACTTTAACTAAAAGAATCAAGATCCTTCGCTCACTACGTGGCTCAGGATGACTCTGGAAAAATAAAACAAGAGGCACTCCTTCAAGAGCACCTCTTACCGTTTTTTTACGATTTGCGAAACAGAATCCAATATATGCACAGGACCAGTCCCCAAATCGCTTGAAAAGCAGAAAACAAAATGATTTCCCCGATCCATACACCGCGCGTCTGGGCATGATATTCGTCAATCGATCGGTAAACCGCGCGATCCGATCGCGCATCTACCACCCAATTTTCAAAGCCCTTCACGCCAAGCCTTTCGACATATCGCACCGTGAGCGTTTCGCCTTCCCTGATATTTTCATAGATTTCCCGATTAGAGTAGGTCGCGCCGACTCCCAAATTGCCGAATTGATAACGCACACCGTCAACATATATTCGCAGGCGATATTCCGAAAACACCCTTTCATATTCGACCTTTTCAACAACACCCGAAATTTGGCGGGTGTTGTTCTCTGTTGCAGGCATACTTTGATAGAGTAGCATCAAAAAGACGATTAAAATGAGAAGCTCCGAGATCAAAAAGCCAATAAAAGCCTTCCTATTTGAAGTCCCCCTCCGTGTTTTATAATGCCCTTGATCCTTTCGCATCCAAAAATTCTCCTCTCAAATTCAGAAATTACGGGCTCATCCTATCATAGACGCGAAAAGCTCCCTACATCTTTTATTTGTCAAAATTCGGGAGCTCGTTCTTGGCGTAGTCCTCGCGAACAAAGAGAACTCCCGCAGTTGTTGCGAGCACGTTTTCGGAGAAAAGCAGGAGTCCGGTTCTGTCGGTTCTCACAGTATTTTCGGGTTCGTCCGAATGATAGAAATAGGCAAGCGTGCCCTCGTCCATAATAGTATATTTGTAGGTAACGGTACACTCTCTATTCGTCTCGGAAAGCGAAGAATAGTAATAAGAATGAAACTCGATGCGATCCTTGTAGACGACATAATAGTTCTGCTTCTCAGCGGGCTCCGAAATATCCTCCAAACGGATATAGCGCGCGCCGTAAACAATCTTATTGGCGGCAGAGGTATCGGGTGTGCTCCCCTTGGCGTCGCAGGATACGAGCGCGAGCAGAAAGGTCAGGACAAGCAGAATGGCAAGTGCTTTTTTCATGATACGGTCTCCTTTACTTGAATTTTCATTTTTGATTATAACACGAAAATGACAGCATGTCAACACTGTCACGAGAGAAAAAAACAACCTTGAAGCGTATGAGACGTTCATAAAGTGAAGCATGCGCGATACAATCATCATCCAAAAAGCGCTTTGGAAAGCTCTTGAAGGGGTGCAGGGGGAACCTTCTCTCGAGAAGTTCCCCCTGCATAAATCCTATATCTCTCTTTTCTCGATCATACTCATCAGCGTCTCCTCGTCGATCACGGGGATACCAAGCGTTTGCGCTTTGGTCAGCTTGGAGCCTGCCGCCTCGCCCGCAACCACGTAGGAGGTTTTGGAGGAGACAGAGCCCGAAACCTTGCCACCTGCCGCCTTGATCTTAGCTGCCGCTTCGTCACGCGACATGGTTGGCAACGTACCCGTGAGCACAAAGGTGAGTCCCTTAAAGAGATCGTCGGTCTCCTTTGCAGTCGCCACGGTCAAAAGCCCTGCCTCGGTCAACCGCTCGCAAAGCTCCACGTTTTGCGAATGCGAAAAGAAATTCACCACGCATTCCGCTGTGATCTGCCCGAAATCGGGAATTTCGCAAAGTTCCTCCACCGTCGCGCGCATGCAAGCGTCAAGCGTGCGGAAGCGTGCCGCAAGTGCCGCAGCCGCAACCTCCCCAACGTTTCGGATCCCGAGCGCGTAGATCAACCGCTCAAGCCCTGCCGACTTGGAACGCTCGATCGCGTCAATGAGATTTTGCGCCGATTTTTCGCCCATTCGCTCCATTTCGGCAATCTGCTCCACGCGGAGCGAATAGAGATCCGCCGCATCGGCAATCAGCTTATTTTTCAAAAGCGCGTCAACGATCTGCGGTCCAAGCCCATCAATATTCATGGCGTCCTTGGACGCAAAATGCTCGATCCCGCGTGAGAGTTGGGCGGGACAGCGGCTATTGGTACATCTCGTTGCGGCACCCTCGTCGGCATCATAGAAAACAGGCTCGCCGCAGGAGGGGCAATGCGTTGGCATATAGAATTCACGTACGTTGGCAGAACGAAGATCGGCATGTGACCGAACCACCTCGGGGATAATGTCACCCGCCTTTTGCACCGTGACGATATCCCCAATGCGAATGTCACGCTCGCGGATAAATTCCAAATTATGGAGCGTTGCACGCGAGACCGTTGTGCCTGCCAATCGCACGGGAGACAGGACCGCTGTGGGAGTCAAAACGCCCGTGCGCCCTACGGCTACCGTCACGTCCTCCAGCTTCGTCTGCTTCTGCTCGGGCGGAAACTTGTATGCAACTGCCCATTTCGGCGTGTTCGTCCCCTCTCCGAGTCGGATTCGGTCGGAAAGTTTGTCAATTTTTACAACAATTCCGTCGATGTCATAAGCGAGCGCGTCCCGCATTTCGCCCACCGCTTTGATGTGAGCGATCACCGCATCGCATTCCGAGGTGCCAATGCGATTTTCCAGCACGTGGAATCCGAGTGCGGCAAGACGGTCGAGCGTTTCGGTATGTGTTGCGGGGGCATGCCCGTCGGTATAGAGGCTTCCCTCCTGAAAATTGAATACAAAAATATCAAGCGCGCGTTCGGCGGCAATCTTGGGATCAAGCTGACGGAGCGAGCCTGCCGCTGCATTTCGGGGATTTGCCAAAAGTGCCTGTCCCGATGCTTCGCGCGCGGCATTCAAACGTTCAAACACGCGCCGCGGCATGTAAACCTCACCGCGCACGGTAAGACTCAACGGCTCGGGAAGTGTCATGGGAATGGAAAAGATCGTGCGCAAATTCTGCGTCACATCCTCGCCCACAAAACCGTCTCCGCGCGTCGCGCCCTGCACGAAAACACCGTTTTCATAGCGCAAAGATACCGAAAGACCGTCAATTTTCGGCTCCACCGACCAAATCGGCGGCTCCTCCATTTGTTCATTCACACGCGTGATAAAATCGAGCAGCTCCTCATAGGAAAAAACGTCAGAGAGTGAGTTCATCTGCACCGCATGCGTCACCTTTTCAAATTTGTCAAGCGGACGCCCGCCTACGCGCTGTGTGGGAGAGGCGGGATCGTAAAGCTCGGGGTGCTCCGCCTCCAGTGCAAGAAGCTCGGCATACATGCGGTCATATTCATAGTCCGAAATCTCGGGATCGTCGTCCACGTAATATCGCTTGGCATGATAGAGAAGCCTTGCGCGCAATTTGCGGATATATTCGGCTGTTTCCATGATTCATCCCCCACCCTTCCGTGATTGGAAAACGCAGACCTCAAAAAAGAAGGTCCGCGCACACTCTTCTTTTATTATATCAAATTTTATCCGTCCTGTCAATCCTAAAATCATCATCCGCGCATTTTTTTCTGATCATTTTGCACAAGGTGTCGGGCAATACGTCAAAAATGCTTGTTCCATCTTTACACCGTCCTGAAATTGTGCTATAATAAAAATGCGGAAGAAAACTTCCGTCGAAAGGAACCAAGAAAGGAAGGTACCCTAAATGAAGATTACCATTGTTGGCAGACAGATGAGCGTTTACGATGACATGAAAGATCTCATCGAAAAGAAAATGAAAAAGCTTGACAAATTCTTTACCGGCGAAGGAGACGCGACCGTCACCTTGAGCTGTAAACATAATGAGAAAACCATCGAGATCACAATCTCGGCATCGGGCACCCTCTTCCGCAGTGAGGTGGGAGCCGAAAGCTTCCGCGACGCGCTCGACCAAGCCGTTTCCAATATCGAACGACAGATCCGCAAAAATAAAACGCGTCTCGCACGCCGCCTGCGCGAAGGCAGCTTCGTTCCGCCCGCGCCCGATGAATATGACGACACCCCCACCGATGATGAGCAGATCATTCGTACCAAGACCTATTCCACAAAGCCGATGTCTCCCGAGGAAGCCATCTTGCAGATGAACCTGCTCGGACATCAGTTCTTCGTTTTCACCGATGACCAAACCGGTGCCGCTTGCGTGGTTTATACCCGCCGCGACGGTGCCTACGGTCTGATCATTCCCGAAGCAGAATAAGAATTAAAATCGCACTTATGCGGGGGACTGTACAAGTCCCCCGCGATTTTTTAGGAAATTTTATGCAGGGGGACTTTTGAAAAAGTCCCCCTGCACCCCCAAAACCTTTCCGGACGATTTTTATAGTGTGATGGAGTGCGCGTCGGCTCAGGACTCAGGTATTGCCAATTGCCGTCGAGGCTAGCCAAGACCCTGCCGGCACTCGCGGAGGACGCGGGGACGCGGTTTATGCGGGGGGGCGCGGTTTTCGTCAGAAAACTTCTTGAAAGAAGTTTTCCGACACCTTTCAAGAACTTTCCCGAACGAATTTTTATTGTGTGATGGAGTGTCTGTCGTCTCAGGACTTAGGTACTGCCGATTGCCGTCAGGCGCCACCAAGACCCTGCCGGCACTACCGATAAAGAAAAACACGCGTGTATGCGTATTTGTAATTCCCCTTCTGCGTCATCCTGAGCGAAGGGGCGAAGCCCCGAGTCGAAGTTTTGCGTAGGTGAGGCATGC